>NZ_JAAEDR010000014.1:0-368510 GCF_013344995.1 Snodgrassella sp. ESL0304
TGACAGAGATGCCAACTTCAGCTTCATTTAAAATAGATACAATTTGATGCTCTGAAAATTTTTTCATATTGAAATTCTCCTTAAAAATATCATAGAGAATTTTCTACTTTCTTGCTGTACTATTTTAGGGGATAGTTACAGGTCCTGTCTCGCCAGCAGTATCCTTCTCTATTCTTTTCCTCAAACTTGTTTTGTGAAATGTAAAAAGGTTTAGAATTTTTTTCTAATAATTCATACCAGAAGCGATAGGGAGGTCTTTCATAATATAGCTTTTTTATTTTAAATCCTCCTGCAATAATTAATATCATGGATAAAACTATTACTATATATTTTGTTTTTTTGGGATTATTTTTTGCAATAATCTGTACTTTACCTATTATCCTTACTAGACAATATAGTAATATTAAAATGATTAAGATTATACCAATCAGAATCCATGCCAACATAAGTTCAAACATTGCTAATATATCCCTTTAGAAAAATTTTTTCAAATAATCAAATAATAAACCATTTAATAAAATATTTAAAATTAATATTTACCCGGCTATAATTGTTATATTTGCTGTATATGAAATAATTTTAATAAAATCTTGGATTTATATTTTTCAAAATTTTTATAATTAATATAGACCTTTATTTTATATAAATATCTTTGTCAAATATATTATAAACCTGTGATTAATATTAATCACAGGTTATTTTACACAGACTTTAATAATTAAATTTCAATTATTTATCAAAACTGGTTGCAATATTATCCAGTAATCTGTTTTGTTCTAATAATTCACACAATTGCACATCATCTATTGCATTTGTATTTAATCCTGCCATTGCATTAACAAGCTGTTGAACTTGTTGTGTGACCTGAGGATGACCGGTTATGTCGTTATGATTTACATTATTTCCAGTATAAAAATAGTAATCACCATCTTTATTTCCATTTCGTTCAAAACTAGCAAAAATTTCTGATAATGTAATTAATTGATTTTTAAAAACAAATTTCTCAACCCCAGCCCAATTTCCAACACCTTTAGAAAGACAATCTCTTATTTCAATGGAATCACCTTGATTATAACCTAGAAGAAATAATGAATTTCCTTTTTTTCTAAAAATAACTTCACTCATATTCACATTTGTAAATATTATAGTATCTTCTGTACTATTATTATGTTGTAATAATACATTTCCATCCCAGATAAAATCGTTTCCATGTCCTTTTGAAAATATATATATGTCATCACCACCACTGCCGGAAAGATTATCATCACCAGATCCGCCCACAAATATATTTTTTCCATCATCTGCTCTTAAATCATCATTACCTGTTCCTCCTATTAATGTATTATCTCCTCCATAAGCTTGTAAAACGTCATTTCCGTTACCACCAACTAAAACATCATTATATTTTCCTCCACTGAGAATATCATCCCCATCTTCTCCGAATAATATTGCTCTGCCTGTATCAAGCGAAATACTATCATTGCCGGCAGTACCCTGTATTACCATTCCATCTTTCTGGAATTGCTCTAGGGTAATTGTCTTATCTTTGAATAGAAAATTTTCTATCGCATACCCTCTATGCGGATAAAAAAAATCTCGTATTTCAATTGAATCTCCCGTGTTATAGCCATAAATAAACAGTGTATTTCCGTTTTTTCTGAATTTCACTTCATCAAAATTGACATCTAAAAATTGAATCGTATCTGATTCTCCTGCACTGTCAGAAATATAATCTTTACCATGTCCTTTGGCAAAAATATAAGTATCGTTACCATCTCCTCCATATAAATTATCATCCCCTGTACCTCCTATCAGAGTATCATCTCCTTTATATCCATAAAGGGTATCATTACCAGCCCCACCATCCAGTATGTCATTTGCGTTATCATGTTGGCTGGCACTAAGATTATCGTTACCATCTCCGCCATGCAGTATCCCTTTGCCTTTTGGTATATAAATACTGTCATTTCCTGATGTTCCATACAACTCCATTCCTTCTTTCTGAAGCTGCTCTAATGTAACTGTTCTATCTTTGAATATAAAATTTTCTATAGCATTAATTCCATTAGAATAAAAAAAATCTCGTATTTCAATTGAATCTCCCGTGTTATAGCCATAAATAAACAGTGTATTTCCGTTTTTTCTGAATTTCACTTCATCAAAATTGACATCTAAAAATTGAATCGTATCTGATTCACCTGCCTCGTCACTTATCAGATCTTTACCATGTCCTTTAGCAAAAACATAAGTGTCGTTACCCTCTCCCCCATATAAATTATCATTTCCTCCACCTCCTATCAGGATGTCATCTCCTTTATATCCCCATAATGTATCATCTCCTGCACCACCATCAAGTATGTCATTTGCAATATCATATTGACTGGCTTTAAGAGTATCATTACCATCTCCGCCATGCAGTATTCCTCTGCCTTTTGATATATTGATATTGTCATTTCCTGATGTTCCGTACAGTTCCATTCCTTCCTTCTGAAGCTGTTCTAACGTAACTGTTCTATCTTTAAAGATAAAATTCTCTATTGAATGATTTCCCCAGCCAATAAAGAAATCTTTTATTTCAACTGAATCTCCTTCGTTATAACCATAAATAAACAGTGTATTGTCTTTTTTCCTGAATTTCACTTCTTCAAAATTGACATCTAAAAACTGAATCGTATCTGCTTCACCTGCCTCGTCACTTATCAGATCTTTACCATGTCCTTTAGCAAAAACGTAAGTGTCGTTACCTGCACCTCCGTATAGCTTATCATTCCCTGAACCTCCTATCAGAGTATCATCCTGACTTGTTCCTGATAAATTATCATCTTTATCACTTCCTTCAATTAGGTTCACATTATCTGACAATATTGAACTGGTATTCTGATATTGGTATTCTTTTATTAACGCATTCATATAGCTAATCCTTAATTAAAAAAAATTAATACAAAAGTTAAATTTAATATTTGCATTCTAATAATTAATTTCTATTTATATAAAATCCCCCTTTACTTTATAAACAAAACAATAAATACAACTCTACATTTAACTTATTAAATAAAATTATCTGTATATCATTTTTATATTAACAAGGAATAAAATACTAGTTCGTGTTTAGAAATATTCTTATATGAACTTAGTTATCCTTTTTATATAAAATCAACAAAATCTGATTTAAAACAGACTACTAGAATCCTGAATTGATATCAATTAAATTTAACATTATTTGATGTTAAGTCAAATATATACATATTATTTATATATATTTTAAATTTTATACAATATAATTAAATATTAAATATTTGGATTTTATTGTCTTTTTTATGTGTATTTTTGTTATTATTTATGTTAATTTGTCATCTTAAATTAAGATATTTTTAATACCTATGTCATTATCACCTGAGTCTCTGCCTTCAAAATCTGATTCTTTAAAAAAATCAGATAGTTTTCAAAAACCCAATATAGCGGTTACTGCACTCGTACTTATTGCCCATTTTCATGGTTTGGCAGTTAATCCTGCCGATATTACCCATAAATATGCTGAAAAAGGGGATTTAAACAGTGAGCAATGGCTATTGGCAGCCAAAGACCTGGGATTAAAAGCCAGACTGGTAAAGCATAATGTTGAACGTCTGCATCTTGTGGCTTTGCCCGCAGTTGTTTGGCGGGATGACGGACAGCATTTTGTTCTGGCTAGAATAGATGGTGATCGCTATTTAATTCAGGATCTTGAACAGGGTAAACCGGTTATCCTTACGAAAGAAGAATTTACCCAACGCTATTCTGGACAGCTTATATTGGTTACTTCCCGTGCATCAATACTTGGTCAACTGGCCAAATTTGATTTCACATGGTTTATTCCGGCTGTTATCAAATACCGGCGTATCTTTCTGGAAGTACTGGTTGTATCCGTTTTTATTCAGCTTTTTGCACTTGTTACACCTATGTTTTTTCAGGTGGTAATGGATAAAGTTCTAGTTCACCGCAGCTTTTCTACACTTGATGTGATTACTATTGCATTGCTGGTGATCATTATTTTTGATGTCGTGCTAAGCGGATTACGTACATATATATTTGCTCATACCACATCACGTATTGATGTTGAATTAGGTGCACGATTATTCAGACATCTGTTAAGTCTGCCTCTGGCTTATTTTGAGCATCGCAGAGTGGGAGATACCGTTGCACGGGTGCGTGAACTGGAACAAATCCGGAATTTTCTAACCGGACAGGCATTAACTTCTGTTTTAGACTTATGTTTTTCTTTTATCTTCTTGCTGGTTATGTGGTTTTATAGTGGCTGGCTAACATTGGTAGTTGTTATCTCCCTGCCCTGCTATGCCATCTGGTCTGCAACTATCAGCCCGATTTTGCGTGCTCGTTTGAATGAAAAATTTGCCCGCAATGCCGATAATCAGTCTTTTCTGGTTGAATCAGTCACTGCTGTCGGTACCATTAAAGCAATGGCCGTTGAACCACAGATGACCAGACGCTGGGATCAGCAACTGGCCGCTTATGTCAATTCCGGTTTTCGCGTTGCCCGGCTGGCTACTATCGGACAACAAGGTGTACAGTTTATTCAAAAACTGGTTACAGTTGTTACATTATGGCTTGGTGCGCATCTGGTAATTAAGGGCGATCTGACTGTAGGTCAGTTAATTGCATTTAATATGCTTGCAGGACAAGTAGCGGCTCCTGTTATCCGGCTGGCACAACTATGGCAGGATTTCCAGCAAGTGGGGATATCGGTATCACGGTTAGGAGATATTCTGAATACTCCGACGGAAAATCCAACTTCGCGCATGGCTCTCCCCAATATTAAAGGACAAATTGAATTTGAAAAAATTTCTTTTCGCTACCGGCCTGATGGTGCAGAAATATTACGGGATCTGAGTTTAAATATCCGGCCCGGAGAAATTCTGGGAATTGTCGGGCGTTCTGGTTCAGGTAAATCCACTCTAACCAAGCTGGTACAGCGTTTATATACACCGGAGCGGGGGCGGGTTTTAGTTGATGGTAATGATCTGGCGCTGGCTGACCCGGCCTGGTTAAGGCGTCAGGTAGGTGTGGTACTTCAGGAAAACATTCTGCTCAATCAGAGTATCCGTGCCAATATTGCTCTTGCTGATCCGGGTATGCCGCTAGAAAGAGTGATGTATGCTGCTAAAATGGCCGGTGCACATGAATTTATCATGGAGTTGCCGGAAGGATATGACACTATAGTTGGAGAACAGGGCGCAGGCCTTTCTGGAGGGCAAAGACAACGAGTAGCAATTGCCCGGGCTCTGGTAGGAAATCCGCGTATTCTGATTCTTGATGAAGCAACCAGTGCTCTGGATTATGAATCCGAACGAGCTATTATGAAAAATATGCAGGCTATCTGCAAAGGACGTACTGTACTGATTATTGCACATCGTCTGTCTACAGTCCGTATGGCCAATCGTATTATAGCCATGGATAAAGGCTGTATAGTAGAAGAAGGTACTCATCAGGAGTTACTGGAAAAACCAAATGGTTACTATCGCTATTTATATCAACTGCAAAACAGCTGACATTAAATTCAAAATAAGAAAATAAGATATGGGCATTCGCTTTCAAGCTTTTAAAGATTTTTTACAACGATATAGCACAGTCTGGAAAAATGTCTGGGCGGTACGCTTTCAATTGGACCCGCCTAAACGAGATGAAGACGAACGTGCTTTTTTACCGGCACATCTGGAATTAACTGAAACACCTGTTTCTGCCGCACCTAAATGGACAGCAAGACTGATTATTCTGTTTGCCGTGCTGGCACTATTATGGGCATTAATTGGCAAACTGGATATTGTTGCTGTAGCAATGGGTAAAACTACCCCGGGCGGACGCAGTAAAGTTATCCAGCCGCTTGAAACATCTGTTGTCGATAAAGTTGCAGTCAAAAATGGCGATCATGTAAAAAGCGGACAAGTATTAGTTCAGCTAAGTGGTATTGGTTCTGACAGTGATTATGCTCAGTCAGAAAAATCCCTGCAGGCCGCACGTTTAAATAAATTACGTCTGGAAGCGGTGATTCGTGCTGTTGATACACATCAGCCTCCTGTATTGGATCATGAACTAGCAACAAAATGGCAGTTGACTCCTGATCAGATTATGGAAGCACAATCATTAGCTATAAATCAGTTCCAAACATGGTTTACTCAGGATGCCCAATTGCAGACTGTACTGCGCGAACATCAGGCACAGTTACAGGGAACCCAGTCACAGGTAAGTAAACTTGAACAAACTACAGCCATTGAGCAACGTCGTACAGCTGATTACAAGGACTTACTGGCACAAAATTTTGTATCCAAACATGCTTATTACGAGCAGGAAAGCAAGTTTATTCAAAATAAAAATGACTTAGCCAGTCAGCGTAGTCAGCTTCGTCAAATTCAGGAAAGTATACGCGAAGCTGAGCAAAACAGACTGTTACAGACTAATACCCTTAGACGCGATACACTCGATCAATTGCGTCAGGCCAATGAACAAATTCAGCAACTAACAGAAGCAACTGATAAAGCATTACAGCGCAAACAATTAATGACATTAAAATCACCTGTCGACGGTACGGTGCAGCAACTGGCCACACATACTATAGGCGGTGTCGTTACAGCTGCTCAGCAAATTATGGTTATTGTGCCGGATCAGGATCAGATGGAAATCGAAGCACTTGTTCCGAATAAAGATATCGGTTTTGTTAAAGCAGGACAAAGTGCCATTATTAAAATTGAGTCCTTTCCCTATACTCGCTACGGATACCTTACTGGTAAAGTAAAAAATGTAAGCTTTGATGCAATTGAGGATGAAAAGTTGGGGCTGGTTTTTGCTGCTACTATTGTTCTGGACAGAAATTATCTGATGATAGATGGTAAAAAAGTGAATTTAACAGCCGGTATGAATGTAACTGCAGAAATTAAAACTGGGAAGCGTCGCGTCATCACTTATTTGTTAAGCCCGCTGCAAACTAAAGTTGATGAAAGTATGCGAGAACGCTGATGCAAAAATATACTTTTACTATTTGGAAAACTTTCTGTATTTATATTGGATACAGTGTTATTTCTGCTCCTGTACAGGCATTCGATTTATTTGATGCCTGGCAGGCTGCAATAAACTATTCTGCAGATTTTTCAGCAGCTCAAAGTGAACGCGATGCTCAAAAAGAACAACTGGCACAAACACGTGCTGCCCTGCTCCCGCAGGTAAATGGCAATTATATCTATCAGAAGCAACCCCCCTCTCTATCCAGTACAACCCAAACTCATGGCTGGAATGTTCAGGCAAGTCAGGCTCTGTTTGATAAAACTAAATGGGCACAATACCAGCAAGGTAAAATTACCGCCAATATGGCTGACTGGCAATTGGAGAATGTAAAAGAAGATTTGCTATTTAATGTTGCTAAGGCTTATTTTCAGGTCTTACTCATTGAAGATAAACTAGTTTCAATTGAAAAAGAAAAAGAAGCCTATGCAATGCAAATCAGACAGTCCAAAGCTCTATTCAATAAAGGTGCAGCCACCATTTTGGATACAAACGAAGCTCAGGCTGGGTATGAAGCAGCGCGTGCAAAAAAAGTTAGTGCAATGACCGATCTGCTGGTAGCTCAAAATAATCTGGCTAATATCACCGGCCTTGATCCGAAGAAAATTAAACGTTTAAGACATACAGATTTTGGTGACTTACTAGGCAAAACAAGCAAAGCAGATTGGATAAATACAGCGCAAACAAATAATCCGGAATGGCAGCAGCAAAAGCTGGCTTTAGAAAATGCTAAACAAGCTTATATCGCAGCTAAAGCAGAAAACTGGCCGAAGTTAACAATTAATGGCGGTTATCAGGACAATCATCAGATTCAACAATTTTATGGTTTGGATCATGGTACTCGCAGTAAAGGCGGGATTGTTACAGTTCAGCTTTCAATGCCTTTATTTACTGGTGGATTAATCCACAGTAAAATTAAAGAAGCAGCTGCAAAAGAGCAACAAAATAAATTTTTATTAATTGCTACTGAACGTAAAATTGAACTTAATGTTAATCAGGCTTATCAGACTACATTAGGCAATCTTTATCAGATTCAGGCACAGCAACAATTATTAAAAGCGAATTCTGTAAAACTAGAAGCTACCCAATTAGGTCGTAAAGTAGGTATACGCAGTAATCTGGATGAATTACAGGCTTTACAGGCTAAGGCCGATGCTGAGCAAAAATTAGCCGAAGCACAGTATGGTTATATAACAACGTATATTCAGCTTCTGCAAAGCGCAGGGATTTTGACTCAACCCACAGAACAAAAAAAATTACATAAATTGCTGTATTAAGCAATTCAATAATTAATCTTATTAAGTACCTTAGATTAAGTAGCTATCAATTTCTCTGATATTTAATTGATAGCTACTTAAGAGAAATTTGTTACTTTATTTGAATTTTCATTTTTATGTTAAATCAATTTTTATTTAAATAAAAATATTATTTAATTTTTAGAGTTTCCTAAAATTTAATGTATTGAATTAAAATCGCAATCATTTAAATTATCTATCAATTGTTGAGTCAATTCTTTACAGGCGATAATCTTTTATTTTCGATTATAAATAAAGCAAAAATCTCAAATTCAATAAAGCTATTTTCAGGTATGGTAACTTTTTACAAACTGGTAAATATAAATATAATTTCCTCATTTGCTTAGAATTTTTATATGTGAAATAAACTCACTATAACCAAACTTTTTACCGTCAATTATTTGCTGAAATTTTATTGAATAACACTTAGAAACTAATTCATCAATATTATTCTTAGTAATTAAGAAATTATTTAATGAGATTTACCATAAAAACAATATCCATTTAATTTTCTTATTGAAATTAGTAACTATCACTTAACATTTTACGGTTCAGGCGTATAAAGTTTAAATACAAAATGGATATTAACGTTTTTCCTGTCTTCGAATCAGATAAACAGCCAGACACAGAAAAAGAATTGTAGGCAAAAATGCAGCAATTATAGTCGGCACTCCATATAACTGACTGGTAAATCCAAACAGTCTTCCGGAAAAATGAAATAATAGTCCTAAACATATTCCATAGAATAGTTTCAAACCCATATTCCCATGCCGGTTTTGTTGGGGCGTAAATGCCAGCGCTACCAAAGCCATAACCATACACGCCAATGGATAGGCAATCTTTCTCCACCAGGCAAGTTCGTAGCGTGTTGTCTGTTGATGATTATGCTTCAGATGCTTGATATAAGTTGAAAGTGCTATAGCTGACATTTGTTCTGGTGCTACCAGCAATATATTGAGAAGCTGGTGATTAACAGACATTTTCCAATCCAGATTTTCAATATGATTTACAGATATCTGATTTTTCCCCAATAGTGACTGATCTACCTGATTCAAATGCCATTTAGATTTTTTACCTTCAGTAGAATGAACATCCACTTTAGCACTGAAAGCATGTAAAGTTTCAGTCAGTTGAAAATTTTCATCATGACGATAAATATTGATATCTGTTAAACTGCCATCTGGAAGCATTTCAGCTACATTTACAATATCTTTTCCTTGTTTTAACCATATACCACTATCTCCAGCACTAATGCTGTTCTGACGTGCATGTAATTGATACTGTTCTGCATAAGGACCTATTCTAGGTACGATATATTCACCAAGCAGCGCAGCAATGACTGCAAAGAATAGTCCAAATTGCAGCATCATACTAATAATGTTAGACAAACTGATTCCGGATGTTCTGATTACAGTAAATTCACTATTGCTGGCCATTTGACTAAGGCAAACCAGACCACCAACCAGTACAGCCAGAGGCATAAGCTCATAAGCATGTGTCGGAATCAGCATAAGAACATAATACAGCATTTTATCGGCAGTATAACGTCCGTCACCAACATGGCTGATTTCACCCATAATATCGAAAAAACTGTATAAGCTTACCAGTGCCAATAATGCATATAAAGTATAAACAGTCATTTGGCTGATGACAAAACGATTAAGCAAACGCATCAGGACCGTCCTCCCAGTAATGATGTAAACGCTGTTTTAAAAGAAGCTGATGGGAAGTCACGCCAGCGTAATAAGAATAGAAACAGCATAAACATCATTAGATGCATTGGAAATATGCCTAGCCAGAAAGGTATACGACCATTTTCTACCAGATCTCGCAGAAAGGTCAGGCCATTTTGATAAATTAAAAATACTGCAATTGCAATCAGAATATTGTATGTATGTCCGGTACGGGGATTAAAATAGGATAATGGTAAAGCCATTAAAGCAAGTACAATAACACTAATCGGTAATGATAAGCGCCACATTAGTTCTGCTTTGTAAATGGGTTTGTTACTAGCAAATAATGCAGAAGTAGGAATTGTATGCCGGTTCTGTTTTGGATCTATAACGGTTGTATTAACACTGATAATCATTGTCATTTTATCAAAAGAAGCTCTTTGATAATCAGCCTGTCCGGGCTTTCCATAGTAGCGAAAACCGTCTTCAAGAGTAAGAATACGTTTCTCTCCATCCTGTTTAAATTCGCCTTTTTTCGCAAAAATCGAACTTTCCTTGCCATTTTTTTCTTTTTCACGAACAAAAAGATTACTGGCACGACCGCTATCAGGGTCAAATGTTTCAATGAAATAAACTCGCGGATGGCTTTTGCCAATTTCTTTGAATACCCCGGGTTCCAGTAATGACATTTCCTGTTTTTGTTTTAGTATCTCCGCAAATTCACGGCTGCGCCACTCTGCCCAAGGCTGAATGAGCATGGAAACTATTGCCACCAAAACTGCAAACGGAATAGCGAATTTCATTAAAGGAATAATCCAGTTTCTTAATGATAAGCCACTGGATAGCCATATCACCATTTCGCTATCACGCCAATAACGTGTAAGTACCGTGATGATACTGATATAAGCTGTCAGAATAAGCAGTACAGGTGTCAGGCCAATTGTCCAGAATCCAATTAACGCAGACACTGCATCAATGGCTACACGGCCACTGGCGGCACGACCCAGCAGATTAATTGCCTGTGTAGCTACCAGTACTACCAATAAGATCACGAATATGCCTACGGCAGTCCATGATAATTCTTTAATAAATTGGCGTTGATAAATCATAAGATAATTAAACACATTTGCGACTGTCCTTACTTTAGCGGCAGCCTGCGTTACAATAAGTGCATCCGGTTCTGCTTAACGCATGATTCGTACAGAATATATACAATGCCCTTATAAAATAGGATAGGAAAATATGGAATTTAGCATAAATGCGGAACAATTGCAGCCGCAAAACAACAGTTCTTTACTATTTGTGTATTGCAAAGAAAGCAAACCAGAACAAAATCTGGCTAATACTTTGTTAACTCAATTACAACAGCAACAAAAGGATTTTATTGCGACACACACAGTAAAAGATGAATTTTTACAGGCTTTAGCTGTAGTAAACATCGATAAAGATGATTATGCCAGCATCCAGAAACTGGCTGCAAAAGCTGCCAGCTGGTCCAAAGAGCAATCATCACTCAATATAGATTTAAGCAAATTGCCGGAAATACTTGCCCAGAAATGGGTACAGGCTTTTACAATTGCTGTTGGCGAAGCGGTCTATTGCTTTGATAAATTCAAAAAAGATTCTAAGCCGGTATTACTTGAAAAAATCAATTATCAGACTGTTCACCCTGTCAATAACCACCTTAGCAAGGCCGAAGCTATTATCTATGGTATGAATATCTGTAAAGATTTAGGCAATGCACCGGGAAATATCTGTACTCCGGCCTATTTGGCTTCTTCTGCTGCCAAGATTGCCAATGATTTAGGTGCCAGTGTAAGAATCATAAACGACACCGAAATACAGGAAATGGGTATGAATGCTTTACTGTCTGTTGCACAGGGAAGCACGGCCGGAGCTTATCTTATTGAATTGCAATATCATGGAGCTTCGAATAACGAAGATAAGCCGGTAGTTTTGGTTGGCAAAGGTATTACTTTTGATTCTGGTGGTATTTCTCTTAAACCGGGTGCTGCCATGGATGAAATGAAATTTGATATGTGTGGTGCAGCTTCGGTTATTGGTACTTTTGCAGCTGCAGTAAAACTCAAACTACCATTAAACCTCGTTGCAATAATCCCAACTTGTGAAAATATGCCTTCAGGCAATGCTGTTAAACCAGGCGATATTGTTCAGGCTATGAATGGTTTAAATATTGAGGTTTTAAACACTGATGCAGAAGGCAGACTGATATTATGTGATGCACTTACCTATGCCGAACGCTTCCAGCCTAAAGCAGTAATCGATGTTGCCACCCTTACTGGTGCCTGTATCATCGCTTTAGGACATGTTGCACAAGGTGTATTAGGCAACAATCAGCAATTAATCGATCAGTTATTACAGGCAGCAGACAGTATTAATGATAAAACATGGCAACTACCATTATTTGAGGAATACAAAGAACAATTAAAATCCAACTTTGCTGATTTACAAAATATTGGCGGTCGTCCTGCGGGAACGATTACGGCTGCTGCCTTTCTCTCATACTTTACTGAATCTTACTCGTGGGCACATCTTGATATTGCCGGTACGGCATGGAATTCCGGCAATAATAAAGGTGCGACAGGTCGTCCTGTTCCACTTCTGCTTGAGTATCTGATTCAGCAATCCTGAGAAAAAAGATATGGCCACAACTACTTTTTATACTCACATTACTGACCCCGTTTCATTTACATGCCGGCTGACGCAAAAAGTATTTAAAAGTGGTTCAAATATTTTGATTTGGTGTGATGATGTAAGCCGTGTTAATCAACTGGATCATGCTTTATGGTCATTTCAACCTGCAAGTTTTATTCCACATGAAATCTGGTCACCACAACATGTTCAACCAATTCAGGCAGTATTACTGGCTTATGGTGAAGATTTACCAGTAATAGAAAAAGATTATGTTGTTATTAATCTTGCAGATGCATACTGGTGTAATGCCCCACGGAAACCAGAACGCGTATTAGAACTGGTAAGTAATGATCTGGATGAAATCGCAGCTGCACGTCAACGTTTTCGCACTTATCGGAGCGCCGGATTTAAAGTTGAGCATTTCGATATGAGGACGCAAAACTAAAACTAGCAGTTATCAAAAAAGCGGGTTATCAGTTAACCCGCTTTCTTTCTATAATTTTTATCTCATCAATTTTTCAACAATATGAGCTAAAGGTGTATCAGTAACCGGTTGCGGAAGCATATTTTGCAAGGTACGGCTATCCAGAATACCAAACTCAGGTCTTCTGGCAGCTGACTGGTAATCAGCTGTGGCAATACGCTCTACCTTAACCTGATTATACCTTTCGTCAATTTTTGCCGCTTCAGTAAATATACGCTGAGCAAATTCTGCCCAACTCATCTGCTGACTTCCCGCAAAATGTAATAAACCGCGCGGAGAATGAGGTAATGCTGCAAGGCGTATAATGGCTTCAGCCAAGTCACCGGCATAGGTAGGACAACCAATCTGATCACCAACAACCCGTATATTGGGTGTTTCCAATCCTTTTTGTAACATAATTTTTACAAAATTATGTCCGTATTCACTATAAACCCATGAAGTACGAATAACCACAGCATCTACATGAGCATTTAAAGCCAGCAGTTCACCCGCCAGTTTACTATGCCCGTATACATTCAAAGGGTTAGGTGCCATATTTTCCGTGAGAATGACATGATGATGGCCATCAAATACCTGTTCAGTCGATATATGAATCAGACGTGCACCAATGGAATGCGCAGCCTGAGCCAGATTCAGTGTTCCTGTTGCATTTACAGCAAAAGCTCTGTCTATATCTGCTTCCGCAGCATCAACTTTGGTATACCCTGCCGCATTAATAATCACATCCGGTTCAAAAGTTTTCACCATATTAAGCACATTATGTGCATCAGTAATATTCAGAGTCTGAGAATCACTGGCAATCAGCTCCCAGCTTTCCGGTAATCTGTCTCTTAAACAACTACCTACCTGACCTTTTGAACCTGTTAATAAAATACGCATGGCGAAACCTTTTATTTTAAATTGCCAATAGAAAAATGAATATATTTACAACAATAACGCTAAATCACGCTTAAAAATTATGCTTACATAAAATAAGCTTATTGTTACATATTGAAAGTTTATTTTCAGCACCAAAAAATTTTTACTCAGAAGAATTGATTTGATATGCAGCTAACTATGCTTCTGAAGCAGTTTTACCCGCTAACCATTTGGCACTTTCACGATGACGCAATAACCAGCGACAATCCTGACCTAAAACTTTTACATCAACAGTCTGCCATTTCCGCTCTGTTAAAGCATTTGGATTTTCTGATATTTCAATAGCATTGCGCGCATTAGCTCCGAGTATTTTGGGAGCCTGATAGTAAATGATTTCATCAACTGCATCAGCTGTCAGCAATGCTGAATTCAATATAGAACCTGCTTCCACCAATATCGAACCAATATCACGTTTAGCCAGAATCACCCAAAGTTTTTGTAAATCAATCTGTCCTCGCAAATTTGCAGGTACAGTAAGAATAGAAACATGCGGATAAGATACAAAAATGGCTTTTTTAGCGCTGTCTGTGACAGTAGTAATGATCAGTGTAGGACTTTTAGTGTCCTGAATTATCTGATACTCAGGTGTAAGACGTAAGCGGCTATCCAGAATAATGCGCAATGGTTGTCTTAATGTCGAAAAACGACGTACATTTAACAGAGGATCATCTGCCAGTATAGTATTAACACCAGTTAATATGGCACAACTTTCAGCACGTAATGTCTGCACATCATCACGCGCTGCCTCTCCAGTAATCCACTGGCTTAAACCATTACTTAGAGCTGTCTTACTATCCAGACTAGCTGCTATCTTCAATCTGATATAAGGTTTATTTCTTTCCTGTCTGGATAAAAAACCAGAATTCAGTTCACGCGCCTGTTGTGCAAACAAACCACTGTCAACTTGAATTCCTGCCTTTTGCAGCATGTGTAACCCATTACCTTTTACCAATGGATTTGGATCGCTCATAGCAACAACAACACGCTTAATATGAGCATCAATCAATGCCTGAGCACATGGTCCTGTCCGACCTGTATGACTGCACGGTTCCAAGGTTACATAGGCAGTAGCAGCCTTTGCCAGATATCCGGCCTGATGTAATGCGTGAATTTCTGCATGAGGCTGTCCTGCACAGACATGAAATCCCTGACCCACAATTTGTTCGCCATGAGTAATAACACAGCCTACTCGCGGGTTAGGACTGGTAGAAAACCGCCCTTGCCAGGCTAGCTCAAGGGCGGTTTGCATAAATTTCGCATCAAGCTCAGAAAAGCTCATTTTTTAATTATACTGTACATTTATGGTTTTTAAAGTACCAGCAAGTGCATTATAGTCGGCACTTTCACTGCTGGCGCATACTGAATAAAGATTATTATCCACAATCAGTGCAACACAGCTTTCATTTAGCAACGTACCATTTTGCTGATGACTGAAACGATAATTCATACGGTTTACAGTAGCGGCACCTACTTTGATATTACTAATACTACTATTATGTTCGAGACTGTCAGCCAGATTTTTAAAATATTCATCTGGTTTAATTTTTAATGTACCTAAGTTATTTACTGCCAAAGTGATATTACTACCGTCATCATGCTGTAATAAAGTTAGATTATTTAATTGTGCCGGATCTACCCAGTCTGTTGCACTATCCAGTACATCAGCAAAATCTCCGTCTACTACTATACTGAGTTTACTGTCTTTACTGGTCAGAGTCTGAGTAGCAGAAACAGCAGGTTCATCAGCAGATGCTGCGCTACTGCTGGCAGTCTGAGTATCACTTGCATCCATAGTTACAGAAGTATCCTGTTTCGTGCAAGCAGATAAGCCCAATAAAAAAAGTATTGCACACAACCCTATACGAGATTTCAACATGATATATTTAAGCTTTCATGACAAGGCATAATAGTTACAAAGTATAACAAGAATTAGCGCCGAATGCAGCGAACAAAACAATACTCTTCTCAAGGGCTGATATAACTAATTGGTATTTTTTAAAGTAGCAATTAATTGAGTAAATTCCGAAACATCGTGAAAACTTTTATAGACAGAAGCAAAGCGCACATAAGCAACTTCATCCAGCTTAGCCAGTAAACTCAAGACCATATCTCCAATCATCTGACTGGGAACTTCCTTAACCCCCATGTGATAAAGATTAGTTTCTATTTCTGCCACTGCATTTTCAATACTTTCCCTATCCATTGGCCGTTTATGTAATGCCCTGCTGATACTGGTATACAACTTAGCCGGATCAAACAAAACTTTTTCTCCAGTACGTTTGATAATCAATGGCATCCGCATTTCAACTACTTCGAACGTACTAAACCGACAATCACAAGCCAGACAGCGACGACGTCGGCGAATACTATTATTACCCTCGCTCAGACGTGTATCAATTACCTGTGTATTGTTATGCTGGCAAAAAGGACATTTCATATAAATACAAAATAAATATTAAACTGAATAGCTATTGTGGCAGGCAGTACCACTGCTGGCAAGCTTCTTTGTTCTGTAAATTCAAATGATTTAATCAATTATAGATAACTTATCTACCTGTACACAAAATTCAGCGCAAAACTTTAGGTAAAATATGGGGATAACTACAATATAATATTGATTTATATTAATTATTTTTTATTGATTAAAAAATAGGCACATTATAATTATTGGATAATCCAACACACTCAAAAAAAGAGAAATAGAAATTTACTATCAACAATTTAGTTAAACAAACAATTTATAAAAATAAATTTAATAATTATTCAAACCATTAATTTTAAATTTTCATTTTCTGTATTAAGTATTAAATTTGGACAAAATTGTTTATAGCACATCACTCAATTAAATATTTGCGCATCAGTAAGCAGTTAACGGTAACTTCACGATTGAGTGGCAATGCACATTCACCTAGTGAAGTATAACCATTAATTTCATAAAATTTTACGGAATTAAGCGATGCATAGAGCTTCAGCATACCCAGCCCTGCACGACTGGCAACATCTTCAGCACGCTGCAACAAAGCAGTTCCCAAACCCTGATTATGTACGAAAGGATGGATATATAAAGCATCCAGTTGAGCTTCTACTAAATCCATCTGAAAAAAGCCTTGTATATGGCCTTTATAATCAACCACCCATAAAGCTTTATTAGCATCTGCCAGCGTATGCAAATAGCTTTGTATATTTAATAATGACAACCATGCTTTCAATACTGTTTCATCATATTTACGTGCACAGGTATACTGAACAGCATAGCGATGAGCATTATAAATATCTTCACAGTCTTCCGGTCTCGCAGGACGTAAATAAGTAATAATACTCATATGATCTTTAACCAATATGACAATGCATCAATTTATCAAAATAAGTCAGAGATTTTATATCACTTAAACATAATTAAGCAAAACAACATCTTTTATTCAACACATGCTGGTGTTAGCATGTACAAATAAACCACACAAATATATGGAATAACATCATGAATCTAAAAACTATTTATTTAGCTGGCGGCTGCTTCTGGGGTATGGAAGGCTATTTTAAGCGTTTAAATGGCGTGATTGAAACCGAGGCCGGATATGCCAACGGTCATACTGATAATCCAAGCTATGAAGAAGTATGCAATCAGGACACAGGCCATGCTGAAACGATAAAGGTTAAATATGATGCAGATATCATCTCTTTAACTGATATCCTGCGGCATTTTTTCCGGATTGTAGACCCTACTACCCTAAATCGTCAGGCACACGATACAGGCACCCAGTACCGCAGCGGTATTTACTATACAGATCCGGCTGACCATGATGTCATTCAGGCAATGATTAAAGCTGAACAAGGGCGTTATACTGCACCTATCGTAGTAGAAGACTTGCCTTTACAACAATTTTTTCCCGCTGAAGAATATCATCAGGATTATCTGGACAAAAATCCACAAGGCTACTGTCATATTGATTTACGAAAAGCCCGAGAGCCTCTGCCTGAATTGCCACCATCGCAGACTTCCACAACATTATATGATGCAAATGCTTTCCACAAACCTGATGCAGCCACTTTACACCAGCAACTGAGTCAAGAAGCTTATCAAATTACTCAGAATGCAGGCACTGAGCGTCCGTATAGTCATCCGTATGATGAACTGTTTGTCCCTGGGATTTATGTAGATATTGTCAGTGGAGAGCCACTTTTCAGCTCACGGGATAAATTTAATTCCGGTTGCGGCTGGCCGGCATTCAGTCAGCCAATACAATCCGAAGCAGTGAGTAAACATGAAGATAACAGTCATGGCATGCAGCGAACTGAAGTGCGTAGTCAGCATGCAGACTCACATTTAGGACATGTATTTAAAGATGGTCCGCAAGATCGTGGTGGATTACGTTATTGCATCAACGGAGCAAGTTTACGATTCATTCCCTATGAAGAGATGGATGCTGCCGGCTATGCTGCCTATAAAGACATGGTGAAGTAACTTCCTCAGCATCGGACAGGATATATAAACTATCTTTGCTGTCCGATGCTGTAGTTTCCAATAGTATGAATTACTATCAAAACATAATTAATAATTAAATATTTAAATAAAAATATAAAATTATCACAACAATTTATCCAGAGATACATTCATCAATCAATAATAAAAAATCACCTTAAAGCGCTCAAAGCGGTATCATATAAGCAACCAAATCATAACTTGTCAGGGACACCCCGTTATGCCATGGAATTTTCCGATATTGCTCACTTGGTTGCGTATCCTTATCATTCCAATATTTACTTTATTATTTTATTTGCCAGCAGACTGGATTAGTGATCGCCAGATCATTAACTGGCTTGCAGCAGGCTTTTTTGCCGTAGCTGCAATAACTGACTGGTTTGATGGTTATCTGGCACGTCGTTGGAAACAAACATCTAATTTTGGTGCTTTTCTTGACCCGGTTGCGGATAAACTAATGGTAGCTGTTGCTCTGATATTACTTGTAGCAACCGGCCGCACCTATGCCATATTTGCCATGATTATCATCGGTCGTGAAATTACCATTTCTGCTTTACGGGAATGGATGGCTCAGCTTGGCAAACGAAATAGTGTTGCCGTAGCCAAATTGGGAAAATTTAAAACCGCGGCACAAATGGCAGCTATTTTTCTTTTACTACTCACTTCCCCACCATTAGCAGAACCCAATTTGTTATGGATATTTGGAAATATTCTTATGCTAATAGCCTGTATCCTTACTATCTGGTCAATGCTGTATTATTTAAAGATGGCAACGAAAGAATTTAAATCCTAAAAAATCATAGTGAAAGCAAAAAATACTTCATCAGATGTATTAATAATCTTGACACATTTTTTTTCATCGATATAATGTTGCTTCTTCATTCAGTACGAATGAACAACGCGGGAATAGCTCAGTTGGTAGAGCGCAACCTTGCCAAGGTTGAGGTCGCGAGTTCGAGACTCGTTTCCCGCTCCAAAAAAACATGCTCACATGTATAAAGTGAATTTGCGGGAATAGCTCAGTTGGTAGAGCGCAACCTTGCCAAGGTTGAGGTCGCGAGTTCGAGACTCGTTTCCCGCTCCAAAAAACATGCTCACATGTATAAAGTGAATTTGCGGGAATAGCTCAGTTGGTAGAGCGCAACCTTGCCAAGGTTGAGGTCGCGAGTTCGAGACTCGTTTCCCGCTCCAAGTTTGATGTATTAGTTGCTCTACCCGATTGAGTAAATATATAAGGCGGGATGGCAGAGTGGTCATGCAGCGGACTGCAAATCCGTGTACGCCGGTTCGATTCCGACTCCCGCCTCCAGATTATATTAGAGTTTCATGGCGGGGTGGCAGAGTGACTATGCCACAGTGTGCAAAGCTGTGCAGGCCGGTTTAAATCCGTGCCCCCGCCTCCATACAGCACACAAATATGCACAAAAGTGCATTAAAAACTACCTGCCCGGGTGGTGAAATTGGTAGACACAACGGACTTAAAATCCGTCGGCTCTTAAAACGGCCGTGCCGGTTCGATTCCGGCTCCGGGCACCATTTATTGAATCCAGATATACTTAGATGTATCTGGATTCTTTACATTTATATTTCAAGAAATACACACTTGTATATTTTGCTTCTTCAACTGCTCTGTGACATACAAACATTAAATTGATACCTGAAATTCTATTGATGATTTTCTACCTCTTACATATATTCCTATACATAAAGAACATGCTCTAACATATTTTATAAAATTTAGAAAAGCAGTAATCAAACTATACTTATTATTTTTAATAACCATGCATTTAAAAAACATGAATTTAAAGCTGGGTGAAGCGTATAGAACTCTAAAACAGGCACTGAATTCGAAGTAGCTAATCCCTCAGGCATACGCAGCCAATAGCAAAACTGATAAAGAACTACAGAGATAAAAAGCCAGCAAATTTATCTAATTTATGTTGGTAACAATAAAATTAGCGAAATTCCAATGTTAGATAAATGTTTTATTCAATACTACTATTGTATAAAGCAAAATTTTTCATACAAATCTATATTCTCAATTATGATTAGCTATAAATTGAAATATAAATTGAGAATATAAAAATAATTTCATTATTGCTTAATCCAGTCATTATTACTCTATCTTTAGCAACAAATCTTTATTATTAAATCATAAACCCATTGCTTCCCGAATCATTCTTTTTTTAATTAAGCCTGAATAATTCACCAGATTCAATCCTTTATTACGAACCCAGCCAATGGCAGGAAAATAGTCATTGGCAAATAATTTGAATAAACCATCACAACTATATTGCATCAGCCTTACTGCTAATAATCTTGATCGCTGATACTGCCTGAGAATAGACCATATACCCGAATCACTGGCATTTGTCAGTAAGTTACTGAGACATTGCACATCTGCAAAACCCAGATTTACGCCTTGTCCGGCCAATGGATGAATAGTATGAGCTGCATCCCCAATCAGAGCAATTCTTTGGCTGACAATTTTTTTAGGCTGTCGCATTATCAGGTCAAAGTTGAACACAGGAGTGGTTAGTGTTAGTTCACCTAACTTTTGATTACCTGCCAAAGCAACTTCCCGTGCAAAACTTTCTTTATCCAGCTTCGTCAAACTTTCTGGGTCAGATGTCGACCATACGATAGAAATCTGCTGCTGCGGCAAAGGCAAATAAGCAAGAATATCACTACCACGAAACCACTGATAAGCACATCCATTATGTGGTTTTTCCGTGTTGAAATTAGCAACAATACCTTGTTGCCGATATGGAGAAGCGTTTACTTCAATGCCAACCTGCTCACGCAACCAAGAATTAGCTCCATCTGCACCAACCACTAGCTGACTGCAATAAGTTTGACCATTTTCCAGAGTTATCTTTGCCGACCATACATCGGTAATCACCGATTGAGGACAACTACTGACTATTGCTACCCCCTCTTCCTCCAATGCTAGCCACAATTTTGCCAGCAAATAGCGGTTTTCAACCATTGAATTTAAACAAGGTACATTTATACTGGAGGCGTCAAAACTAATACATCCATTACCGTCACCATAAACCTCCATATGGCTTACTTTTTGTACTCTTTCTTCCGGCCAAACGCCTAATCTATTGAAAAATTGCTGATTAGTCGGACTAATGGCATAAATACGGGCATCCCAAGACTGAGAGAGACTGAGCAAATCTGTTTGAGGTGGCTTTTTTTCAATGATAAGAATTTTTTTACCTTGCTGATGTAAAGCTAAAGCTAAAGTTGCACCAACCAACCCTCCACCTAGAATAATGACATCAAAATCATATTGTGTGTTTATGCTCATTTTGCTTTCCATATCGTTTAAACAATAGTATTTATTCTAGATATCGGGATGCGGAGTTACTCCAAAAACCAGCTGCCTGGTAAACTTATGCTTCAAAACAGGCACTGATCCCAAAATACTCATACCCATACTTTGTCCATATGCCAGCCCGCTGTGAGCATGATCAAACAGTTGTACCAGAATATGCGTAAAGCCTACAACTGCACGAGCATCATAAGCACGTATTCGTGCATATTTTCCGGCTAAAGAACTATCATTAAGAGAAATTTTATCTGTCTTACCAAATGTTGCACTTAACATTTCGGCATCACGAACACCGAGATTCAATCCTTGTGCAGCAACTGGATGCATGGTTTGGGCAGCATTTCCAATGCAAATTACTCTCTGGCTATATACCTGGTTAAGCTGACGTAATTTCAATGGAAAAGTTGCCGGCGTTCCCATTTGCTCTAAATGACCTAAGCGATCTCCCATTACAGACTGTAACTGCTGATTAAATTCTGCCACATTCCACAGCTCTCGTTGCAATGCTTCTTCATGAGTACATGTCCAGACCAGTCGAAAATCATTTCTATAAGGTAATAAAGCAAGCGGTCCATTTTCAGTAAAACGTTCATAGGCAATAGCATGATTGCCTGCCTCGAACTTTAGAGTATTAACTAAAGCCAGCTGCCGGTAATCATGGGTGTGTACTTTTATATTCGGCAAACCGGCAGCCAGTTCACCTCCTTCTGCCAGAATCAGCCATTGTGCAGTTAAGTTATGCCTTCGTTGCTGATAAAAACACTGTGCTGAAGCCCAATGAGTTGTACTTTGTACCTGTTCAACAGTTGTTTGCCATTGCACAGATATATTGTTTTTTTGTAATGCTGTTTCACAAGCCTGTAATAATCTGACATAATCAATCGTCGCTCCAAGATAAGGTAATCCTATATCCTGTGCTGACATTAGTACACGACCAAAATGATGCTGCCGTGAAACATGTACCTGCCGGATAAAAGTCAACATTTCATCAGGCAGATATACTCCGGCCTGCCGGAAAGTCTGGATACTATGATATGACAAAGCAAGAGTACGCTGATCATTCAGATTACTGTCAGCAGCTCTGGCCTCCAGTAATAAAACCGATTGATTCTGCTGTTTTAACAACAAAGCAGTAAGCATGCCAACAGGGCCTGCACCGATAATAATAAACGGATAATGTGATAATGGCTGCATAAGCAGTACTCTTAATCAAGACAGTCAAATTCTAACGTAATTTATCCATATAGAAACATAAATCTTATTTACCAGTCAGATTAAATAAAATTCTTGCTAAGCTAATATGTAATTCTTTTTTCAAGCACTAAAGTTCTACTCCAACTTCTTCAGCCTGATAATGAAATAAATATTACTCTTTTACTTAATAGTTTATAAATTGATAAAATTTATTTCGACAGATACAATTACTAAATCGAAAAATATACAAAATAAAACACCATTATAAAAATGGTGCTTTATATGGTTTCAATGTTTCTGTTTATGCTTTTTTTCGCATCAATACACCACCAATCAGCATTGCCAGCAACTGTACACTAATTAATACAACAGCAGTCATAAACCACCCTCCACTCTCAAAGGCATGACCACATAATAATGAGCCGGCAAAACCGCCTGCATAATAGCACATGTAATACAGACCGGAAGCCAGTGAACGGCCTTCTGTTACATTGGCAGAGATATAGGTAATAGTAGACGATTGAGTAATAAAAATACCGCTACTCATAATAGCCAGTGCCAGTACAATAACCCATAACGGATGCATCAGGGTTATCAGCACACCAAAAATGGATAAACTCATAGCTATTAATACAGTTAGATTGGTACCAAATTTGACAATTAACCGAGCTGATAATGGAGTAATAATCATACCAATCAGATATACGGCAAAAATATTAGCTAATTGTGAACTGCTTAGATTATATGGCGGCTGATCAAGATACAAATTGATATAGGTAAAACAACCAACCAGAGAAAACAGAACACAAAAACCCAATGCACAAGCTGCAAGAATATACCGGTTATGTAAATGATGCCATAAGGTTATTAATGCTGTTGAAATCTGTGGTTTAGCCTCGAATTTTTGCGATGCAGGAAGATTTTTCCATACCAGAACCGCTCCAGATATACTGATAATACCCATTATTAAGAAAGCATGACGCCAGCCCATAAAGTCTGTGAGGTATCCCATCAGAAACCGGCCAAGGAAACCACCCAATACCGTACCAGAAACATAAAAGCTCATCAGTTTGATACGTGTATTACCAGAAAATTCTTCACCTAAATAAGCCAGTAAAACGACAGTTATGCCGGGTACTGCAACACCCTGAGCAAAGCGCAACCACCATAGCCAATTGATACTGTGCACAAAAGACAATGCTAAAGTAGGAATAGCAATAAAAAAAACCGAACCTACAATAAAAGCTTTGCGTCCGAAAGCATCTGAAATCATTCCTAAAAACGGAGACGTTAATGCGACAGCCAAAATTGTCGCTCCTACAGTTGAACCTATTGCAGCAGCACTGGCATGGAACTCCTGCATCAATACAGGTAACACTGACTGAATAGCGTAAACCTGAATAAAAGCCAGAGCACCGGTAATCAGCACTGTTATAATTAAGGCCAGATTCAGTTTTGGAGTGATTGAAGGTGTAAGTGGTTTACTCATTATAATGCAAACTATTTATTAGAATTATCTGAATAACATATAATAATTAATCTGATTATTTCAAATAATGGTTAAACAAAATATTTTAAAATTTGTTATATTATGTATTTTATTTATTATACCTCTCAGTGTAATTATAGCTTTTCAGATTTGCAGTAATTTAAACTTCTGGATAATATCACTTTATTCTTTATATAGTTATTATTAATTATTAATTTCTTAAAAAATAAACCGTTAATAAATTGAGTTTATACGCTTACAAAAATATGAATAAATATTACCTATATAAAAATATTTATACTAATCAACAAATTAAACAATATCATTTTATTTATTGCATTTAATGGTTATTATCCGTGTAAACTTCAATTAGCAATAATATACAGATATTACAACTTTAAACTGAATAATATATTTCAAGAAAGTAGAATAGTATCAACATTTTTTATAGTAATAAGGGGATTAGATATTTAAAAAGCATTTGGAATAACTAGTATTAATTTTAAATTAATGTCAAAATAAAATAAATTTGTGTAATTAAGTGCAATCTTATAAATTGTATAAACTTTAACTTTAATTTATTATCGCCGCCTGTTTCATCGCTGCGACAATAATCCTCAGGATACTTGTATCATGGCAATAAGTTTTTTAGATAAAACCGATTTGAAAATCCTGCAAGTTTTACAAGATAATGGTCGTCTTACTAATGTTGAGCTATCCGAGCGAGTAGCTTTATCACCATCGCCATGTCTGCGCCGGTTAAAGCAGCTTGAAGAATCGGGGATTATTCGCCGTTATGCAGCTCTTCTGGACCCTTATCATGTAGAACTGGGTTTGCAGGCATTTATTCGGGTTAGAGTTAATAAAAGTAAACAGTCCCGTGATGAGTTTACTCTTGCTGTTCAAAGCTGGCCTCAGGTGCTTAATTGTTTTGCACTCACTGGGGAGTCTGATTACATTCTTCAGGCTTTTTTCTCAGATATGAATGCTTTTTCGCACTTCGTACTGGAAACTTTACTGGCAACTCCGGGAGTGGAAGATGCCAAATCCAGCTTTGTACTGAAAGAGATTAAAACAACTACTTCGTTACCGCTGGAACATTTAAATGTAGGCTAAAAAACTCAAAATTAGTTTTAATAAACTAATAGTAAAGAATGTTTTAATTATTTAAGAATTCATGCTACGCTTGAGCGTCTGTTATCTACATAGATAAATACATATGTCTGTCATTTATAATCAGGATGAAGAAATTATTGCTATTTGCCGCCACTGGCTGGAACAGGCAGTAATCGGACTTAATCTTTGCCCTTTTGCCAGAAAACCTTACAATTTAAAAAGATTGCGGTTTAGCATAAGCCATGCCAGACATGTTGATGCATTTCTGGAATTCATAGAGCAGGAAATTCAGTTGTTGTTACAAACGCCGGCACACGAAACAGAAACCACTTTAATTGTCGAACCTTCATTATTTACAGATTTTGAGACGTTTCTGGATGCTGTAACTTTAGCAGAAGATGTACTTCAGGAGATTGGAGCAAATGGCATCATACAAATAGCCCCTTTTCATCCTGAATTTCAGTTTGCTGATGAACCTAAGGATGATATCAGTAACTATACTAATCGCAGTCCCTATCCTATTTTACACTTGATACGTGAAAGTAGTATTGATCAAGCGATTGCGGCATTTCCTGATGCTGCAACCATATATGAACGTAACAAAGCATTGTTACGGGAAATGGGAATGGAAGGCTGGACAAAATTAGCAATCGAATACCCGTTGCAAAAATCAAAATAAATTAATCTTAAACTTCATATCAAACTGTAAAATTCGAATCTTTCCTCTGAACTATCATGCTAAATCTTTTATTAATAGCTCACTTTTTATCGAGTTTACTTTTTAACACCATACGAAATTATTGTTAAAATCTCTATTTGCTTAAATAGTAAACTATCAAGAATGACGCCAGTTAACCCTTCTGTTGAACAGTTTGCCTTTTCTTTATTAAAGCAAGGCAATCGAATACTGCAATTAATATTTTTATTTATCGTTAGTTTATTACCATTTCCTGTACTGGCTGCCGGCTTACCTGCCCATGAATTGAGTTTATGGTGGTGCTTTCCTTTTATTGGTTTGCTTTTGTCTATAGCTTTGTGTCCGATATTGATACCTAAAACATGGCATAGTCATAGTGGAAAAATTATCGGTGTATGGTGTGCTGCATTTCTGATACCTCTGAGCTGCTACTATAATGTTTCAGCTGGTTTATCTATTACCATACATGCATTGTTACAGGAATATATTCCATTTATGCTTTTACTACTGGCTTTATATACACTTTCCGGTGGTATTCTTATTCAGCATAATGGTAATGGCAGTGTAAAACTCAATGTACTGATTCTGGCAGTAGGTACACTTCTGGCCGGAATCATGGGTACAACTGGTGCTGCCATGCTATTTATCCGCCCTTTATTGCGGGCCAATGCACAGCGACGCCATCGAACTCATCTTGTAGTATTTTTTATTTTTCTAGTGGCCAACATCGGTGGCGGATTAACCCCGCTTGGAGACCCGCCATTATTTCTGGGTTTTCTGAAAGGTGTTGGTTTTCAGTGGACATTCGTTCACATGCTTTTGCCCGTAATTATCAATACTCTGATTTTACTATTTATTTTCTTTTGTATTGATTACTATTTATGGCAACGTGAAATTATTACTAATGATAAAGTTCAGAACAGTATTTCTTCATGGTCTATTCAGGGTAAAGCCAACTTATTGTTATTATTTGCAGTTACTGGAGTAATATTGGTTTCTGGATTATGTAAAAATTTACCGGTATGGAATATTTACGGAATTGAAACCAGTTTAGTTGCATGGATACGTGATGGTTTACTGCTCATCATTACTTTATGCTCGCTAAAATTAACACCATTGAAATTACGCAGACAAAATGACTTTAACTGGGCACCTATGGTTGAAGTAGGTAAATTATTTATCGGAATTTTCATAACTATTGCTCCTGTAATGGCTATATTACAACTCGGACAGGATGGAAGTTTCCGAATACTGATAAATTTAATTGAGCAAAAGGGAGAACCAGTAAATACTCTCTATTTCTGGCTAAGTGGTTTATTATCCGGCTTTCTGGATAATGCGCCTACCTATCTGGTGTTTTTCAATCTTGCTGGAGGTGATGCTGCTTTACTAATGCAACATTTACCTTCTACATTAATGGCGGTTTCTATGGGTTCAGTATTCATGGGAGCGCTCAGTTATATTGGTAATGCTCCTAATCTCATGGTTAAATCTATTGCCGAGCAACACCGAATTACTATGCCAAGCTTTTTTGGCTACATGGGTTGGTCTGTTACTCTGCTTATTCCGGTTTTTTTACTGGATACTTTATTGTTTTTTTAACTTATCGGAATAGCCGGCCATTAAGGTTTATTTAGTTATGCAATTATTGAAATACCTGCAAGCACAAGGTTTGGGCAGTCGCAAGCAATGTCAGGCATTAATTGACGACGATGCCGTACGAATTAATGATACGCTCTGCAATCATGCTCAAATGGATATCGACCCGAAAGCGGTAAGCAGTTTATATATTGATGACGTGAGTCTGATTCCAGTACCCCTTCCTTATTTTTATATTCTGCTCAATAAACCCGCTGATTATGAAACTTCGCATAAACCACAATTTTACCCGAGTGTTTTTAGTTTATTACCAGAGCCATTGCGTCATCTGGAGATGCAGGCTGTAGGCAGGTTGGATGCAGATACAACCGGCGTATTAATCCTGACTAACGATGGTCAGTTTAATCACCGTTGCACGTCACCAAAACATAAACTTCCAAAAATTTATCGTGTTAGTTTGAAGCATGCTGCAGACGAAAAACTATGTATTATTTTAAAAAACGGGGTCTTGTTACACGATGATAACGAAACGGTAACTGCACAGGCCGCTGAGTTAATTGATCCGCATACCTTACAGCTTACCATTACTTCAGGTAAATACCACCAGGTAAAACGGATGATAGCTGCAGCCGGCAATCGTGTTACTGCCTTGCATCGCAGTGCTTTCGGACTATGGCAGACTGAAGATTTACCTGCTGGCGGATGGCGTTTTTTTCAACCTGAGTCCGGCTTAATGTAACATGCTTAATACAGATATTATTTTCCAACTAATCAATATTATCGGAACAGTCGCTTTTGCCGTATCAGGTTATCTGGTTGGTTTTCGCAAAAGACTTGATATTCTCGGGGTTGTCATTGTAGCTTTACTTACTGCGGTAGGCGGCGGCATGATGCGTGATGCATTGGTCGGTCATATTCCTATGATTTTTAAAAGTAATACAGCATTGTGGACTATTTTTATTACATTAGTAATATCATGGGTGTGCCATTTACAATATCATCGTCATCGTGTACTTGCAGTATGGTTTGTTGTTGCTGATGCTCTTGGGCTGGCAGCATTCAGTCTGACTGGTGCGCAAGTTGGTCTGGATCTTGAATTAAACTGGTTTGGTGTAATTACACTGGCATTTGTAACAGCTGTAGGCGGTGGGATACTGCGCGACATACTGGTAAACGAAGTACCCATTATTTTACGTAGTGATATTTACGGTACCATTGCTATTTTACTTGGCTTACTTCTGTGCCTGCTGGATCACTGGGAAATGGTTACACCATTAAGTATTAATTTGCTGTTTATTGGTGGTGTACTAAGCCGTTTACTCGCTTATCATTACAACATTACCCTGCCGGGATTTCAAAAGAAGAAAAATTACAAAATATAACAAAACTACAAGAACTTTCGCTGCAAAAAACAGTCTAAGTCATTAAGATGATGTTCATACGCAGCTACAAGCGTATAAATTAAAGATTTAAAATGGTTTTTCAGTATTCTCTTGTCGAAACATTATTTTGGCCCTCTGCTGCTTCTCCCCTTGGCACAGAGGGTTCTTTTTATCTGCAATTTTTATCAGTCATTTCTATCGATAGAAGAAGCTATTTTGTATTTTGATAAATACAAACAAAATATTAGTTCTGATAAATTATCACTATTTTATTAATCTTCTTCTGAACTCATACTATGATTTAATGATAAATATTTTGATAACCCAATATGACTATCATTCTTTCATGCGCTACAATGCTGTCTTTTATTTGCAAAAGCAACCATAAAACCGTAAAAGAGATTAAATAATAACTATTTCTTTGCTTGAAATCTTATTTTTCAGCGCTATGTACGGTAAAGTTAGTTTTAATATTATAGATAAGAAAGTATCCAAGTGATGGAAAATAGAAAATTACGTTATATTGCTTCTGCAGTTATTCTCAGCCTGACGCTGAGTCCACTGGCTGAAGCCAAACGAGTTGGCGGTGGCGGTAACCGTGGAATGTCCCGCTCAAGTTACTCCAGCTCTTATTCTGGCTCATCCTACCAATCCAATCGCGGCAGCTATGCAAACTCTTCTTCCAGCCGACTTGGCGGTGGCAATAATGCAGGTATGTCACGTTCTTACTCTAACTCCGGACGTAACGATTATCGCTCTGATAATCAGAACAATTATTCTGGTCAGACACAGCCGCGCGGTAGCAATACCGGTCGGGTAATTGGTGCGGGTGTAGCTGGTGCCGCTATTGGGGCACTTGCAGGTCATGCAATGGCTAATCATAACCAGCAACAAACCAATGCACCTGTGACAAATCCTGATGGTAATTATAGTGAGAATGCTACTGATAGTAATAATGCAGCCGCTACTCAATCTACCAATTCTGATCAGCCACAGGTACAGCAACAATCACAACCGGAACCTAAAAGTGGCTTTAGCTGGTTATGGTTACTTATTATTGTATTTGGTGGTGTTTATCTTTACCGTCGTTTTGCCGCTAAAAGGAATAATCAGTCAAATATACCTTATGCCGGAAATACCAAGCCTAATAATTTCACTTCATTAAACAATAATAGCAACAGTAGTAGTACCAATATTTTCGGACAAAATATTGGAAGCAATAATAATTTAATGACAAACAATTTATCTGGTATGCCAGACGGAAGTAATCCAGACGCATTTCTGCGTTTCGCACGTCAGCGTTTTAATCATGTTCAGTCAATGAACAATGCCTCAAATCTGGAAGAAATCCGCCGTTACTTTACTTCAGATATGTTCGCAGATATCCGTAATGATATTATAAATAATCATGAAACTGCTGAATTCAGTAATCTTAATGCCGAACTAGTAGATAGCACTCAGGAAAATGGTCAGTATATTGCCAGTGTACGTTTTAGTGGTTTAGTGAGTGAAGAGCTGGGTAGTGCACAGCAACCATTCAGTGAAGTATGGCATTTTGTTAAACCTATGGGTAGTCAGCAGGATTGGCTGATTGCCGGTATACAACAGGATTAATTCTCACTTGCACATATTTAACTAGCAATTATATTTAAATATTAAAAAGCACTGAAATATCAGTGCTTTTTTCAATCAGAACATTTTACGAATATTAATTCCGGTACTGAATGTACGTTTAGGTGATGGTTCAAAATATCGCTCATTACTATCATTGACTATCACAGATCCAGCATAACGGCGATTAAATATATTATCTATACGTGCATAGCTGCTTACTGTCCAGCCACGATGAACCCATTCATAACCGATATTCGCTGAAGCAAGAGCATAAGCAGGTGCATAATCACTGTTACTGTCATTAACATATATTTTATCCATATAGCGGATATCCATCCCCCCCTGCCATCCTTGCTTAGGTTGCCATTGAAATCCTAAATAAAACTGGTTTTGAGCAACTCCCGGAATTTTATTACCTTTGCTAACAGCGGCTGCTTTACCTTGTGCTGCTATTTCACTATCAAACTTCGCATCCACATAGGAATAACTCGCCTGAACTTGTAAATCCTGCCACAACTTCTTTTGCCAAGCTAATTCACTACCATATCTTTTCGTCCGGTCAGCATTACGAAACGTACTTCTGCCGCCAGATGAAACCGCAGAAACAATATCATTGTGAGTTTCAGTATGAAAAATTGTAGCTGTCAGTTGGCCCCACGACTGTTCAAATTTTAGTCCTGCTTCAACTGTATCATTGCTAGAAGGTTTAAGATTACGATTAAAACCATCCTGTCCATCCGGTCTGTATGCCATTTCAGTAAATGTCGGTGTTTCAAAACCTTTACCATAAGCAACATAGGCTGCTGCCTGATTACTGAAGTTCCAGTCTAGTGAAATACCGGGCAACAGTTTATGGTATCGCATAGTACTACTATCATCACCATTAGCCAGATAATGATCACGTGTTCTGAAATGCACATTGCTATAGCGTAACCCGCCATCCAAATGCCATTCAGGTAAAAATTTCCATGAAAACTGAATATAAGGATCTAAATTCCATAAGGTATTATCCTCATCACGGCGTAATTTTCCTTTAATCCCTAAATGCGCACCACTAAAATTATTATAACCTTGCCGGTCCTCATTTTCCTTATCAAACGCCACACCTCCAATCAAAGTTAGATTAGGTATTGTATTTGTATTCAGCCAGCGAATATCGGTTCCATAATAATAACGGGTAAAATCGATAACACCTCCGGCATGTTTAGGAGCTGTCTGAGCTTTGGCCGGAATTGACTGGTACTGCACAACGTGACGCCGGCCAGCATACGCCATAGCATATAAACTGTTATGCTCATTGATTGATTTATCCCACGTCAGACCGGTCTGACTCTGGTCAATTTCTTTACGCATATTATAATCTCTGACATTCTGAGCTACCTGACGCGGATTGTCTTGCCACTGTTTACGTGTCAGTCCTCCGGGATCAGCAGCACGGATACGAACCTGATTAAGTACCCAATTCAATGTACTGCCATCATTTAAATCCCAAGTAAATTTTGCGTTATTGAGGACTTTTCTTGCGTCGCTATGTTCCCTGTAACCATTGGTATCAAAGTAACTTGAACTTATATTATATGCAGGTAAACTCGCCGCTTTACTTCCGTCTTGTAACTGAAATGAAGTTTGCTGCTTAGCAAAACGCGCCGTGTTAAAACCAACACTGACACTCGGATTGCCTGTACCCTCACGGGTTGTCGCGAGAATAGTTCCTCCAGAAGAGTTACCATATAAAGAAGAAAAAGGTCCGCCAAGTACCTCAATTTTCTCCAAAGAATTTAAATCAATATTGGATGTCTGCCCCTGTCCATCAGGCATAGAAGACGGAATTCCATCAACATAAATCCTGATTCCGCGAACACCGAATGTCGAACGGGCACCAAAACCTCTCATGGATATTTGCATATCCTGAGCATAATTTTCTCTTTCGAGAGCTTGTAAACCCGGAATAGCTTTCAAAGCATCAGAGATATTAGTTTTAGGCGTATTTTTGAGTGTATTTACATTTACAGTATAAACAGAAGCTGTAGTATCCAACCATTTTGAATTAGTGCGTAAAGCAGTGACTTCGATATCCGGCAAATCTGCTTCATCATTTTTATCATTGGCATAAGCCATAAATGGCAGCGCTGTCAGTGACAAAACTAATATTTTCAGATGTGTGTGTATCATAACTACTATTCTTAAATTAAAAATATTAATATAAAATTATTATAAAATTAACCAACCGTGACAGATAACACTTATGAATATTTACTGTCAATAAACTATTAAAAATATGGCTTGTAGATTAATTTATATTTTCCTAAACATAATATTATCTTATTAATATTTTAAAACATCACATTCTGAAAATACTTTTTTCAACGCTGATAGAAAAAATAATCAGGTAAAAAAACTGCCGGTTTTAAGCCGGCAGCTTTTTCATTATTAAAATTTATAACAACGGACCAACCAGACGCACTGTATTCTCCACCAGCCCCCACCACTTTGAACGAGCCTGCCATGTTTTCAGTTCGATATATTCACAAGCTTTCAAATAAGTGCTCTGTAACGCCACTACTGTTTCAGTCATACTTTCATCATAAATAGCCAGACTAATTTCCATATTGAGATAAAAACTGCGCATATCCATATTTACAGTGCCAAACAAAGTGTAATCACTATCTACAGTTAAAGTTTTAGCATGTAACAGCCCACCCTTAAACAAAGCAATTTTCACCCCAGCCTGTAATAGTCTTGGATAATATGCACGTGAAGCATATTTCACCAGCATTGAATCCACTGCTTCCGGTACAATCAGAGTAACATCCACTCCCCTGGTAGCAGCCGTAGTTAAAGCCAGCAGCAAAGCATCATCCGGAACAAAATAAGGCGTCGTAATAATAATACGTCGTGTAGCGGCATGAATTGCATTAACAATAGTGTCGTAAATAACCGGACTGCCTTGCTCAGGTGCTGAAGGAATCACCTGAACCACTACACCACTTTGTTCCTGTTGTGCAACTTGCAGATTATGCATGAGCGCCTGTTTACCGTAACTGTCTACCCATTGCTGTACCTGCATTAAATTAGATTCAGTTTCTACTGCCATATCACCGGCAAATACTGCGGCTAGAGGTTGTACCAGACTTCCTTCACAACGCATCATCACATCAACCCATTCTCCGACACCGGCATTTTTTTTGAAAAAACGCGGGTCGACCAGATTAAAACTGCCCGTATAGCCAATTTTCTGATCTATAACCGCAATTTTACGATGATTCCGCAAATCTGCACGTACAAGAAAAGTGCGCCATAATTGAACGGGTAAAGCTTCAGTCAATGTAATACCCGCATTGCGTAAACGCTGAGGCCAGTCACTACGCCAGAATTTTACACTACCAATACTGTCAACCAGCATACTGGTAACCACACCTCGTTGTGCTGCTGCAATGGCATCATTCAGCAATTCAATAATTTCTCCCTGCGGATCAACAATATAAAAAGCCAGTAAACAGCTTGTTTTCGCATGCTGAATATCATAACGAATGGCGGCAATGATTTCTTCATCATTGGTAAGAAGCTTTAAGTGATTGTATTCGGTAGCCTCAAATCCAGTTTTATCGGCTGCAATCAAACTGATACCATGATAACGTTCATTCAGACCACTACAAGCATGCTGATTGAAATTATGCAGATATTTATTACTGAATCCCTGATAAAATTTCACCAGTTCATTCTGACGACGTAGCCGGCGTGAACCCAGCCTGGGTTCACCAATTAACAAGTAGCCTACAGCCCCGACTAAAGGAAAAGCCATTAACATCAGAATCCAAGCAACGGAAACTCCTGTATTACGCTGATGGTATAACACTCTCACTACCAGAACAGTAACCACAATCACATGTAATACAACAAGAATTTCAGCCCAGGGTATATCATGTAACATATAAGTAAACCAATTATTTAATGTCTAGAATATAGTAGATTATAAATGGATAAATAATCTATATAATGAATTGAGATAAATATCAGATAAAAAATTCTGGCAGGTACAGAAAACTAAGTCTGTGACTGCCAGAAATAGCAAGTAATTATTCACATCAATTATTTGTTTCAGAATTGATTGATATTCTCTGAAATACAAATAATTAATTCTGATGATATTCTGCAGAAATGCGATGTACCGCATCTACTGCACATTTCACCATTTCCGGATTAGTATATTGATTGATACCATGACCCAGATTAAATACATGTCCGCTGCCAGCTCCGTAAGCAGCAAGTAAACGCTTAACTTCGTCTGTAATACTTTCTGAATCACCAAATAGAGCCAGCGGGTCAAGATTTCCCTGTAATGCCACCTGCTGTCCGACCAACTGACGTGCCTGCTGTAAATTGACAGTCCAGTCCACACCTAACGCATCAGCACCCAGTGCAGCTAATTGTTCCAGCCACTGGCCACCGCCTTTAGTAAATATAATGATTGGTACCCGACGACCATCTGCTTCACGCTGTAAGCCTGAAATGACCTGTTGCAGATAGCGTAAATCAAACTCCTGAAAAGCTTTATCGCTAAGAATTCCGCCCCATGTATCAAAAATCTGTACGGCCTGTGCACCTGCAGCTATCTGTTCATTCAAATAAGCAGTTACAGTCTGCGCATTAATATCCAGTATCCGGTGTAACAATTGCGGTCGCTGATAAAGCATGGTTTTCAATAAACGAAAATCCCGACTGCCTTCTCCTTCAACCATATAACAGGCTAGTGTAAACGGACTGCCAGAAAAACCAATTAACGGTACACGACCGTTCAAAGCATTACGTATACTATGAACAGCATCGAACACATAGCGCAAACGGTTCATATCAGGAACCTGTAAACGTGTCACATCGTTTTCATTCTGCAACGGATGAGTAAATTTAGGTCCTTCACCTTCGACAAAATGCAAACCGAGCCCCATTGCATCCGGTACCGTGAGAATATCGGAAAACAAGATAGCCGCATCCAGTGCAAAACGCTCCAAAGGCTGAAGAGTCACCTCTGTAGCCAGCTCTGGATTATGACAAAGTTCAAGAAAACTGCCGGCTTTCGCTCTTGTTTCTCTGTACTCCAGTAAATAGCGTCCAGCCTGTCTCATTAACCATACCGGCGTATATTCAACCGGTTGCTTTAGTAAAGCACGTAAAAAAATATCGTTATGTAAAACTGCCATAATTAACCTCAGGCAGTTAGTACATACAGTACCAACTGCCTGTTAAATAAAAACTAAAAATTACAACTCATCATTATTACCAATTGTGGCCAGAATTTCATTACGCTGCTGCTCGGCAGCCTCGCTCTGACCGGATTGCTCCAGTACTTTAGCTAATAACAATCTGGTTACATTATTATTACTGGCCTGCAAACTGGCTTCGAGATAAGTCTTTGCCTTTCCCCACAGTTGTTGCTGATAACTTAACTCACCCATCAACAATAGTAAGTCCGGGTCTTGCGGATTTTGTTGTAACCACTTATCAACGGTTACCATATTTTTTTGCTGTTCTTTACTGCTTAAATATTGATTGACCTGATTAAATGCAGGTAATAGTGAAGCATCATGAGTGCGCGGATAATATTTTTTTACCCATTTCAATGCCTGAGTATACATACCTAGCTGAAGATATTTTTCTGCAATATTTGCACTAAGTGTACTTTCACGTTCATCTACCGGAATCAAATTAAGACTGCTTTTCAGCTCACCCGGCTCTTTAACATTTGCCAGTAACTGCCGATAAGCCCAGTATTGGTAATTATTCTGTTCGCTTTTGCTTAACGCTCCTGCGCGGCTTAATTTATCAACTGCTTCCAAAACACCCTGAGCATCATGCTTTTCCCAGTCATATCGTAACTGCAACTTAACAAGCTGGGTTAAATTCGGATTGATTTTGGCTGCTGCTTCCAGTGCACTTCTGGCTTGCTGATCATTGTGCTGTGATAAAGCTGATTGAGCCAGAAGCAAATAGCGGGAAAGCTGCTGTTTTTCCGGTAACTTTGCAATTTCATCTAAATAACGGTCACGTGTTGTACTGTCATCCATCTGATCAGCACTATGCGCAACCAGTAATAAGGCCAGAGCACGACTGTGCTGCCCCTGTTTATTACGTAAGACCCGCTCAGCCTCACGCTCAGCAAACTGATAGCGACCTTCAAAGTAGGCTAAACCGGCATGATTTAATGCTGTTTCAACCTGATGGCGCTGATGATTGATACGCCAGTGATGCCAGTGACCGGGTAAATGCACAAAACCCATAATAATGCGTAAAAATATATACAACAGTACTACCGTTAGCAGCACAAGACCAATAAACAGCTGCAGATTGATACGTATCAGAGTTTGCTCAACTACAATATACACATCACCACTGTAATATTTCGCACCCAGTACGACACCCACTGCAACAATAAACAGAACAATCAACCATAATAGAGATCTCATAATGAATGGTCTCCTTGTCTGGAAGAGGACGCTGCAGAAGCATTATTACTGTTTACAGGGCTAGCCTGCTGTTGTTGTTCGGTATGTACCGGTATATTGCTGGCAGATGATGCACTTAAATCCGGCAACGCCGTTGACATATCCATTCCAGACTGATTCTGGTATTCACGTACAGCAGCCAGGCTGGCTGACAGACTATTGTCCTGACTAGTTTGCACGTTAAGTGTCTTTAACTGGGTTAATTCTTTCAGCCACGACTGCGTTGCTGCTGAACCACCGTCAAAATATTGCTTAACAGCAGTTTCTGCACCATTTAAATCAGCAACATAAACTTCTCCGCGACGCTGAATCAGAGCAATACGTGCATCCAGCAATCGCAGCCGCAGATTTTCACGTACAAAATATATCTGTTCAGGCGACATTAGCATTGAATCATTGTGATTAATGTGACGCACTTCTACCATACTGCGTAAAGAGTGCAAAGTATTTTGCCATGTACGCTGCCACCATGAAGCATTTGGATTCACCGGTATATTACTTGTCACTCCGGGCTGTAACTGACTTTCAACTACTAACGGCAGACCTGCTATAGCAGACTCAAGACGATTCAGACGCAATGAAACACTGGCAACATCCAGATAAGGCCGGTTTTTCAGATTTTCCAAATCACTGCTTATAGCCTTTTTGATAGGCAGCAATTGCGGCTGGTCAAAGCGGGATAGCCGGCCATCCAGACTTTCAAGTACATTAACTGCAACAGGAACATTACCGGAAATCAGCAACTGCTGAGAGGCAAGATTCAATGTAGCTTCTATTTCATCAACCAGCCAGTCAGTGCGATTTTTTACCAGCTCCTGATAGGCACGGGTAAGCCGGTCTACATTATCACCCTGAGTTTTCTGCTGGGTTTGAATTTCCTGCAACTGACGGCTTAACTCATCAATGCGTGTCAGGCTGGTTTCTATCGAAACAGCAGTTTTGCTGGCACTAATCCCGGCATTGTCAATTTTCTGATCAAATTGTAGCTGCTGGTTTTTAAGCTGATTCTGTCCTTCAACAAATAAAAACCCACTGGCTCCCAGAGCCAGTAATGATAATACCAGTGCGCCCAGAGCAATTCCCTTACCTGAGCCGGATTGCGACTGTTTTGCCGGAGATGGCTGAACAGGAATACTAGATGCAGAAGCATCTGATACTGTGTTGTTTTTTTGGGAATTCATAGTTTGATGTGTCGTGTTTAGATCTTTATTGGTAGCTTCAGTAACCGCAGAAGTAGCCGATTCGGGCGGAGCACTAACTTCGCCTTGTTTATTCACCAGCAATGGCTGCTTTTCCTGTTCAGGAGGCTGGCCAGCCTGTGCATTCTGTTGTTCACTCATTCGGTATACTCCCTACTTTATATAATAGGTTAACAGCACTACTGAAGAAAATAGCATCAGGTGCTGCGTGAATGCAAAAGTGCCAGTCCGCGACATAAGTCCGGAACATGAAGTGTCTTGACACCATATCCGATTAACGCGGCATCTATGCGCGGATGGTGAACTAAGTATAACAAGCTTTTGCTAACTGCGTACAAATCCGGAGGTAATTGAGTAAACCACGCTTGAACTGCGGCAGTTGTCGTCATATACACTGCCTTCAAATTTCCCTGTTCGGCCTGTGTTGAAATAACTGACCAGTTTATAGGTACTGGATTTCGCTGATATACTTCTGCTACCTCAATTTGCCATCCTAATTGATGCAGTTGCTTAATCAGCCAGTCGCGGCCGCCTATACCTCTAATAAATAGCAATTTACCTTTACGCTGCTGCCATACAGGCAAATGTAAAACTGCTTCACTATCATGTCCGTTTTCCGGATAAACAATCTGTTTAAATCCATAACCGGATAATGCCGATGCCGTAGCAGCACCCACTGCCACATGTATTAATTTATCAGAACGTGAAACATAATTTGCAGCAATATGTACGGCACTCGGGCTAACCCAGAAAATAATATTCTGACTCTGGCTTTGACCAGATAGCCGGTTTAAAGCCGCTGATTGTGTCTGTAATTGCAGATATTCAAGTAAAATAGGTTGCCAGCCATAACGAATGCAACAGTCTATATCGGCAGTGGCTGCCAGCTGCGGACGCATTAGCACCAGACATGGTAAAGTATTCATCGGATAGATAAAACATCATTAATTAACTGCTGCGCACCTTGATCAGCTAGCTGCTGTGCAACCATCAAACCCAGCTGCTCTGCTTCACTAATATTTGCCTTTTCACTGGCTCGCAACACTGTTACACCATCTGCAGATGCCACTAAACCACGTAACTCAAGCATGCCGGATTTTTCAGTACAATACGCTGCCAGCGGTACCTGACAGCTACCACCAAGTACACGTGCCATAGTACGTTCTGCAGTAACACACGCTGCTGTAACAGGATGGTGTAATGGTTGCAATAAAGTCAGTAAGTCCTCACGATGAGCGGCAACCTCTATAGCCAGTGCCCCCTGACCAGCAGCTGGCAGCAATATTTCTGGAGATAATATACACTGAATTCGCTGCTCTAAACCCAGTCGCTCAAGACCAGCTGCAGCAAGAATAATTGCAGCATATTCCTGTCTGTCAAGTTTATCCAGACGTGTTTGCACATTACCCCGCAGAGGCTTTACCTGCAAATCAGGATACAGCAACCTAATCTGAGCTTCCCGACGCAGACTTGAAGTTCCGACTATGGCATTAGCCGGTAAATCAGCCAAACAGCTAAACTGATGAGAAACAAATGCATCAAATGGATTAGCCCGCTCAGTTATTGCTGCCAAGATAAAGCCATCCGGCAGTTGCATAGGAACATCTTTAAGAGAGTGCACAGCAATATCTGCTGTTCCCTTTTGCAAGGCTAACTCAAGCTCTTTTATAAATAATCCCTTACCACCTATTTTGGACAAAGACTGATGCAATATCTGATCACCCCGGGTTGTCATACCCTGAATTTCAATAGATAACCCCGGATATGCAGTCTGAAGACATTGCTGTACATAATGAGCCTGCCACATAGCCAAAGTGCTCTCGCGGCTGGCAATGACTAAATCATTTTTTGTCATATTAATTTACAAGAATCAAAAAAATCAGAACAGAAATTTTAGCACTAACTAAAATTTGATTTTGATATACCACCCGTATCAGCAGGATAAAGAATGTGCTTCAGGACGTTGCAGTAATTCATTAACCAGACCAGATACACCAGCCTGAGCCGGTGCGCGAATAATCTGTACATTTTGCAAGCCATCAATCGGCTGGGGATCAACAAGGTAAATTTCAGCGTTCGGTGGTATATACTGGATTAGACCAGCGGCCGGATAAACCTGCAAGGAAGTGCCAATGATAATTGCAATATCAGCTGAACGCATCACTTGTATAGCCTGTTCAATCATAGGCACCGCCTCACCAAACCAGACAATATGCGGCCTCATCGGAAAACCATTAACATCAACATCTGTTACTTTCTGATCCCCCGGGCAATCCACAATATAATTTTCATCAACACAGCTTCTGGCTTTTAACAACTCACCATGTAAATGTAAAACATGAGTACTTCCGGCTCGCTCATGCAAATCATCTATATTTTGAGTAATTATATCTACATCATAACCATCTTCCAGACGTTTCAGAGCCATATGAGCAGAATTGGGTTCGGTTTTTAGCAGCTGACGTCTTAGGTGATTATAAAAATTAAGCACATATAATGGCTGACGCTTAAATGCCTCCGGTGTTGCCACATCCTCTACACGTTCACCCTCCCACAAACCTCCCTGATTACGAAAAGTCTGTAAACCGCTTTCAGCACTAATACCGGATCCAGTTAATACAACAATATGCTGTCTGTTTGAGTTGGGCATAAATTCCATCATCAGATATGTATAAAAGCCGTAATCGCTGCTTTCAGTCGTTGTAATCCTGCATGTAAATCAGCATCACTCAATAACAAACTCGGAGCCAGACGCAAGACATTATTACCGGCAACCAAAACCAGCAAACCATGTTGTAAAGCCAATTGCATTAACTGAGCAGCCTTTCCGGTATATGTCTCAGACATAACACAGCCAAGTAGTAATCCCTGGCCTCTTACCTGAGAAAATACACCAGTTGATTCAGCAAGTTCCTGCAAACCTGCCTGTAATTTTTTCCCTTGCTGAAGCACATTCTGCATCGTTTCCGGTGTATTAATAATATCAAATGCAGCACAGCCAACGGCACAGGCCAACGGATTACCACCAAAAGTACTGCCATGGCTGCCCGGTGTAAAACTATTCCCTATATGAGCTGTGGTCAGCATTGCACCAATAGGAATACCACAACCCAAAGCTTTGGCGCTGGAAACTATATCTGGCTGAACATCATAATATTGATGAGCAAACAGTTTTCCTGTTCGTCCCATACCTGTTTGTACTTCATCAAAAATCAATAAAGCCTGATGCCGGTCACAAGCCTCTCTGGCTGCCTGCAAAAATTCTTCAGTTGCCGGCAATACTCCGCTTTCCCCCTGAATAGGTTCAATGACAACTGCACAGGTTTTATCGTTAACAGCTGCCACAATAGCTGAGGAATCATTAAACGGAATATGTTTAATTCCGGTAGGTAAAGGTGCAAAATCATTGCTATATTTAGGTTGCCCTCCTACTGATACCGTAAACAAAGTACGTCCATGAAATCCGTTTACACAAGCTATAATTTCATATTTTTCAGTTCCGGCAAAATGATCTCGTGCATACTTACGAGCCAGCTTGAAAGCAGCTTCATTTGCTTCAGCTCCGGAATTACAGAAAAATACTTGCTCAGCAAAGGTATTTTCTACGAGTCTTTTTGCTAAATCCTGTGCCGGCTGTGTTGTATAAATATTAGAAATATGCCAAATCTTGTGTGCCTGTGCAGTCAGTGCCTGAATTAATGCAGGATGGCAATGCCCCAGTGCATTAACAGCAATACCGCCAGCTAAATCTATATATTCCTGACCATTATCATCCCACACCCGACTGCCCTGTGCATGATCCGGCAGGATAGGTGCAAAAGTAAAATTCGGGGTTAAGTAGTTGTGCATTTTTCTCTCTATTTATTATAAAAACATAATTTGATTTGTAAAATTATATATTGTTACAGCAATCATGAATTAAAGTCTGATGAATTAAAATATAGCCACAAAACAACTAAATTTTGTATAAACAATACAAGATTACCACTTAGATAATAATAAATTCAAATATGTATGCTATTTAATCAAAATATATCAATATCTTTTGCCGCTTAATAATTAAATTTGAAATTCTTTTCACTAAAACAGATACAAGCACAATCCATAGATTAAATTGGGTGTTAAAAAAACAGTCCTGATTAAATTCAGATTTGTCAGATTGATATAAATAAAAACTACTTCAATCATATTAATATCACATCTGACGTAAGCGATTAATCCGGTTATCCAGTGTCGGATGAGTACTGAAAAGAGCATCAGCAGTTTCACAGGCAATTCCAAAAGCCTGCATACCAGCAGGTAAATGACTGGTTTCACCTTTTAATCTTTGCAGGGCAGCTATCATTTTAGGCGCACCCACCAGACGTGCTGCTCCCGCATCTGCACGATATTCGCGCTGGCGACTAAACCACATAACTATTAAACTTGCCAGAAAACCGAACACTGTCTGCAAAATCATACTTACCAGATAATAAATACTATGAGATACCTCCCCATCTTCTTTTCGGGCTACAACATCAGCAATGCGGTTAGCCCAGAAAAAAACAAAAGTATTAACCACTCCCTGCAACAATGTCATTGTCACCATATCTCCATTGCCAATATGAGCCATTTCATGAGCAAGCACGGCTTCTACTTCATCCTGCGACATACTATGCAGCAGACCAGTACTTACTGCCACCAGTGAGCTGTTACGTGTAGCTCCGGTAGCAAAAGCATTAGGTTCAGGAGAATCATAAATAGCCACCTCGGGCATAGCAATATTCCACTGACTGGCCAGACTGGCAACTGTATTTAACAGCCAGGCCTCTGCAGCTGTTTGTGGCTGACCAATAATCTGTCCATTAACTGAATTAAGTGCCAGCGTTTTGGACATTAGCAAAGAAATAATAGAACCGGTAAAACCAACAACAGCAGCCAGTAATAACAAAATACCATTGCCGTTACTATAAATATTAATACCTAAAAGTGCACAAAGAATATTCAGAACAACATTAATAACAATGATGACTGCAAGATTGGTAGCAATAAACAATACAATACGTTTCACATTATGCCCTTTTAATTTCTGTAAAAATTCATCAGTACAATAATATCAGTGACATAAAAACTAATAATATTCAGTTTTCATTTAATCTGAAAACTGATATTTTATTTATAAGTTCATAAATCAATTATTTAAAAGTTTTCGAAATCAAAACTTAAAATTATAATAATAAGCATATAATGAGATATAAATATATGCTTGAATAATATTATAGCGCTGAAATTTCAAAGACGTACTTGCCCCTGCCCCATAACGATCCATTTCTGACTGGTTAAACCATATAAACCCACCGGACCGCGTACATGGACTTTGTCAGTAGAAATTCCAATTTCTGCGCCTAAGCCATATTCATACCCATCAGCGAAACGAGTTGACGCATTCACCATAACACTGGATGAATCTACCATACGCAGGAATAACTGTGCATGAGATAAATCATTTGTAATAATACTGTCTGTATGATGGCTACCATAATAATTAATATGACTGATGGCTTCACTGACATCATTGACTACTTTTATTGAAAGAACCGGAGCCAGATACTCAGTTGACCAATCAATTTCTGAAGCTGGAATAATATCATTATGCAAAATTTTCTGAGTAAGCTGACAGCCTCGTAACTCAACACCTTTTTCTGAATATTTTTGTTGAAGTACAGGTAATAACTCTGCTGCACGACTAACATGAACCAGCAAAGTTTCCATAGTATTGCACGTGCCGTAACGCGATGTTTTAGCATTTACAGCAATATTAATCGCCATTTCTGCTTCTGCAGAAGCATCAATATACACATGACATATACCGTCCAAATGTTTGATAACCGGTATACGTGCTTTTTCATTTACCCGCTGCACCAGACCTTTACCGCCCCGCGGAATAATTACATCAATATATTCAGATAAACCCACCAGTATATCTACACCGGCACGATCAGTATCAGTCAGCAGATTAACAGCAGTTTCCGGTAAGCCGGCTTGCTTTAATGATGATGTAATGACCGAAGCGATTGCCTTATTAGTATTGATTGCTTCGCTGCCACCCCGTAACACGCAACTGTTACCTGTTTTCAGGCATAATATGGCTGCGTCCAGAGTTACATTCGGGCGAGATTCATAAATCATACCTATTACACCTAACGGCACACGCATTTTACCGAGCGTAATACCATTAGGCAGTACACGAAACTCATCCATTTCACCCACTGGATCCGCTAATGCAGCAACCTGATGTACACCATCAATCATTGCCGCTATCCTGCTTTCATTAAGTTGCAACCGATCAAGTAAAGCAGTATCTATTCCCTGTTTTCGTGCTGCACTTATATCAATTTCATTAGCAGCAAGAATCCTATTTCGTTCAGCAGACAGACCCGATGCAATAAATGACAATAACTGATTTTTCTGTGCAGTAGATGCCATATTAAGAGCATAACAAGCATCTTTGGCTGCTTTAGCCATTTCAGTAATATACTTGGTTAATTCCACGCAAATCTACTTTCTACAAAGACAACACAAAAATCATTCGTATTCTCATATAAAATCACACAAGATACATTTACCCAACTAAAACAACCCTTGCATACCCATTAAAAATTATATGATATGTTAATTAAATCCTCTTTCGAAATTGTCTTACAACGAAACAATTAATCAATATGCGTATCTGTTGAATCTTTAAACTGAGTCTGAGGTTTTAATACAATCAAATTATCTACTGCACCTATTGCAGCAATATCCTTGCCCGGATAATCAAGTTCAGTGAGGAAATGGCGTATACAATTGAGTCGTGCGCGTTTTTTATCGTCAGATTTAATTACTGTCCATGGCGCATCGCCGGTATGAGTATGGAAAAACATATCGTTTTTAGCTTCGGTATAATCATCCCAGCGATCCAAAGACTGAATATCAACAGGAGAAAGTTTCCAGTGCTTTAAAGGATCATCGCGCCGTGAAATAAAACGACGTAACTGCTCTTCACGGGAAACAGAAAACCAAAATTTAAACAAATAAATACCACTATTTACCAGCATACGCTCCAATTCCGGAGTCTGGCGCATAAACTGCAAATATTCATGAGGCTGACAAAAGCCCATTACACGTTCCACACCGGCACGGTTATACCAGGAGCGATCGAAAAATACCATTTCACCACTTGTAGGCAAGCGCTCAATATAACGCTGAAAATACCATTGACCCTTTTCAGTCTCAGTAGGCTTTTCAAGAGCCACTACCCGTGCACCACGAGGGTTAAGATGCTCCATAAAGCGTTTAATCGTTCCCCCTTTACCCGCTGCGTCTCTGCCTTCGAATAAAGATACAATTTTCTGACCCGACTCCTTAACCCAGTTTTGCACTTTCAAGAGTTCAATTTGCAATTTGGCTTTTTCTCGCTCATATGTTGAACGTCTCATCCGGGTACGATAAGGATAATTTGAAGGTAATGGCGCTGTAGATGAATCTTCATCAGTATGCCTGCCTTCCAATACACTTCTCTCAAAAACTTTCAATCTTGCTTCTTTATCATTCGTACTAATTTCATCAGACTGCTCAGTCTGTGATTGTTGCTCACTCATATTGTTCCTTTCTTTTTAAACCAAAATCAGGCATAAAATTTATTTTAAAGATTGTGATAATTCGTTTAAACATTGTAACTCAATGTTATGCAATTACACCAAACAATATGACAAATTTAAAACAAACTATTGATATAATTTTTATATATTTATAGACATACTATTCCCAAATTCAAATTTATATATTTAAAAATATATTTTACACATTGAATTTTAAGAACATTATTAATTAATTAAATATTAATGATTTAATATATTTATATTTCAATAGTAAATAAAAATGGACAATCCGAATGATTGCCCATTTTAGTAAATTACAATTTTATTAATACAAAATTTTAAAATAATGAGTCTAACTGACTATTAGTACCAGATTGCGGGACAACTGGTACTTCTCCGGCATCATCAGCATCACCACTTTTACCATTCGTTTTGGCTGTTACCGGTCCGTCAGCACGATTATCCAATGGTAAATCAGGATTAGTTGTCTGATGTTCTTTAAGAAAATATTCTCCGGATTTCTGAATAATACCGGCCGGAACAGGTGTATTCACAATAGGTTTGCCTTTTAATGCATAACGCATATATTCCAGCCATACCGGTACAGCAATTGTACCCCCAAAGGCTGAACGCCCCATACTGCGCGGACGATCATATCCTATATAAACTGCGCTAACGATGTTCGGATTAAAGCCTACGAACCAAGCATCCTTATTATCATTAGTTGTACCCGTTTTACCTGCAATATCGCTACGCCCAAGTGCGTGTGCACTATAAGCAGTACCATGATTAACTACATCCATCATCATGTGATATAAAATGAATGCATTGCGCGGATCAATAGCCTGTGGCGCATTTTGCTTAGCAACTAATGGTTGCATTTGCGCACGCAGGTTACCACGACTGTCATAAATCCGGTCAATCACATAATTGGAAACTTTAAAACCACCATTAGCAAAAATAGCATAACCTTCAGCCATCTGCATTGGCGTTACCTCACCACTACCAAGTGCCATGGATAGACTATTCGGAATCTGATCCAAACGAAAACCAAAATGCTGGATATATTGTCTGGCATAGTCAACACCCATAGCCATCAGTATACGGATTGAAACCATATTTTTGGATGCAGTTAAGGCCTGACGTAACGTGATAAACCCAGCATAACGACCGTCTGAGTTTTTAGGTGTCCAAGCACGCCCGCCTGCACCCATTCCCGGCATAACAATCGGAGCATCATTTACCACTGTCGCCGGCGTGAAGCCTTTAGCAATAGCTGCTGAATAAATAAAAGGCTTAAAAGAAGAACCAGGCTGACGTTTGGCCTGAGTCACACGGTTAAAACTTCGACGATAAAAATCATAACCACCTACCAAAGCTTTTACAGCTCCAGTCTGAGCATCCAGAGCAACAATCGCCCCCTGAAGCTCCGGCTGCTGTACAATTCGATAACTCTTACCATCACCTCGTACATGTACTACTGAGCCCACACGTACGGCTGCGTCATCCAGTTTCGCATTATTAATGGTTCGTTTAATCCAGTTATAACTACTACCGCTAATTCTGCTTTCACCTACACCGCCTATGTACACCACAATTGAATTTGAACCAAGTTCAGTTACTACAGCCGGCAACATACCGTCTACAGCAGAACGATTTGCCAGATACTGTTCTATCTGCTCATCACGAATATCTTCCGGGATTTTACTCAGGTCAAAAAATCCTTCCGCCCCACGGTAAGCCGAACCCCTATCAAAATTATTCAATGTTTTACGCAATGCTTCTGTTGCTACAGCCTGATCCTGTGAATTGACTGTTGTATAAACGCGAAATCCCTGCGTATAGGCTGCATCACCATATTTTTCATACATTTGCTGACGAACCATTTCAGCAACATAGAGCGCATTCTGATCTATAGGTTGCTGATAATGAACGTAATTTAATGGTTCTGCAAAAGCAGCATCAGCCTGAGCAGGTGTAATTTTGCCCATTTCCACCATATTATTGAGAATATAACGCTGGCGCATTTTAGCCCGTTGCGGATTTACAACAGGATTAAAGGTGGAAGGAGCCTTAGGTAAGCCAGCCAAAATCGTTGCTTCTGCCAAGTCCAGTTTTTGTACTGGTTTATTAAAATAAACCAGAGAAGCAGCAGCAAACCCATAAGCACGCTGCCCCAGATAAATCTGATTAAAATAAAGCTCAAGAATCTGATCTTTACTTAATTTTTGTTCAATCTTGTAAGCAAGAAGCGCTTCATTGAATTTACGCGTATAGGTGCGCTCATTAGTCAGATAAAAATTACGTGCTACCTGCTGAGTAATCGTACTGGCACCAGATTGCACACCGCCGGTCAGATTTGTAATCAAAGCACGGGTTACACCAATAAAATCGACTCCGCCATGATCATAAAAACGTTTATCTTCAGCGGCTACCACTGCATCTTTCAGCACCTGAGGAAAGTCATTGATTCTTGTAAAAGCACGTTTTTCCTCTCCAAACTGCCCCAGCAGTTTATTATCGGCTGAATAAATTGTAAGCGGCAGTTTGGGTTGATAATGCGTTACTGCTTCCAGAGAAGGCAGCTTCGGATAAGTAACCATAATCGCTACTGCCAGCAAACCGACAGCAAAAAGCGCCAGCCCGGCAAGCAAACCTACGGTTGAAAGTAATAATTTTCTAATCATAATCAACTAATTTTCATTTAAGGCTGCGAAATATATCCAAAATAAAGTAAACTTTGGTCTTAAATTTGTTAGCAACACAGAACAGTAATTTTCAACACCCGACATTACCCGTTTGATAAACAGACAGAAAGCCCTTTCATGAAACTGAATAATTTCAAAATAAATTCAAAGAATAAGAAGGTGGCCACAACATCCTCGAGACAAAGTCTTGGTATCAGTATTACTGATAAAAGCATTAATATGGTGCTATTAAATGCACGCAGTTTAAATCAATTTCGTCTCGAAAAATACGTTGTTGTCCCTCTGCCAAAAAATATTGTAGGTAATGGCAGTATAGAAAATCATGAAGAACTTGTTGCTTACCTGCAACAGGCAAAACAAAAACTACAAAGTAATTGCCGGAATATTACAGCGGCAATTTCACAAAAGCAGGTGTCAGTCCAATTCCTCGACCGTGATCTGGATACAGAGTATACCGAAGAAGAACAAATTATGGCTGAACTGAGTCAATATGACTCTCTGGATGAAGTCAGTTATGATTATCAGAAGATTGATGCAAACGATCAGGGGAAAGAATGTCTGTTGCTGGTTAATGGTAAGCGGGAAGATGTAAACATACTGATGGATGTCTATACTGATGCCGGAATAATACCCAGCCAGATGGATGTAGATTTAATGGCGATAATGAATAGTGCCATCACCTGGATCAATTTCAGACAACCGGAACTTACCAATAAATGTGTTGCTGTCTTCAACATTGATTACAGTGAAACCCAGGCAATTATCATGTGCCATGGTAAATTACTCTACAAACAGGAAATTAATCTTGGCTATGATCATTTAACGCAGTCTTTAAGACGCAACTATCAGTTAACCGAAGAGGAAGCATGGAACATGCTTTATAATCCTTCCAAACCTGAAGATTACAATACAGCTGTGGCACAGCCATTCCAGCAACAGTTTATTCAGGAAATACAGAGGGTATTGCAGTTTTACTTTACTTCAGCCAGTCAGGAAAACGAAATTGATGAAATCCTGATTTTCGGCTACGGCAACAAAGGTGCTAATGAATTTACTGAAAGTATTATTCAGCAGACACGAATACCTGCACAGCAAATCAACCCTGTATTACTGGCACAGCCAAGTGATAACATCCCACAGGCGAAATTACTTCAAGACAGCAGTTTATTAACCGTTCCATTTGGTCTGGCTATAAGAGGATTATAAGATGTTACCTTTATTAAAAATTAACCTGCTGCCTTACCGTGAAGCATTACAAGCCAAGCAAAAAAAGCAATTTCAGACATTATTAGCCGGAGCTGCTCTAATTGGGTTCGGTCTAGCTTTCCTCGGCTATCTGGCTGTTGAAAGTAGAGTAAGCAGCCAGGAAAGCCGTAATCTGGTGTTAGAGAACGGTATTAAAAAACTGGATTCAGAAATAGCAGAAATTTCCAAGCTGCAGGAAGAACGTAAGAACTTTATCGCGCGACAGGAAAAAGTTGAAGAACTATCAAACAAACGATTTGAAGCTGCGCGTATACTGGATACATTAAATACTGTAGCACCTTTGGGATTGTACATAACCAGTATTGAGGCTCAGAATTCCTCTACCTATATAGTCAATGGTAAAGCATTCAGTGATGCTAAAACTGCTGCATTTATGAATGCAATACCGGGACAATTATTCAGCACTCCGGAATTACTCAATATTAAACGGGTAAATAATGTACAAGAATTCAGTATTCGTATTCCTCTGAATAGCAACATTGGGCAACCATATGACATGACTCAGGCAAATCAGAATACTAATCCAATCTCAACAGATACTGCAGATCAAAATGAGTCAGCGTCTGATGCAGCAGCCGCATCAAACTGAAGGAGTAGTTGAACATGGCAAAAAATATTGACTTGAAAGCAATTGATTTAAACTCCTTACCTCAGCAAAGTAAACCTGTACAATTAGGTATTGCCGGAGCAATCATTGTTATTATTCTAATTCTCGCCTACTTCTTTGTTTACAGTGGTTTAAATGGACAAATCAGCCAGCTGCGTGAGGAAGAGGAAAAACTGAAACAGACATATACAGAAAAAAGCCGACAGGCTGCTCATCTTGATGCTTTAAAAGCAGAACTGGACTCTATTAATGGTTCATTTAATATATTATTAAAGCAGCTGCCAACTCAGGCTGAAATTCCGAATCTGATTCAGGAATTACATGAATGCGCAACCAAAAACGGACTGAATATGGACAGTGTAACACCTGCCCAGGTCCAAAATACTGAATCAGATAATCAAACTGACAAAAAATCTGAACAGCAGGTAATTCAGACATTACCTTATAACATCACCCTAACAGGAAATTACAATCAGATTAGTCAGTTTCTCCGCGATGTAGGAAAATTATCACGAATCGTAACGTTGAACTCAATTGTTATTAAACGGAATGAAAAAGATAATACGCTTACTTTGAACGCGGTTGCCAATACCTATAAAGCGCTAACCGATGCAGAAATAAAAGAACAGAACAATGATAAAAAATAAGCCTAGTTTCTGCAAAACAGTACTTTATAACATATATGCAACGGATAAATTATGAATAAATATTTACTTTTTCTTGGTCTTTTCGCATTAGGTGCTTGTTCTTCAGCAAATGAAGATTTACATGAATGGATGCAAAATACCAGACAGCAGGTAAAAACTCAGAATGTTAAACCTAATGAAACCAAGTTAAATATTCAGCCTACTTATACGCCACCTGTACAACCAAAACTAAATATTTTTGATCCGGCAAGATTTAAAGCCGGGGTTCAGGGTTCGAATGCACCAGATTTAAACCGGCCTAAACAAATTCTGGAAAATTTTTCATTAGATGAATTACATTACGTTGGATTGATAAAGGGTGCAGGTAAAGCTCCTTCCGCATTTATTGCTGTAAACGGACATGTATATACCGTTAATGTGGGAAATTATCTCGGACAAAGTTTCGGACGCATTACGGCAATAACGCAAGATGAAATTGTTATTTCAGAATTAGTTGAAGATTCGTACGGTAACTGGACAACACATCGTGCCAGCTTACCTTTACAGGCTGCAGACAGCACCTCCACGGAAACATCCGAACAAGACGACTGATACAAGTAACCCATTTAAGAATAAAAGGTACCAAATATGAAAATGAAAACCATATCTATTTTATCCACTCTGGGTCTGGGTTTACTGAGTCAGAGTATAATGGCAGGAAATATTACTGCTATTAATGTTGGTGCGCTGCAAAATCAACAACGATTGATAAAAATTCATTTTGATAAAGACCCGGCACTACCACGGGGTTTTACAACCGAAAATCCTGCACGTATTGCACTGGATTTTGCAAGTACAGGTCTAACCATACCGCAGAATCTGCTCAAATTTGATGATTCTGTATTACAGCAGATTGAAGCTGGTCAGACAGCTGACCGGACACGCATCATGCTTTCACTATCAAAAGCAGCACAATATAATGCAACCATAAAAGGTAATGAAGTCTGGGTTTATGTACAAGACCCGCATCCTGTTAAAAACAAAGTAAAAAATAAACAAGCTTCTGTTGATGCCGAACCTGCTCCGGTATTCAATGCACCATATCCGGCACCTAATATAACTGAACAAGTAGTTAACCGTCAGACTTCCAGTGCAGCAGATAATGCCTACAATGTTGCTGATCCGGTGCCGGTTAATGTAGATTTCCAGAAAGGAAAAAACGGTAATGGTGTGGTTTCCATTATCGGACTGAATGGTAAAGCACAGCCAACCATTAAAAGTAATGCTGCTACTCTTACTTTAACCTATAAAAATGTTCCCTTATTAACTGAACAGCAACGTAACTTAGATGTTACCGATTTCAGTACACCGGTACGAGCTATACGTTTGCGCAGAATTGGTAACGACACTGAAGTTAGCATTCAGATGCAGGGCGACTGGGACTATACTCAAATGACAAGCGGCAATAATCTTGTCCTGCAGATTTCACGCAAATTTGATGTAGAAAATAAGGGAATACAAGCTAATAATAAATCATTTAAAGGTAAACGCGTATCTCTGGATTTTCAGGATATTGATGTCCGCACTATTTTACAAATTCTGGCAAAAGAATCTGGCATGAACATTGTCGCCAGTGACAGCGTTCAAGGCAAAATGACCATTTCATTGAAAGATGTTCCCTGGGATCAGGCTCTGAATCTGGTTATGGAAACACGAAATCTTGATATGCGTCGTGAAGGAAATGTTATCAACATTGCTCCGCGTGATGAATTCATGTCCAGAGATACTGCCTCTCTTGAACAACAAAGGAAACTGGATGATTTAGGTCCGTTAATTTCTCAGACATTCCAGCTTAAATACCGCAGTGTAGAGGATTTTAAGAAAATATTGCATTTGTCAGATGACGGTAGCTCAAGCGATAGTAAAAGTATTCTGAGCCCTCGTGGTAGTGCCTTACTCGATCCGGCAACTAACACTTTAATTATCACTGATATTAGTAGTGTAATTAAAAAATTTGAAAAACTGATAGCTCAGGTTGATATTTCTTCTCAGCAAGTATTAATTGAAGCAAGAATTGTTGAAACTACAGATAGTTTCGCGCGTGAACTAGGTACTAAGTTCGGTTATACTAGAGGAACTACCCATACTGATATTGGCGGTACAGTTTCTCTTCAGGATGATAATAAAGGTACGACCCGTAATCCGAATTTTGAACTTGGATTTCCAAATATTAATCTAGGTGTAACTAATCCTACTTCCGTTGTATCCTGGGTACATAAATTTGCTTCAGGTGCGTTAGCTTTGGAACTTTCAGCATCTCAGGCTCAAGGTAAAACCAAAATTATTTCTTCACCCCGTGTATTAACTCAGGATCGTAAGGAAGCCAAAATTGAATCTGGTTATGAAGTTCCATATCAGGAATCTACTTCAAGCGGTGCGACATCAACTAGTTTCAAAGATGCAGTCTTAGGGTTGAAAGTAACACCACAGATTACTCCTGACGGCAATATCATTATGACATTGAATGTACAGAATGACCGTCCGATTGCCTGTTCAAATGTCGCACCGGATGTACTTCGTTCAGGCGATATTTGTATGCAAAAACGTAATGTTGTTACCCAAACCATGATTGAAAATGGCGGAACATTAATCATTGGCGGCATTTACAATGAAAATAATGAAAACAGTGTGGATAAAATACCTTTATTAGGTGATATTCCGGGCATTGGTAATTTATTTAAACACAGAAAGAATACCCAGCAACGTAATGAATTACTTGTTTTCATTACACCTCGGGTAGTTGATTCTGCCAGCGCACCTTTGAAATATTAATTAATCTTTTCACCTAACACTTAGCCAGCCTGTAAAACAGGCTGGCTTTTTAATTATTAAATATCAACAAGGAGAAAACATTTATTAAAGTTATATTTTCTATTTATCAAATATAACTACTCTTCTCGCTATTATTTTTTAAAGTTAGAAAAACAGAAATATACTCATTTACAGATTATGCTATTCATCAAGTATCTACATCAGTTTACTAATGCATAAACTACAGCTCTCAGTTACAATAACAGACATGGATAATATAGCTGGCAATCTGATTCTGATCGGTTTGATGGGAGCAGGTAAAACTACTCTTGGTAAACAACTGGCAACAAAATTACATCGCGATTTTTATGATAGCGATCAAGTAATATGTGAACGTACTGGCGTATCTATTCCCACTATTTTTGAAGTTGAAGGAGAAGCCGGTTTTCGGTTACGGGAAGCGGCCATTATCAGCGAGCTGGTGCAGCAAAAAAATATTGTCATTGCCACTGGTGGCGGTACTATTTTACAAATCGAAAACCGACTTAAACTGCAACAAAATGGTCACGTTGTTTATCTGCATGCCCAACCGGAAATACTGTTAAGCAGAATTCAGCACGACAAAAACCGACCACTACTTCAAGTTTCTGATCCTCTGGCAAAATTGCAAGAACTATATACCGTACGTGATCCTATCTATCGTGCAACAGCCCATACCATAATAGATGTAGACAGTCCTTATAGCTCCAGGACGATTAATCGATTAATTCGATTATTACGATACCCCTCTCAACAACTCTCTCTTTTATAACCCATCATGTATACCCTTTCTGTTGCAACTGCTTCACACCAGTACCCGATATTTATTGGCAGTGATCTGCTGAAATCTGCACAAAATATTCTTGCTCCTTATTTAAATCATAAGATTGCCATTGTTACCAATGTAACCGTTGCTGAATTGTATCTACCTCAATGGCAGCAAATCATGAATCAGGCAGGCCATGAATATTTCAGTATTATTCTGCCAGACGGAGAACGGTATAAAAATTGGGAAACTCTCAATTTAATTTATGATGGTCTGATGCAAAACCATGCCGAACGCCAAACCACCTTACTGGCCTTAGGAGGAGGTGTAATTGGCGATATGGTAGGTTTTGCCGCTGCTACCTATCAGCGCGGAGCACCTTTTATCCAGATTCCTACAACACTGCTCAGTCAGGTAGATTCATCAGTTGGCGGTAAAACAGCAATCAATCATCCTTTAGGAAAAAATATGATTGGAGCGTTTTATCAGCCCCAAGCCGTATTTATTGACTTAAACAGTTTGCAAACATTACCAGCACGTGAATTTTCTGCCGGTTTAGCAGAAGTAATCAAGTATGCCGTATTAGGTGATATCGAATTTCTTCAATGGCTGGAAAATAACATCACCGCATTAATGGCACAGAATCCATCAATACTGGCTGAAGCCGTTTATCGTTGCTGTCAGATGAAAGCTGAAATTGTGGGTGCCGATGAAAAAGAAGCCGGTATCCGTGCTTATTTAAATCTGGGACATACATTCGGCCATGCCATCGAAGCAGAAATGGGTTATGGTAACTGGCTGCATGGAGAAGCTGTGGCTGCCGGTACAGTACTTGCCTGCCGTTTATCTGAGCAACTGGGTTATTTGAACAAAAAAGATACGGAGCGTGTGATTGCATTATTAAATCAGGCCAGGCTGCCCGTTCTCCCTCCGGCGATGTCACTTAAGGCATGGCTTGGACATATGAGCCATGATAAAAAAGTAATTGATGGAAAATTACGTTTTGTTGCACTCAAACAACTTGGGCAGGCAATGATAGCTGATGATATTGTAACCGAAACACTGGCCACAACTCTGAAACCCTATATCTTGTGAAGCATGTTAGAATCTGCGCCTAATTCTATCATCGACTTTTACATTAAACACAAGATAAAGTATGACTAATCAATCCGATCTCCAGGCGGAAAATAATCACGATCATAAGCGCAGCATCCGCAGTTTTGTTCTTCGTCAAGGCCATATGACAGCTGCCCAGCAACGTGCTATAGATACTCAATGGCCACTGTTTGGTATTGATTTTAACCAAAATCAAATTGATTTAGATACCATCTTCAATCGTCCTTCACCAAAAATTCTGGAAATTGGCTTTGGGATGGGAGTAGCAACAGCTGCAATTGCCCAAAACCTGCCTGAGTGTGATTTTCTGGCTATTGATGTACACGGCCCGGGCGTAGGTAATCTGCTAAAGCTGATTCAGGAACAAAATATTCAGAATATACGGGTGATGCGCCACGATGCGGTGGAAGTCGTCAATTACATGCTCCATGATAATAGTTTGCATGGGATTCATATTTTCTTTCCTGATCCATGGCATAAAAAACGCCATAATAAACGACGTCTAATTCAGATACCTTTTATTGCCCAATTACTTCCCAAACTGAAACCAAACGGCTATATCCATTTGGCTACCGACTGGCAGGAATATGCCGATCAGATGCTTGAAGTGTTATCCAGCTTCTCTGAATTACAAAATACTGCTGATGATTTTGCTGCCACTCCGACCTACCGGCCGGAAACTAAATTTGAAGCACGCGGAAAACGTCTGGGACACGGTGTGTGGGATTTGATTTTTGTAAAAAAATAACATCAAGAATTAATAAAAAGTAAAGACATTTAAGGTACAATCAACCTGATTGCATTGCGGCAATTCTTTTTTCTGTTAAATAATATTGCTGTCTTCTAAGGAACTGAGATGTTTCAGAATGTCGAATACTATCCGGGCGATCCCATTCTGGGTCTGATGGATCAATACAAACAAGATTCACGTAATCAGAAAGTAAATTTGGGTGTTGGTGTTTATTATGATGATACCGGCCATGTCCCAGTACTGGAATGCGTTAGCACCGTAGAATCGCAACTGGTTAAAGAAAATTTACCACATGATTACCTGCCTATGGACGGACTGCCCGGTTATCGCCAGGCCTGCCAGAAATTATTACTTGGCAGTGAACATGAAGCTATTAAAAGTGCACGAGTTGCTACCATTGCCAGCCTTGGTGGTTCTGGTGCCCTGCGCGTCGGTGCTGAATTTATTCACCGCTGGTTTCCTCAGGCAAAAGTTTATGTCAGCAATCCTACCTGGGGTAACCACATCAGTATTTTTGAGGGTGCAGGCATAGAAGTATTAAAATACCCCTACTATGATCCTGAAACAATTGGCATTAAATTTACAGAATTAAAACAATTTCTTCAGCAACTGGATGCAGGCAATATTATTTTGTTACATCCGTGCTGCCATAATCCCACCGGTGTAGACCCAAGCCAACAGCAATGGGATGAGCTGCTTGAGATTATCAAACAAAAACAACTTATCCCTTTTATGGATATAGCATATCAAGGCTTTGGTGACGACATAGAAACCGATACCTATGCTATTCGTAAAGCTGTTGATTTAGGCTTATGCGTTTATATCAGCAACTCTTTTTCTAAAAATCTTTCAATGTACGGCGAGCGAGTGGGTGGTCTGAGTATTGTCTGCCCGACAACTGAAGAAGCCCGTCTTGTACAAAGTCAGCTTAAATTTACTGTACGCCGTTTATATTCAAGCCCTCCTGCACACGGCGGTCATGTCGTTGACCGTGTAATGAACAATAATCAGTTATTCAAGCAATGGGAACAGGAAGTCTATATGATGCGCGATCGTATTCGCGCTATGCGCAGCCGTTTGCATGAAGTTTTACAGGCAAAATTCCCAGAGCGCGATTTCAGCTATTTTGTAAAACAACGGGGTATGTTCAGCTTCACTGGTCTGAATCCGCAGCAAGTTGAACGTCTGAAAAGCGAATTTGGTGTATATATGGTTGAAAATGGTCGTATGTGCATGGCTGGATTAAATAGCAGTAATATAGAATACGTAGCCAATGCAATGGTTGCTGTATTAAAGTAATTAGTGTCTGAACATTGAAACTGGCTGATTATTAACTAGTCAGCCAGTTTCATTATTTGTATTACCAACACAATAAATTCAATTACAAAGTAAATTTCTTAATTGACTTGATGAATAGCAAACCGGCGTAACCGGAAAGCCAATGCAATATTCATGACACCGAATAATGCTGCATAAACACCAATTACCCAGGTTAATGCTATACCGCCCTGCACTGGATCAATTAACAGAATAACACCCACCAAAACCGATAAGATACCGGCAATAATCATCCACCATTCACCCTGAAGAGTTTTGCGAAGACGTATTGCAGTTATAATTTGGAATATACCGGATATCAAAGCCCAAGCAGCAATAAATGTAATTAAAACCAGCCAGGTAATTCCCGGAACAAAAAATGTCAGGATACCGGCCAGAATACTTACAATACCCCAAATCAGCATTAACCACCAATCCTGATGACTTTTTCGACCATTAATAGAAATGATTACGCCCATTACACCATCTATTAAAGCATAAACACCGAAGAATATAACCATGACCATTATAGTTATGAATGGATAGAACCACGTTAGCAACCCAAAAATCAATGCAGCAATCCCACGTAAAAGTACTATCCACCAATTTTTTGAAAGTAAATTAGCTAACGGACTGCGAAATGTAAAATTATTCACAATATTTCCTTTAATTAAATGTCCATTTCTAAATGATAAAATATTAATGGATAAGATATCAATAAACGATTGCTATTGATAACGCTTATTTTTATATAACAGCCAGCCATCATAATGCCGATGCTTTGGATCATGGTGTGTCCAATGGACTAATCCGCCACGGTTGTTACTGATATATTCACCTGAAAAGCCAACTGTGTCATCACGCTGCAAATCATTCAGCCTCGGCGCTATATCAATATTATGCACTATTAAAACCGTACTATCTGTACCTGTACGCAGTATAAAACGCTGATGACGACTGCCTTTATTATCATCAAGTAATGTTTTAATAACTTTACCTTCTCCATATACCTGTACTTTATCAAGATTTTCTTTTTGAGCTTGCTCAATCGACACACTTTCCTTTGGATTACTTGCAGCAGGTGCAGCAGTAAAACTATGCCGCATAGATTTAAAAGAATTAATTACCTGTTCCTGTGCCTGACTTTTTGGCCGTTCGTCTGTTGTGCTTTGCAACCACAACCATAATCCCAGCGCCACAATAACCAGCAAAATTACTTTCTTCATAAGTAAAAATTTTGATGTGCAATTAGTAACAATTTATTTCATCATACAAAATGTAATCAGCGTTAGCAAAATTAATGTTGATATAAATAAAAAAATCAGGCTATCCGAGCACTCGGATAGCCTGATTCTAATAAAAACTATAATAATTTATTTTTTATAAGCTAATGCTGCTTTAATAAAGGCTGTAAACAAAGGATGGCCATTTTTTGGTGTTGAAGTAAACTCAGGATGAAACTGACAAGCGAAAAACCAAGGGTGATTCGGTAATTCAATTGTTTCAACCAAACGCTCATGTCCGGTAGATACACCGCCAATAACCAAACCAGCCTGTTCTAACTGTGGCACATAATAGTTATTAACTTCATAACGATGACGATGACGCTCGCGAATCAACTCATTACCATAAATGTTTCTCGCCAATGAGCCGTCAGCCAGTTTTACTTCTTGTGCGCCTAAACGCATCGTACCGCCAAGATTAGTATTAACATCACGCTTTTCAATCTGCCCGTCCCTGTCTTGCCACTCACTAATCAAAGCAACAACAGGATGCTGGGTTTTCAGATCAAATTCAGTTGAATTGGCTCCATCCAGATTAGCCACATCACGTGCATATTCAATCAGCGCGATTTGCATGCCCAGGCAGATACCCAGATAAGGAATTTGCTTTTCACGCGCATAACGAACAGCAGCGATTTTTCCTTCAACACCACGCGTACCGAAACCACCGGGAACCAGTATGGCATCCATATCTTCTAAGCAGGCCGTTCCTTCTGTTTCCAGAGCTTCACTATCTATATAATGAATATCTACTTCAGTTTCGGTCTGAATACCGGCATGCTTTAAAGCTTCCGACAAAGATTTATATGATTCAGTTAAATCGACATATTTGCCGACCATGGCAATTTTTACTTTGTGTTTCGGATGTTGTACTAAATAAACAATCTTATTCCATGCAGTCAGATCGGCCTGCTGAACATTAAGTTGCAGCTGCTCACAGATAATATTGTCAATACCCTGATCATGAAGCATTGCCGGCACTTCATAAATGCTATTAACATCATAACAGCTTATAACCGCACGCTCTTCAACATTACAGAACAAAGCGATCTTACGTTTTTCTTCTTCCGGCATCGGCCGGTCTATACGGCAGATAAGTACATCCGGCTGAATGCCGATTTCACGTAATTCTTTAACGGAATGCTGGGTCGGTTTGGTTTTTATCTCACCTGCGGCCGCAATATACGGTACATAGGAAAGATGAACAAAAAGAGTATTGGTTCGCCCTTGCTGGCTGCGCATTTGTCTGATGGCTTCCAGAAAAGGCAAAGACTCGATATCACCTACCGTACCTCCAATTTCGACAATCGCCACATCGAAACCGGCAGCACCTTCATGAATTTTGCGTTTGATTTCATCAGTAATGTGGGGAATAACCTGAACCGTACCCCCCAGATAATCACCACGGCGTTCTTTATGAATTACACTTTCATACACCTGGCCGGATGTAAAATTATTGCGCTTTTGCATCGTAGCATCAATAAAGCGCTCGTAATGCCCGAGATCCAGATCTGTTTCAGCACCATCATCAGTAACAAATACTTCCCCATGCTGAAAAGGACTCATTGTACCCGGATCAACATTAATATACGGATCCAGTTTAAGCATGGTTACTTTTAAACCACGGGATTCTAAAATAGCAGCAGTAGACGCAGCGGCAATGCCTTTACCCAGTGAAGAGACCACACCGCCAGTTACAAAAATAAACTTGGTCATGACAATCAGCAGGAAATTGAATTGAGCATTTTAGCCGAAAACAGCATGAAATGAAAGATACTGCCCGGTCACATAAAGAGTGAGAATATTATCTCCGGATTGGCGCAATAATCACGGTTGTGGCATAATTAATCACCGTAACCGCTAAATTTTTATTATGTTGCAATCTGGACATATTTTCATTGTTTCCGCCGCTTCCGGAACAGGCAAAACCACTCTGGTTTCACGTCTGAGTGCCTGTCAGCCTGATATCCGTATTTCTATCTCCCACACCACCAGAATGCCGCGAGATGGAGAACAAAATGGCATTCATTACCATTTTGTCAGCCGTGATGAATTTGAGCAAATGATTGCTGCCAATGCCTTCATAGAACATGCAAATGTCTATGGTAATTATTACGGCACCAGTTTAAAAGCTGTTGAGTCATTATCAAAACAGGGCTATAACGTTATTCTGGAAATAGATGTGCAGGGTGCTGAACAGATCCGCCGTTTATTACCGGAAGCCACCAGCATTTTTATTCTGCCTCCGTCAATGGCTGAACTGAACGAACGTCTGCGAAACAGAGGCACAGATAGTGAAGATGTAATAGCCTACCGGCTGGAAAAATCACGTGAAGAAATAGAGCAAAGCCTGTTATTCGATTATGTGATTGTTAATGAAGAGATTACACAAGCAGAAAATGACCTGCTGGCGATTATTCGCTCAGTTGGCTTGCGTGCCAAAGCACAAAGCCAGACAATTATACAAATTTTATCCGAAAAATAATTTATTTACCTTTTATTACTTATCCTGATATCAGGAATGGAACTCAGATTATGGCTCGTATCACTGTAGAAGATTGTATCGGACGTATTCCGAATCATTTTGACCTGACCATGATAGCTGCTTTACGCGCCCGTCAGCTTGCCAACGGCGCTACTGCACTGGTCGAAGAAGATCATGATAAACCGACTGTCATTGCCTTGCGCGAAATTGCTAGCGGACAAATCGGAACAGAATTACTTAACCAGCAAAAATAATACAGGCAAACAGCCATGTACCCCCCCAGCGTGCCTTATAAACCACCAGTAAACCAATGGCGAGATAATCTTTTCGCACATACAGAATATCTGAATAAACAAGAACGCTGGGAATTGCTGGAACAGGCATGCGCCTATATATATTCTCTTGCTGACAAAACTGGCAAAACTGCATTACTGGAACGCAGTTTTGCCATTACTACATCTCTTGCACAAAATCTGCACAGAGTACAGGCTCTTGCTGCCGTTTTAATCAAAATTGCTTTTGAAGATTTAGGTACTTCAGATTTTCACCTGCCAAGCCATGCATTAGGACAGGTGGGGATGAAAATTTTAAACGAAATTAATACCTCAGCATATACCGATATTGCTTCACAACTTAAATGCTGTGAGCAGCAAATAGAAAACAGCTATCATGCCATTATTACCGAGGCACAGAATAAATTATTGCATACTGCATCCTATCTCGGAAAAGATGACCTGCAATTACTTGGCAAAGCCTGTGAATTTGGTGCAACTGCACATCAAGGACAGTTTCGCAATAGTGGTCTGCCCTATATTACCCATCCTATAGCGGTGGCAACCCAACTGGCTGAATGGCATGTAGACATTCAGGCTTTATGTGCAGGTGTATTACACGACGTACTGGAAGATACCGGTACCACCAAAGAAGAAATTATTGCTGTATTCGGAGAAACCATAGCCAATATGGTTGACGGGCTATCGAAACTGGAAAAACTGGAATATAACAGCCAGCAGGAAGCTCAGGCTGAAAGTTTTCGCAAGCTTATTATGGCAATGACACAGGACGTACGGGTGATCATTGTCAAGCTGTCAGACCGGCTGCACAATATGCGCACACTGTCAGCAAAAAAACCAGCCAGCCGAAGACGTATTGCTCAGGAAACCATGGAAATCTATGCGCAACTGGCCAATCGAATCGGATTAAACCATGTGTACCGCGAATTACAGGACCTGGCATTCAAGCATTTGTATCCGCATCGCTATGAAGTACTCGCCAAAGCTATTCAGTCATCCCGGCGTAACCGGCGTGACGTGGTTGGAAAAGTACTGCGCGCATTCAGCCAGCGTCTGGTTAGTGCCAATATCGAGGCACAGGTAAGAGGTCGAGAAAAAAATCTTTATAGCATATATGAAAAAATGCGCCGGAAAAATCTCCATTTTGCCGACGTAATGGATATATATGCATTCAGAGTTATCGTTAATAATATACCAGCCTGCTATACCGCTTTAGGCGTACTGCATAATCTTTACAAGCCTAAGCCGGGAAGAATCAAAGACTATATCGCCATCCCTAAAAATAATGGTTACCAGAGTCTGCATACCATACTGGTAGGCCCGTATGGTCTACCAATTGAAGTACAGATTCGTACACATGAAATGGATACCATTGCCGAACGCGGTATAGCCAGTTACTGGATGCATAAAGATGGTGAGCAGAATAGCTTTGATCAGGCTCAGATGCGTACAAATCAATGGCTGCAAAGCATACTTGATATTCAGGCGCATAGTGCCAATGCCATTGAATTCTTTGAACATGTAAAAACTGATCTGTTTCCAAACGAGGTATACGTTTTCACCCCTAAAGGCAAAATCATTACCTTACCGGAAGGTGCCACACCGGTGGATTTTGCTTATGCAGTCCACACTGGTATTGGTAATCGCACTGTTTCAGCACGTATTAATCACAATCTTATGCCATTACGCACTCGGCTGCACACTGGTGATACAGTAGAAATCATTACCTCCAGCAATGGTCATCCTACCCCGGCATGGCTTGATTTTGCCGTTTCCAGCCATGCACGCAGCGCCATTCGCAGCCAGATTAAAAAAATGAATCGTTCAGATGCCATCCGTCTGGGTGAGAAATTATTACAAAAAGCACTCTCCAGCCTGTTACCGGAAAACGTTTTACTTTCAGACAGTCTGAAAGATAAATATCTGGCCGATTTACAACAGAAAAATACTTCCTTTGAAAATATCCTGTGCGAAGTTGGTATGGGATTGTTGCAACCGGTTTCCATAGCCATGCACATCGCAGAGCTGGCCGGAGAACACTTTAACAACACCATTAAACTGGCACCCATTAATCTTACCGGCAATGAATCTACCCATATTCATCTGGCTAAATGCTGCCACCCTATTCCCGGTGATACTATTAAAGCCTTATTAATCAAAGATCAGGGAATCATCATCCATCGTGATACCTGCAATACCATTCTGAAAACAGATCCTGAGCTTCAGCTTGATGCTAACTGGGATATTATGCAGGCAAGCAACTATCAAACAACACTGTGTCTGAATGCAATCGATAGTCATGGCTTACTGGCCACTATTGCTCAGGCGATTTCCTCTAATGGCGGTGATATCAAGTCGGTTGAAACAACATCGAAAAAACTTGAAGGCATTGATGGATTTATCGAATTTCGCTTTGTTTTACAGGTAAAAGATCTAGACCAGCTGAACCAGATTACCCGGGATTTGCACTCTGTACCTCAGATTCGCCGCGTAAACCGCGTCTAAGCAATCTTTCCTGATAAATATTCATATATATATCCGTTAAATATCATCTTGACGAACGATATTTAATCAGACATAATTCTGCCTTATTTTTAAAATAAACCTATGTCTGTTATTCCTTTGTTTATTACAGATATAGCCATTATTTACACCTTAGGAGGTGATGTTGTAAACGGTTATGCGGTACCGTAAACACCGCCCTAGCCCTAAGTGGCAATATTTAAATATTTAGCTGATTAATATAGTAATCAGCATCAGAACTCATTTATTCAGGAAAAAACATGCCTTCTGTACGTGTAAAAGAAAATGAACCTTTTGAAGTTGCGATGCGTCGCTTTAAACGCTCTGTTGAAAAAACCGGTCTGATGACCGAACTGCGTGCTCGTGAAGCTTACGAAAAACCAACTACTGAACGTAAACGTAAAAAAGCAGCAGCCGTAAAACGTTTACAGAAACGCTTGCGCAGCCAGCAATTGCCACCAAAATTCTATTAATTGGTAGCTCCGGTTTATCATTTTCTGGTAACCGGAAATAAATACAATTGAAAACAATACCGCAGGCTATTGCTTGCGGTATTTGCATTTTACAGAAATAACTATCTGAAGCACCGCAATTTTAGCAGTATCATACTAAACTAATTTAATTTTTATTTATTGCGAGCATTATTATGAGCCTGAAACAACAACTGCAAGAAGATATGAAAACTGCCTTGCGCAATCATGATTCAGCTACCCTGTCTACCATTCGAATGGCGCTGGCTGCAATAAAACAGATCGAAGTAGATGAACGAATCGAAGTAGACGATACACGCTTCACGGCCATTATTAGCAAAATGGTTAAACAGCGCAAAGAGTCTGTACGCATGTATACCGAGGCTGGCAGAACCGATCTAGCAGAAAAAGAACAGTCAGAAATCGATCTGCTGCAGAATTATCTGCCCAAAATGCTCGACGAAGCTGAAATTGACGCAGCCATTAAAGAAGCCATAACCAGCACAGGCGCTGCGCAGCCAAGTGATATGGGTAAAGTTATGGGTGTACTGAAAAAAACACTGACCGGTAAAGCTGACATGAGTGAAGTCAGCAAAAAAATCAAACAGCTTTTGAACTAAAAGTTTTCTGCATTAACCATAACAGCAGATCAGAAAGACCGTTTTCCAATCTTTCATATTGAAGATAGCAGGCATAGTTGGCATGATTCCCAGTGAATTTATTGACGAATTATTAAATAAAATTGATGTCGTCGATGTAATTGAAGAGTTTGTACCGTTAAAAAAAAGCGGTGCCAACTACATGGCCTGCTGCCCTTTTCACAAAGAAAAATCTCCTTCTTTTTCTGTCAGCCCCAGCAAACAGTTTTATCATTGCTTTGGCTGCGGCGTACATGGTTCAGCCATTGGCTTTATCATGGAATATCAAGGATTAAGCTTTCAGGAAGCTGTGCAATTTCTGGCCGACCGGATCGGAATGACCGTACCCAGACAGATCGGCAACAACAACTCACAGGTACATAAAGCTCTTAAACAGCAACAGCAGACACTGGAACAAACCACAGCTGATGCCGCCACCTTTTACCAGCAACAACTTAAAACCTCGACAAGTGCTCAGAATTACTTACAGCAGCGCGGGCTGAGCGATGAAATCATTCTTCATTATGGTTTGGGCTATGCACCTGATGACTGGCAGGCACTGGCAAAAGTATTCCAGCCCTATCCAAGCAATGCACTAGTAAACAGCGGTATGGTCATCACCAAAGACGACCGCCATTACGACCGGTTCCGTAACCGTATTATGTTTCCAATCCGCAGCACCCGCGGTCAGATTATCGGGTTTGGTGCGCGCATTCTGGATTCAGGCGAACCTAAATATCTTAATTCACCTGAAACTCCCTTGTTTGATAAAGGTCGTAATCTGTATGGCTTGTATGAAGCACGTGCCGCCATTAAAGAAGCACAGCGTGTACTGGTAGTAGAAGGTTATATGGACGTAGTTGCCCTGGCACAGTTTGGTCTGGGCTATGCAGTAGCCGCACTTGGTACTGCCACCACCGCCGAACATGTGCGCTTACTGATGCGGCAAAGCGATCATATCTATTTTTGCTTTGACGGCGACAACGCAGGTAAAAAAGCAGCCTGGCGGGCTTTAGAAAATGCCTTACCGCAGTTAAAAGACGACAAAATTTTACACTTTCTGTTCTTACCAGCCGAACACGATCCTGACAGTTACGTACGCAGCTATGGATTAAAACCATTTGAAGATGCATTACTCAATCAGAGTCTGCCGCTATCAGCCTATTTCTGGCAGGTACTAACAGAAAATATTGATATGGATACACAGGAAGGCAAAGCGGAGCTGATTAAAACCGCCAGTCCTTTACTGGCGCAAATCAAAGCACCGGCACTTTCTTTTCTGCTGCGTCAGGAACTTAGCCGGAAAGTAGGTATTGATGAACACAATCTGGCACAACTGCTCGGGCAGGAACTGCCCAGACCTCAGACTATCAGACAGAAAAGTTATCAATTACCCCGCAATACTTTCCGGCAGCCGCCAGTCATGTCATTAGTGCAAAAGCAGATACGCGCGCTATTGATAAATCCGCAATGGGCCGTATATATAGAACTACCAGAATATCTGGACCTGCACGGCGATTATGCATGCCTCGCCGCGCTGGCTGAACGTATTCAAGCCTCCGTTACCCCGTTAAACAGTGGTGCCGTGCTGGAACTGATGCGTAATACTGAATTTGAACCCGTTATCCGGCAGATTATTCATGATTATATGGACTCACCGGATGTCATGCAGCCAGGCAATGAAGATGACTGCACCACATTCAGACAGGGCATGCAAAAATTACTGGACAACCTTAAAACACAGCAGATTGATGCGTTGAAGCGCAAACTCCAGCATGAGCGACTAAGTGCCGACGAAAAACAGTTATTACTGCTACTTTTAAGTCCGTCCAAAATGCCGTCAGTATAAACCGGCGGTTATTGTAAACGCTTGCAGCGACAAAGTCGTTGTGAATACATCGAGTAAAATATGGCAAACTCCACACCTAAGAAATCCACTATTGATACCAGTCAGGAACAGGATGATACTCGCCCGTTAACCGCAGAAGAACAGCGTGCCCGCCTGCGCCAGCTGATTATTCAGGGTAAAGAGCGCGGTTATATTACCTACGCTGAAATCAATGATGCCCTGCCCGACGAAATGTCTGACGCCGATCAGATTGACAACATTGTATCGATGATCTCCGGTCTGGGTATTCAGGTTACGGAAGAAGCTCCTGATGCCGAAAGTCTGCTCATGGGCGACAACACCGCCAACATGACCGATGACGATGCAGTAGCAGAAGCAGAAGCAGCACTATCTAATGCCGACAACGAATTCGGACGCACCACCGATCCGGTACGCATGTACATGCGTGAAATGGGACAGGTAGATCTGCTGACCCGTGAAGATGAAATCATCATCGCCAAAAAAATCGAAAATGCCCTGCGTAACATGATTCAGGCCATTTCCGCATGTCCAGGATCAGTAGCAGAAATACTTGCTCTGATTGATGCCGTGCGCAAAGATGAAATCAAAGTAGACGAAATAGTCGAAGCCATTGTCGACCCTCATGAAGAGCTGCTGGATGAACTGGGCATTGGTCTGGATACCAAAAACGAAGACACCGAAATTACTGATGACAGTGATGACAGTGTAGACGTTGATGATGAAGAAAATGATGAAGAGAGTGCAGCACTGGCCGCTTCAGCCAACCTTGAAGAACTGCGCCAGAAAACACTCGAACATTTCGATGGTATTCAAAGCCTGTACGATACCATGGTTGCCACCTTACAGGAAAAAGGCAGTCACCATGCCGATTACCTGAAATTACAGCAGGAAATTGCCGAACAACTGCTACAGGTGCGTTTCGCTACTCGCCAGATTGAAAGCCTGTGCGACAATCTGCGTATGCGCGTTAATCAGGTAAGACAGCTTGAACGCGAGATTCGCGATATTGCCCTGAACCGCGTCCACATGGAACGCGACTATTTTATTAAAAGCTTTACCAATCGTACTACCGACCTGGGCTGGGTAGATGAAGAACTCTCCCTGAACCGCGTATGGAATGAAGCATTGCGCCGTTTTCAGTATGCCATCATCGAAAAACAGACCGAACTGGCCAATCTGGAGCAGTCTGCCCAGATCTCACTGGATGAGCTTAAACAGATTAACAAAAATATGGTGAAAAGCGAGCAGGAAACTGCCGCAGCCAAACAGGAAATGATTCAGGCCAACCTGCGTCTGGTGATTTCCATTGCCAAAAAATACACCAACCGCGGTCTGCAATTTCTCGACCTGATTCAGGAAGGTAATATCGGCCTGATGAAAGCCGTAGATAAATTTGAATATCGCCGCGGCTATAAATTTTCCACCTATGCCACATGGTGGATTCGTCAGGCGATTACCCGCTCTATCGCCGATCAGGCGCGCACCATTCGCATTCCGGTACACATGATTGAAACCATCAATAAAATGAACCGTATCTCCCGCCAGTATCTGCAGGAAAACGGCGAAGAAGCTGATTCTGCCAAACTGGCTGAACTGATGGAAATGCCGGAAGACAAAATCCGCAAAATCATGAAAATTGCTAAAGAGCCTATTTCAATGGAAACTCCGATTGGTGACGATGATGATTCTCATCTGGGCGACTTTATCGAAGACGCCAACAACGTCGCACCGGCAGATGCAGCCATGTATTCCAGTCTGCGCGAAGTTACCAAAGATGTACTCGAAAGCCTGACTCCGCGCGAAGCCAAGGTACTGCGCATGCGCTTCGGTATCGATATGAATACCGATCACACTCTTGAGGAAGTGGGTAAACAGTTTGATGTTACCCGTGAGCGCATCCGTCAGATTGAAGCAAAAGCCCTGCGCAAACTGCGCCACCCTACCCGCTCTGACCGACTGAAAAGCTTTCTTGATAGTGACGAAAACAAACAATAAACATTTTTTAGTTTAAAACCAGAATCATCCGCCAGGAGCGGATGATTTTTTATGTAAAACCTTGCAATACCCATCCGTATTGGTTACAATACGCAGCTTACGGGTCTGTAGCTCAGGGGTTAGAGCAGGGGACTCATAATCCCTTGGTCGTGGGTTCGAACCCCACTGGACCCACCAGATAACCCATAAAATCCTGTATCAGAAAACAGAGTTTTTATCAAAAAAGCCGCTGAAAGCGGCTTTTTATTGCTTATTAAAATTATATGCACAAATAATAAACACTGTAATTTTTATTATACAGACACGCATTTTCATTCAATACTCACAGAAAACACACCCTATAAATATTTTAAGCTAAAAATTATGTTTATTATATTCCGCAAATAGTATTTTAAAATATAGCTACTAAAAAATTGTTTAATTATGATTTTTATCATCTATATGCGGAATATATTTCAGACCGGATGATACATTTACATTAAAACAGTAACTTTCATTTAACATTTATTCATCATAAAAAAACTTTGGTTAATCATACTTTATAACAGACACATTTCTCCGAATTTAGCTTTAACAGATCAACTAATCATATTTTAAAAATTAACATAAAATTATTAATTTTAGAATAAAATCCTTTTTACATGCATATAGTTGCACAATTAATACACTTATTCCTGATTTTTAATCTTTTTTTTTAATTATTCGTAAATCTTGCGCCAGTACTAGCTACTATTCCGGCAATATTACTTAAACATAAAACAAAAAAACTGATAAATAACAACAATTTTTATTAACATTTTTAATTCTCACAATCACACCCAGTGTTATTAATCTGGAGAACGTTATAACTTATAAATATTAAATCTGCTTTTTTACACGTCAAAATATCAAATAGCATATTTACTTTTATTCTTATGAAAACACTTATTTTTCTAAAACATTCTGATCAACTTTCCGGCACTGATATACACTAATGTTTTTATCATAAAGTTAACCTAATTTGAATATGGTATAACATATCTTATATAATTATTTCGTATAAGATTATTTTTATTTGTTAATTAGCAATTAGTGTGTAAATTAAACAAATTCGTAAATTTATAGCTACTGTTTATTTTTAAATATTTGCGTAAGCAAGGGGAAGTGATGAATAACATATATAAATCCAAATGGAGTGAAGCAACACAGACATGGGTAGCCTGTTCGGAACTAGTACGTGGTAAAACTAAAAATAACTGTGCCAAAATCGCTGCAGCTGTTGCCCTTGCCATGATCAGCATAAATTCATATGCGGCAGATTGCGTTACTACAACAGCGAATGGTGCTGCTAATCCAAATATTAATGTTTCTGGCTCTACATGCAATGTAGATGGTTCTATTAATTATGCGACAATATCAGCAAAGAAATCTTCTGAAATAACGGGTAAGGACATAACTGCTGTTGGAAGCCCCGTTAGTGCTGCCACTGAAAAAGTAATAAATATAACGGGTAATAGCTCATTAACAGCAGATAATATAACTACTACAAATAATAAAAAAAATAATCAAAGTAGTGCTCTTTTGGTAAATAATAGTTCCACTGTAACTGTTCATCATGATCTTAATGCTACTAACACTAATACAGGTACTTCGGCACAAATTATTTCAGTTAAAAATGGCTCTACGTTAGATGTCGCCAATGATATAACCATTACCGATGAAGGAGGAGCAAGCGATGCTGGCATTTTGAATGATCATAGTTCTATTACCGCTAATAATATAACGATAACAGGAAATAAAGATGTTGTTAAAGGCACTTCAGCAATTATAAATAATGGGGGGACTATTGAAGCAGACACTGTAACAATTAATCAAGGTGGAAAAAATAGTGCGATTCAACAAATACAAGAATTAAGTGATGACGATGATGATGATGACAATTCATCTAATAAAAATCCTGAAATCCATATTAAAAAAGATCTCAATATAACAACATATGCCCCTGAAAGTAATGCCTCAGCCATAGATATTCAGTCAGGAACAATCACTGTTGACGGTAATACAACTATTAACATGTCTACTAATAGTAATAATAAAAATCCATCCGTTATTAATGTTGGAGGCGGTACCTACACGACAAATGGTGATACCACAATTACTGTTACGGATAAAGACACGGGAGAAGAAAATACAACTACAACCGGAATAATACTTACAGATAATGGCACTTTTAATAATAATGTGGGAAATCTAACTGTAAATGGCGGGAAAAACTCTGTAATTGCTTCAGATCAAAGTGCGATCGGTTCAGTAGCTTTCAATAATGGTAAAACAGCCACAACTTCTAGTCAGGTAGATACTGTTGTTCACAATGGAGGCGGTATATTTACTATTGATAATAAAGGTACACTGGAATCTGCACCGTTGTTGTCTGAAAATAAAGATAAATATTCGGTTATCAGAAATAAAGCTAACGGTACAGTTATCGTTACAAATACTGGTACTGATACTGGTCCTGGAACACTTTCAGGTAATGTCAATAATGATAGCTCAGGAAAAATAAATATCACTAATGGTTATGATCTTATTAATGTAGATTATAATGAGGATTCTACTGAGGATTCAATTAATGAGATCATTAAAAATAATGATAGTCTTATTAATAATGGTTCAATTAATAACAATGCGGGCGGTGATATAATTATTACCAACAATAAAAATATAAACAGCTCTATTAATAATAACAATGGTAATATTACTGTCGACAATAATGAAACCATCTTCGTTATTAAGGATAAAACTGAAGATAAAATTGTTTATAAAGAGGCTATTATTAATGGTGATATTACTAATACTAATGGTATTATGACTGTTAACAATAATAAAGCTCACTCAGTTATTAATGGTAATATTACTAACACTAAGGATGGTAATATTACTGTTAACAACAAAAATTCTGCCTCTACTATTACCGGTAATATTACTAATCAAGATAACGGTACAGTTACTATCAATAACAGCGGTAAGATCCAGAATGATAATACACGGAATAAGATTGAAAATTCCGGTACAGGTTTGATAGATATTACTAATACCGATACTGGTACTATAGACAGCGATATTCTTAATAAAAATAACGGTATAGTTACTATCAATAACAGCGGTAAAGCTAATTCCTCTAAAATTACTAATTCCAATGCTGGTAAGATTACTCTGGATAACAAGGGTACTGTTAATAGTACTATTACCAATCAGAATACTGGTGCTATTAAAATTACCAATGACAATACCCTTGTTGGTTCTATCACCAATACCGGTTCTAAAGTAAATAAAAATGATCCTGATAATATCTGGATTGATAATAATAAAGATTTAAACAGCACTATTAATAATGATGGTAGTGGTACTATTGTTGTTAACAACAATGAAGCCAGCTCTGTTATTAATGGTGATATTACCAACACTCAGTCTGGTACTATTACTGTTAACAACAAAGATTCTGCCTCTACTATTACCGGTAATATTACTAATACTAAGGATGGTAATATTACTCTGGATAACAAGGGTACCTTTGACGGCTATATCAAAAATAAAGGTACGGGCAGCCTCTCTTTAACCAATGACAATACCGTTAGCGGCTATATCGAAAATAATGGTACAGGCAGGATCTCTATAACCAATGACGGTACCATTAATGGCTCTATCACCAATACCGGTACTCAAAGAGTGGTTGGTAACAACTGGATTGATAATATCTGGATTGATAACAATAAAGAGTTAAAGAGCAATATTGAAAATCTCAATGGTAGTATTGTTGTTAACAACAATAAAGAAGGCTCTTCTTTTACCGGCAATATTTATAATAACAATGGTTTTAATACAGGTAAGATTACTGTTAACAACAATGAAGAAAATACTAAAATTAATAGCCATATTACCAATGATAATGGTGATATTACTATTAACAACAAGGCAAAAACCTCTACTATTGAGGGTGATATTACTAATATAAACGGTAGTGTTAAGATCAAAAACAGCGGTGAGGCTAATTACTCTAAAATTACTAATTCCGGTGGTCATCTTAACATTGATAATGAGCATGAAGGCAATTTTCAAGGTGACATTGATAATGATGCAACCGGTACCGGCATTATTTTTATTCACAATTATGGAAATACCTTTAACGGCTCTATTACCAATCAGAATACTGGTAATATTAGGATTATTAATGACAAAATCTTTAACAGCACTATCACCAATACCGGTGATATCAGTACTGTCGATAAATACAATATTAAGATCACCAACAATAAGGAGTTAACCGGCTCTATCGAAAATAATGGTACAGGCAGTATCTATATTGAAAATACCAAAGATACCGGCCGTATTAGCCGTATTAGACGTATTACCGGTAATATTACTAATAACAATGCCGGTACTATCACCTTGAACAATGATGGTGAGATAGCTAGCGCTATTCTTAATGGAGGGGCTGGTGCTATTAATATTGAAAACAATAAAGACAGCTTTATTAATGGTAATATTACTAATAGTGGTGCTGGTAATATCAGCATTAAGAATCAAGATAAAGCTGTATTAAACGGCAATATTAAGAATGATGGTTCCGGATCAATTACATTTACTAACAATGGTGATGTAGATGCTAGTGTAGTTAATAATACCAGTGTAAGAATTAACGATACTAGTCTGAGGCAAATTCAGAATACTGGTAATGGCACGATTACCATTATCAATAATAAAACTTTGAACAGACCAATCAGCAATGCCAGTGATGGTACTATTGGTATAACCAATAACGGTATTATGAAAACGGATATAACCAATACTAAAAGCAGTACAGGTGAAATTGAATTTATCAATACACAGGAATTCGAAGGTAATCTGATTAATGCTAACACAGGATTTATTTCTGCCTTAAATACCAAAAACTTTACCGGTATAACAGACAATTCCGATTCAGGAAAAATAAATCTGGATAATCAGGGTATCTGGAACAATACCGGAAACTCTGTATTAACAAAGCTGCAAAACACTACCGGGACAATTATATTTCCGAAAGTATCTGAAGTTAATGCCGGTGACAAAGACCAGTACCATACTATCACTGTTAATGGTAACTATACCGGTGGCGGTCTGATGCGTGTTAATACTGTATGGAATAAGGATGGCACTTCTTATAGCGACCGCGTTGATATTCATGGCGATGTAGACGGTGCCGCTACAACAGTGCAGACATTAAACGGTATCTATGGCGATGTGACCCTGAAAGAGATACCTATTCATTCTGCAGTTGTGGTGCATGTAGCCGGTAAGAGTAGCGGCAATGATTTTACCGGTTCCGCTCCGACTACCAATGCCGGTGAAGCTCAGCTTAAAAAAATAGATACTACTTCAGGAACTGATTATGCATGGACATTAACTGCACAAAATAAAACACCCGAACCGACTAATCCTGGTGTGTCTGGACCTACTGATCCTAATATTTCCGAACCTACTGCTCCTGATAAGCCTATTTTGCCAGCACCACCTATAACAGAAGTACCAATTTATGCAGAACCGGTTTCCGGTTATGTGCAGATGCCTACAGCAGATATGGAACTTGGCTTTACCACGATTGGCACATTACATGAGCGGCGCGGGGAAAACCAGACTTACAATATCACTGGTTCGAATAATACTGCTCTTGGTAGTGATCAGCAGCAGACATGGGGCAGAGTTCTGGTTAAACATCTGGATAAAGATGGTAAAAAACGTTTGAATACCGCCGGTAATCAATCTGTATTACAGATTGGTCATGATTTTATTCTGGATGAAAATGAGAAAACCGGAATACGGCGGCATATTGGCGGCTATGTAGCTTATGGCCATAATGAAAATGATTTCCGCGATCAGTACCGAGCTAAGAATGGTTACATCGTTGATGACCATTACACGGGCAAAGGCCGTACTGATGCAGTAAGTGTTGGTGGTTATGGTACCTTCTACGGCAATAATGGCGGTTATGTAGATCTTGTTGGTCAGGTAACTTATCTGCGCAATAAATACAATGCCCGTTCGAACGAATCTGTACATCAGAACGGCTGGGGCGCAGCTTTATCAGCTGAAACAGGTAAATCATTTATTGTATATGGAAATAACTGGTTCGTAGAGCCGCAGGCTCAGCTGGTATACCAGTATCTGTCTCTGGATGATTTTAATGACAGAATCCGCCATGTTGACCAGCATGATCCGTCTGCACTGCGCGGTCGTGTAGGTATGCGTTTCGGCTATAATGGTGATACCCGTGATAACCTGCCGTCATCCTCTTTCTATGGCATTGCGAATATCTGGCATGATTTCGTTAATCCCAAATCAGTTGATATTGGTCGTGACAAACTAAAAGAAGATTATGCCAAAACCTGGGGCGAAGTCGGTCTGGGTATTCAGTTGCCAATCACCCGTCAAAGTAATTTCTACAGCGATATCCGTTACGAGAAAAATTTTGGCAGTGATAAACGCAAAGGCTTTAAAGGTACTATGGGTTATAAATATACCTGGTTATAATGCATTATCCAGCAGTAGCCATATGGTTACTGCTGCTTTCTGCAGGGCACAGCATTTAATGCTGTGCCCTGTTTCTGTTTAAATATTCTTTGGTTTTCTTTTCAGCAAAACAGGCTTGACATTCAACTTAGGTGAAGGTTTAAGCTGTTCTTTTTCTTCATAAGAATCATTATGCACAGAAGAGACTTCCTCAGATATTCGGCCATGGTAAGCGCCGCAGCTACGCTACCGCTTTCTGCTTATGCTCTGAATACTCTGGATTTACCGGTATTGGCTATTCCGCCATTATTAGATACCGGTAAAGATAACAGGATTCAGCTCACTATTCAGCAGGGCACCAGCCGTTTTGGCAAATATCAGACGCAGACATGGGGCTATAATAGTGCTTTGCTTGGTCCTGCTATACGTATTTACCGGGGCAAACCGGTACAGATAAAACTGCAAAACCGATTAACTGAAGCCACAACCGTACACTGGCATGGTCTGGAAGTACCGGGTGAAGCAGATGGCGGACCTCAGGCCTGTATACCAGCCGGACAAGCACGAGCAATTGAATTTACCTCAAGCCAGCCTGCTGCAACATGTTGGTTTCATCCGCACCAGCATGGGCAGACCGGCCGTCAGGTAGCAATGGGGCTGGCTGGTTTGCTGTTGCTGGAAGATACTGTCAGTACTGGTCTGCCTATCCCCAAAAACTGGGGATTAGATGATATTCCTCTGATCGTACAGGATAAAAAATTTAATACAGCTGGACAGATTGATTATCAGCTTGATGTTATGAGTGCAGCCACAGGCTGGTTTGGAGATACTCTGCTGTGTAATGGTCAGATATATCCGCAGCATAACGCGCCGCGTGGCTGGTTGCGATTACGTCTGCTTAATGGCTGTAATGCCAGAACTCTGAATTTTGCCTGTAGTGATGGCCGCCTTTTATATGTTATTGCCAGTGACGGTGGCTTTCTGCCTCAGCCAGTAACAGTGTCCAGCCTGTTGGTATTGCCCGGCGAACGTTTTGAAGTAATGGTTGACACCAGTAACGGTAAAGCATTTGATTTACTTACTTTACCGGTAAAACAGGTGGGCATGAATCTGCCTCCTTTTGATCAGCCCTGCCCGATAATTCGTGTGTCTGTACTTTTTTCGCGTAATGATGCATCTTTACCCGATCAGCTTACCAGCTCTCTGCCTGTATTACCTGATCTGTCTCAGCTTGTGCAGCGCCATTTTCAGCTGTCTATGGATCCTGAACTAGACAGTATGGGCATGCAGGCTTTACAACAACTGGCGGGAAAATCAGCTATGCCAATGGGGCATATGTCTATGCATCAGTCTCATATGGAAATGATGCATAATATGCACACGGATAAAAACGCATTAGATTTAATGCATGCCAACAGGATTAACAGACAGACTTTTGATATGAATAAGCCGGCATTTGCCGCCAGTAAAGGAAAATATGAGTGCTGGGAAATATCCGGTTTAGGCGATATGATGCTGCACCCGTTTCATATTCATGGTACTCAGTTTCGCATTCTTAATGAAAACGGACAACCGCCTGCTGCTCATCGCTCAGGCTGGAAAGATACGGTACGGGTAGAAGGTGGTGTAAGTAAGGTATTGGTGAAATTCAACCACAGTGCGCCAGCAAGTTTTCCTTACATGGCTCATTGCCACATACTGGAACATGAAGATACCGGGATGATGCTGGGATTTACTGTCTGAATATACGCTCGTTATAAGTTGAATTTTTTCAGATATTTAAAAAATGAAGTTAATAATACTTATGGATTAATAAAACGTTAAATTAGCTGCGTCAGTAAATATTTGTCTATAAGAGAGATTAGCATTAACAATGAGATTCTGGCATGAAAATATATGATGTTTTCAATAATATTCCATAAGTGTCATCGTATCAGGTCTGTAAATATCCCGATAAAAATATAAACCACTCAAAACGATTGGTTTTGAGTGGTGTCTTATGTCAATGATTAATCAGCTGCACTGGTACGAATCAGATAATCAAAAGCACTTAATGCTGCTTTAGCACCTTCACCGGCAGCGATAATAATCTGCTTATAGGGTACGTTTGTACAGTCACCGGCGGCAAAAACACCCGGCACACTGGTTTTACCAAAAGCATCAATTACAATCTCGTGCATTGGCTCAGTTAAGTCTACTGTACCTTGCAAAAATCCGGTATTTGGTAATAAACCAATCTGAACAAAAATACCTTCCAATGCCAGATGATGTTCTGTATTCCTTACCCGGTCCAGATAGTTCAGGCCATTAACTTTACCGTTTTCGCCGGTTACCTCGCTAGTCTGAGCATTCATAATAATCTGAACATTAGGCAGACTATGCAATTTTTGCTGTAATACTTCATCAGCACGCATTTTATCGGAAAATTCCAGCAAAGTAACATGCTTTACAACGCCAGCCAGATCAATGGCAGCTTCTGCACCGGAATTACCACCACCAATTACGGCTACATCTTTGCCTTTAAATAACGGACCATCACAATGCGGACAATAAGTCACACCTTTCGTACGGTATTCCTGCTCACCGGGCACATTCATTGAGCGCCAGTGTGCACCTGTAGACAGGATAACTGTACGCGATTTTAAAACAGCACCACTTTCTGTATGTACTTCAATCAGTCCGCCTGTAGTTTTAGCCGGTACCAGCACACTAACTCTTTGCAAATTCATAATATCGACATCATAACTGCGTACGTGGCTTTCCAGATCATGGGCAAAACGCGGACCGTCGGTACGTAAAACTGATATGTAATTTTCAATATCCAGCGTGTCGAGAACCTGACCACCAAAACGTTCGGCAACAATACCGGTACGAATACCTTTACGTGCTGCATATACAGCGGCAGCAGCACCGGCAGGTCCCCCGCCCACAATCAGCACGTCAAACGGTGCTTTTGCATTTAATTCATCAACTGCCGCACTGGCGGCATTGCTGTCCAGTTTAGCAACAATTTCCGCCAGTTCCATTCTGCCCTGACCAAATGGTTCACCATTCAGAAAAACGGCCGGCACACCCATAATCTGTTTCGCTTCAATTTCTTCCTGAAACAATGCTCCGTCAATAGCTGTATGGCTGATATTCGGATTGAGAATAGACATCAGATTCAATGCCTGTATAACATCCGGACAATTGTGACAGGTAATAGAATAATAAGTTTCGAAGTGATAACTGCCCTGCAAATTTTTAATTTGTTGCTGTAATGATTCTGCTTCTTTAGATGGATGACCGCCCACCTGCAATAAAGCCAGTACCAGTGAACTGAATTCATGCCCCATCGGATTACCGGCAAAAACCAGTCCTGTATGCACACCGGGATTAGTGATCTCAAAAGATGGCTTACGTTCAGACTGACCATCGGTACGCAGACTGACTTTATCACTTAACGCCTCTACTTCCTGTAACAGTGCCAGCATGTCGCGAGCACCTTTACTTTCGTCCAGCGTAGCAATAATTTCAACCGGTCTGGTTACATATTCAAGATAAGCTTTTAGTTGGTTTTTCAAAGTGTCGTCTAACATTTTACTGCTCCATTACATTAATAAAAATAAACTATAGATATTCTGTTTTTGATAGCCTGTATTTTTGTTTTAGTAAAAAGCCCGGATACCGCAGCCGGTATTCGGGCTGAATGACTGTTTATTTAACAGTAAATTTTTGATGTGTGTATTTAAGTGTGTTAGATTTTACCAACCAGTTCCAGAGAAGGAGCCAGAGTTTTTTCGCCTTCTTTCCATTTAGCAGGACAAACTTCACCCGGATGAGAAGCAACATATTGTGCAGCTTTAACTTTACGTACCAGATCTGAAGCTTCACGACCGATACCTTCTGCAGTTACTTCCACACACTGGATAATACCCTGCGGGTCAACCAGGAATGTAGCACGATCGGCAGAACCCTGACCTTCACGCAGTACACCAAAATTAGTTGTCAGGGTAGCATTGCGGTCACCCAGCATAAAGTATTTAATTTTGGCAATTGTGTCAGAAGCATCGTGCCATGCTTTATGAGTAAAATGAGTATCGGTAGAAACAGAGTAAACTTCTACGCCCAGTTTCTGCAATTCTTCATAGTGGTCAGCCAGATCACCTAATTCAGTAGGACAAACAAAAGTAAAATCTGCCGGATAGAAAAAGAATACAGACCATTTACCTTTTACGTCAGCATCACTGATGTCTACAAATTTACCATTATGAAAGGCAGTGGTATTGAACGGTTTGATTTCAGTGTTAACATTAGCAACCATGAAATATCTCCTTGAATGTACAGGTTGAATTAATCGATGGATGTATAGTACACAAATTTACTCAATAAATATAATCAAATGATTTTATGTAATCGATAGTTTTTATTTTACATAAAAAACAAAGTATTATATTTTCAAGATTATAAAAATAACTTACAGACCAGATAAATACACTAAATTCATATATAAAAACTATTATAAACAGCCATTAGTTGCATGAGAGTTAGTCTGCCAAAATCTAAAACTGCTGTAACTAAACCGGTCACAGCTTGTATGCTGCACATTACTGATATTTGCCCAGAGCATTTATCAAGATTAATATACAGATTATCATAAAAAAGAAGTCAAATTAAGATTGATACCGGCAAAAAATTTTTTTACTTTTTAGTTTCAGTTTAATTTTGCTACTGAATATTTGCAGGTGATGTATGGTATGAAAACGCATATTCTGCAATTGATAATATTTATACTGGTGCTCATATGGTCTGCTTATCAGCCGCATGACTACCCTACCTGGTGGCTTGAAGTTTTTCCGGCATTGCTGGGATTGATACTTCTTATATTCACCTATTCCCGCTTTCGTTTCAGTCAGCTTATGTACTGGGTAGTTTTAGTTCATGCAGTTATATTACTGATTGGCGGACATTATACTTATGCCGAAGAACCGGTATTTAATTATCTGCGCGGTGTATTTGGCTGGTCACGTAATAATTACGATAAGCTTGGACATTTTTTTCAGGGTTTTTCACCAGCTATTATAGCCAGTGAATTACTATGGAGATTACAAATTGTACGCTACCGCGGCTGGGTGATATTTTTGAGTGGTTGTGTCTGCATGACGATTAGCGCCATATACGAATTGTTTGAGTGGCTGGTAGCCATACTGAGTAATCAGGAAGCTGTCACTTTTCTTGGCACACAGGGCGATGTATGGGATACACAGAAAGATATGCTTTGGTGTCTGATAGGTTGCAGCACCATGCTTATCTATCTTTATTTTAGTAAACGGCACTTACGGAGACCATCACGTTAAAACCGCAGTTACCATTACAAGTAAAAATCAGATCGGATCCAACTGACAACAGCAAAGTATCTGATTAGTCTTGCATGGCAGCTTTGACTAAAGCTGCCATCTCTTAAAGCTCAGGTAATCAGGCGGAAACAGATTGTGTTTTTTCCAGTTTGATTTTCAATTCTTTGATATCTTCTTCAAATATCATAATTACGCCCAGATAGGCCATACCAAACATCATAGCGGTAATGAATGAGCTGGCAATTGCCATGGTATTCATCCATACCAGACCCACAGCAAATACCAGAAAACACAAAGCAAATATGACGTTAAAATAGAACTTTACTCTTTTAAATTTTTGCTCTTTGTGTGCAAGCTGTACACTTAGTTCATTACTGTTTGTTGCAAATTCAGCAGTTTGGTTCATGTGTTCAAACTCCAGTAAATGTAAAGCTAATGAATATTATTGTAATGTCAAATTTCAAGACAAGGCCTATTTTAACCGGTATTACACTCGTAATGAAGTACTATTTTAACAATTTGATATAAGAGAATAACTCAGAAAAAATTTTGTTAACGCATATTTAATCAGATACACATCCGCAAAATTATCAATTTATTTATATGACATATTGTAAATATTTTTAATTTATAACTAATATTCAAATATATATATAGTTTTAAAACTGCATAGCTTCAAAAATTTTATTTACTGTCTGTTCAGATTACGGCTAATTTTTCATCAAATTTATATATACTTATTAGCTATAAGAACTGATTTATTTGCCACACTTTATTAGGTATAAATAGAATAAAATGTTATCAGTCTGAATTTTAAAAAATTAAAAAGGCTGAAACCATCAGTCAGTTTCAGCCTTGTTTATCAATAAACAAATTACTTCTTATTTGCTAAGAATATATTCTATTAATAACAATCGTTATTTAACTATCTTCAAACCTTTTTTCGCACCAGATTTATTACTGTCATCTGCAGGTAAACTCTCTGGCACAGAAGGCTGGCTTTCAGATACGGTGTTATCCTCGCCTGCTGTCGGGTGTTCACTGTTTTCAGTAAGAGGTTCTACATCAAACCCCATGCCGTCACCAGTTTCTCTGGCAAAAAGACTGATTACATGACCAACCGGAATCCATATATCATGGGAAACGCCGCCAAAACGGGCAGAAAAACTAACCCATTCATTATCTATATTCAGATTATGTGCGGCTACAGGCCCGATATTAAGCACAATTTCATTGTCTTTTACATACTGAAGCGGTACCTGAGTTTTATCATTTACCCATACTGCAATATGCGGTGTATAACCACTATCCAGCGCCCATTCATACAATGCTCGCAGAATATACGGTTTGGTGTTCAGCTTGCTCATTGTCCTCCCCTTTGTCAGGATAATTTAACGACGCATCGCTTTCTCGGCAGGTGTTAAGGCATCAATAAACGCTTCACGCTGAAAAATACGTTCCGCATATTTAAGCAATGGCGCAGCTGATTTTGGCAGCTTGATATCATAATGATCCAGACGCCACAAAAGCGGAGCCAGCGCCACATCAATCATGGAGAAATCATCGCCGATAATATATTTGTTTTTAGTGAATGCAGGAGCCAGCATTGTTAAGCCCTGAGTAATGGCTTCGCGGGCTTTGTTCATTTCCTTATTACTTGATTCAGGATTTTCCAGCACCAGTACATGACTGAACAGTTCTTTTTCCAGACGATATAAAACAAGACGACCACGACCACGCATAATCGGGTCTGCCGGCATTAGCTGCGGATGCGGAAAACGCTCATCAATATATTCATTAATAATATTGGATTCATACAAAATCAGGTCACGTTCAACCAGAACAGGAACCTGATTATAGGGATTCATCACAGCCAGATCTTCCGGCTTATTAAAAACGTCTACATCTTTAATTTCAAAATCCATGCCTTTTTCATACAGCACAAAGCTGCAACGCTGACTAAACGGGCAAGTGATACCCGCATATAATGTCATCATAATAAGTTTCCCAGAATTACTGTATAATCAATACAGTGTGGTGTTTAAAAATTATTCAATTATAGACAAATGACTCTATTTTTACCAGAAAAATAGCTTAAGTTTATGTTTATTAAAATTTTTATTATACAAATTACCACCAATCACACAAAATTCATTTAAGCCGGATTAGGCTCATCAAAAAACTGCTGAGTAATCCCGAATTCACTGGCTAATGCACAGGCAAGTGCCTGAATACCATATCTTTCGGTAGCATGATGCCCTGCCGCGATGAATACCACTCCGCATTCCTGCGCCAGATGGTATTGCGGTTCGGATATTTCACCTGTGATAAATGCATCAACCCCGGCATCAATAGCCTGCTGAAAAAAACTCTGGCCGCCGCCAGTACACCAAGCCAGCCTGCGTACTGGTTGTTGTTTATCGGCACATAGCAATATGGGTTTGTGATTCAGGCCTAGCTCAATCTCCTGAGCCAGCTGTTCTGCAGTTTGCTCATAGGTTAAAGCACCGTACTGAATTAAATTCTGTTCACCGCCACAGCCAGTAATCTGCCAGCCTAAATGCTGAGCCAGTTGCACATTATTCCCCCAGCGCGGATGCGCATCCAGCGGTAAATGATAGCCAGCCAGATTAATATTATTGGCTAATAATGTCTGAATACGGCGTTTTTTCCAGCCTGTAATCACAGCCGCTTCATTTTTCCAGAACATACCATGATGAACCAGTAGCATATCTGCCTGCTGCTTTACGGCAAAATCAATAGCAGCCTGACTGGCAGTGACAGCACAAACAATAGTGCTAACTTCATCCCTGCCTTCTACCTGTAACCCATTCGGACTGAAATCGCGAAACTGAGCAACCGCCAGCTCCTGAGCGCACCAGTCTAAAATTTCTTTTCTGAAAACCATAAATTTCCTTTAATCGTGCAAGATATAGCAGTCTGCATTGTTAATACATAGCTTTATTCTTATTACAATAAAGTCATTATACTAACAAGCACAAGGAGAAAGCTGAAAATGTCTGATTACAGCTGAGTGAATATGAAATTATAAAAAATCATTATCTTTAAATAAAAATATTTATATGCTTTGTGATTTACTAAATAAATGTTATTTTATGTTAATATTTATTAAAATAATGTAGTATTAAATTTAAAAGCTCGCAGATATTTGGAATATCAAAATGAAAATATTGCTTTTGTTATTAATTTTAAGTTTAAGCGGATGTCTTAACAGCAACAATGATAGGGAACAGGATAAAATTAAAAAATTGGAGGAACAACGGATAATCACAGACACTACAGAGATTACTGTGCGCATTCCATCAAAAGTATCAGGTAAAAAACTGGAGATTACCCTGCCACGCTGCATGTTTGGTTTTAGTATAAAAAATAAAATTATTGATGGTATAGTCGAGCAAAAGGCAGCAGCAATTATATTTGCCTTACCTACTTTATCAGGTTTTCCCAATGATGAAGAAGCAATTCATCGATGTCCTGATTTTTCTAAGCCTGTTGTAGGCCTCAGTTTTGCACCGTTATATCGCAACATAAAAGCAGAAAAACTGGAATATGGAAATCATTGGTTCAAACGGGAAAATTACCGATTCCGATTAAAAGAAAAGAAAAATAATCAGGAATTGTATTATATTGGTATTTCAGGAAAACAAACTATGTTTATTAATAAATCCGAAACCAATCAACAAGATTTAAGAATTGATTTCTGGCCATTTGATGTTAAGGATGAATACAATGCTTTTCCGCATCAAATTGATATTTATTCTGTTTTAGATAAAGAGTTTAGTGTTGCTTACACTGTATATTCCTCGAGATTTCTACATGGGAAATATAAACCACCAGTAAGCCAGAACTATTTTGCTGATGGATTAATTCAAATATATAAGCACAATGAAAGCTTACTTGATCATCCGGAAATTCAACTGGGTTTCATTCAGAATAATAACCGTATTCTGAATTATATCCATCAGCACAGTAAAGTCGTTGATTAGCTAGTGCATTATCTAAAGATTTTTACAATAAGACAGCCTTAAATATAATTTTTTGGTAGTGAAAACAATTAATATATATATTAATTAATCATAATTAAAACTTCGATTTAGCAATTTTGTGCTTTAATGAATATTTAAAGTACAATAAATATCATATCCAGACTAAATAAAAAGAATTTTTTTTCAATTTAAATCCTCAATACACAATATTTGAATGTATTATACTTTTGATATTTATCTGATTAAATGTTATTTTGCGGTTAATTTTATCAAAAGTAAGGGGAATTTTAAATAAATATTTAAACCAGACAGTACAAGGAAAAAATATGAAATATTGGCTTTGTATACTGCTTTTATGCTTAACCGGCTGCTTTAATGGCAGCAGTGAACAGGACAAAATTAAAAAATTGGAGGAACAACGGATAATGACAGACACCACAGAGATTACTGTTCGCATTCCGTCAAAATTATCAGATAAAAAACTTGAAATTACCCTGCCGCGATGCATGTTTGGCTTTAGTATCAAGAATAAAATTATTGATGGTATTGTAGAGCAAGAAGCAGCATCAATTATATTTGCCTTACCCACTTTATCAGGTTTTCCCAATGATGAAGAAGCAATTCATCGATGTCCTGATTTTTCTAAGCCTGTTACAGGGCTTGGTTTCGGGCCGTTATTTCCCAAACCATATGCAAAAAAACTGGAACCTGGAAATTATTGGCTAAAACAGCACAGCTATCAATTTAGATTAAAAGAAAAGAAAAATAATCAGGAACTTTATTATATTGGTATTGCAGGAAAACAAACTATGTTTGTTAATAAATCCGATACCAATCAACAGGATTTTAGAATTGATTTCTGGCCATTTGATCCTGAAGATATAAACGATGCTTATCCACATCAAATTGATATTCATTCTATTTTAGATAAAGAATTTAATGTTGTTTATACTGTTTATTCTTCAAGATTTTTACACGGGAAATATAAACCACCAGTAAGCCAGAACTATTTTGCTGATGGATTAATTCAAATATATAAGCACAATGAAAGTTTACTTGACCACCCGGAAATTGTCCAAGGTTTTGTTAATAATAACAACACTATTTTAGATTATATTCATCAACATAGCAAAATAATTGATTAATTAGAGAGGGATTTATGAACTGTTTTAATAAGGGTGAAGATTTTCAGGGGTACTTAACGTTTACCGATTATATATTGGAAAAAAATTCTTATGATTTAACTAAAGACCAACAAAAAGAATTAGCATCAATTTTAGATGATATTAATAAGAAATTAGCTAATGGTGAGGATGGAAATTATACCAAAGCCTATGAATATTTAAAATCAACTATACCACCAGGTAATCCAGATGCTGCAGGCTTAGGTTATTGGTTAGATGTGGCAATAGCCACTAATGGTCGCGGAGCTGGCGGAATAAAAAATTTGGGGATAGATTCAGCTTTGCGCCATGCTACTGAGATAATGATGCGTAGCCGCATGGGGGTATTTGATCATAAAAAATATAACCAATTTTCCAATGAAATGGCTCAAGCTTTATTAGATAATATAGCAACATCAGGAAAAGTTTCATTAGACGGAATTCTAAAATCAGATGCACAGGGTTTTACCCGTTTTGACCCGGATGATTTTACACCTTCAGATTGGCCCGGTTCTGCACTGGATTGGCATAATCTTGATAAATTAAACCCAGATTCAATAAATGGACCCGGTTTTGCAAAAGCTTTTGGTAATTATTTTTTCGGAAAGATGTATTCTAAACTAGATCGTTATAATTTCGGAGGCTGGATCTGCAAAGGTTTCAGAGCATGGTCAGACTGGAATCGTGATGGTAAATACTATATCTATGATCCTCTAATACTGGATCTTGACGGAGATGGCATCGAAACAGTTGGCTCCAGAAAATTAAGCGGGGCTGTCTTCGATAATGACGGAGATGGTATCCGCACGGCTACAGGCTGGGTAAAAGCTGATGACGGTCTGCTGGTTGTTGACCGTAATGGTGACGGTATTATTAATGACGGTACTGAACTGTTTGGTGACAGTACGTTGCTGGCTGACGGCACTAAAGCAAAAGACGGTTATGCTGCATTACGTGAATTTGACAGTAATGGTGATGGTCGAGTAGATGCGCAGGATAAACATTTCAATCAGTTACGTGTATGGCGGGATCTGAATCAGGACGGTATCTGCCAGACTAATGAATTGTTTACACTGGAACAAGTTGGTGTTAAAGCATTGAATCTGGATAATAAAAATACAAATATTAATCTGGGTAACGGCAATACTTTAGCGCAAAGCGGAAGTTATGAAACTACAGACGGGCGTACCCATGCAATGGGTGATGTCAATTTTGAGCATAAGCCAGTTTTCAGTGAATATACCGAAGAAGTTAAACTGACAGAACAGCAAAAACAGGCACCGAATTTAAAAGGTACAGGCCGGGTGCGTGACTTACGCGATGCAGCAGCGCTTTCAGATAAACTCGCCGAGCTTTTAAATACTTATTCGAATACCGAAACGCGGGCCGGACAATTGTCTTTACTAGATAACTTATTGCTGGAATGGGCAAAATCCGATCCTCAGTTTGATGAGAATGCTAAATATTCTCTGGGTACAGACTGGATAAGAGTTAGCTCAAATAGTGGCGGTTCAGGTTTTACACCTTCACAAGAAGGTGGCTTGAAAGTTGTAGATCCGGAATGGCTCAAAAAATTTGATACTTACAGCAATAAACTGAACATTCTGAATGCTTTTACAGGTGAATCTTCTAAATTGTTTTATGCGGGTACCGCAAAGCAGCGTCAGGAACTTCTGGATACTATTGATGATACTTATAACAGTATCCGTGATAGCCTGTATGAAAGTTTGTTGTTCCAGACACGTCTGAAACCATATCTGGAGAAGCTAACATTCAAATTAGAAAATGATCAGATATCTATAGATTTTTCAGATACTACTGCGGTTTTCAATCAGGTTTTCCAGCATAATCCGGAAAAAGCTTTTGTTGACTTAGGAGAATTTCTTGCCTATCAGTATGATGGTTTCTGGCCGGAAGGATTTAATCTTTTAAATCAGTATATTGATTATGCTAAAACTCATGGTGTATATGAACAATGGTGTAATCATCTGGGGCAGACGGCGCAGGATAAACTGAGTGTACGCTCAGGCAGTGATGGCGACGATATTCTGATTGGTACCAATCTTCTGGGTGATGGCAGAGATATTATTAAAGGTGGTGCCGGAAATGATATTCTTATCGGCGGAATAGGCAACGATGATCTGGATGGAGGTACTGGCTCAGATATTTATGAATTTGCACGCGGATTTGGTCAGGATGTTATTCACAATCATGATACCGGTACAGATAAAACAGATAAGATACGTTTTACTGATGGTATTTTAAGAAGTGAAGTAATATTTGTTCGCGAAGGTAATAATTTATTCTTGAAAATCAAAAATACTACCGATCAAATTAAAATAGAAAATTTCTTCATTAAAGATGGTCACGGCGGATATGAAATTGATCTGATTGAATTTGCTGATGGAAAACAGCTTAATGTAGAGGAAATCAAAGCATTATTGTTACAGGCGACAGATAATAACGATATTATTCATGGTTATGAATCAAATGATTCGCTGATAGGCCTTGCAGGCAATGATACTTTGAAAGGTCATGGCGGGGATGACCTGCTTGATGGCGGAGATGGTAATGATAACCTTGATGGCGGTGCTGGTAATGATGTATTAATCGGTGGTGCCGGCAATGATATTCTTTATGGCGGGGATGACGATGATATTATTATTGGTGGTACCGGTAATGATTATCTGGAAGGTGGTGAAGGTTCAGATCTGTTCATCTTCGATAAAGATTTTGGCAACGATAAGTTACTCGAATTCAATCCCTCAGGTAAAGATATTAATAATGTATACTTTAATAATTGGATAAAAGATGATTTTATCTATTATCGCAAGGGTTTGGATTTTTATATTGTGGCTAAAAATTCAGCTGATTCATTACAAATTATCAACTTCTTCCGTGCTTCCGGTGAAAATCAGCTAGACTATATTAAATTCTCAGATGGCAGCCAGCTGGATATTTCAGATATTCGTACCCTTACTCAAACCGGAACTGATGGTGATGATGAGTTGTATGCATATGGTACAAAAGATACATATCTGAATGGCGGGAAAGGCAATGACCAGCTTTATGGTGCAAACGGTAATGATACATTGATTGGCGGTGACGGTAACGATCGTATTTATGGTGCTGCCGGTAATGATGTTCTGACCGGCGGCACAGGAAACGACTATCTGGAAGGTGGTTCCGGTTCCGATATTTATATATTCGGCAGCAATTTCGGTCATGATGTTATTAATAACTATGATTCATCCGGTAATCGCGAAGATATTATCCGCTTTACCGATAATATCAGTCAGGCTGATTTAATTTTCCGGCGTACCGGCAATGATCTGGTTATCAGAACCCGTCAGGACGATAACAGTATTACTGTTCAGAATTATTTTCAGAATGAAGCAAAAGGAAATTATCGGGTTGATTTCATTGAATTTGCTGATGGTACTCGGTTAAATGTGCAGGATATTAAAAAATTAACCCAGACTGGTACTGATGGTGATGACGAGCTTTATGCTTACAGTAATGAAGACACCGTACTTAATGGTGGTCTCGGTAATGATTCACTATTCGGTGCAAATGGTAATGATACATTGATTGGCGGCGACGGTAACGACCGTATTTATGGTGGTGCCGGTAATGATGTTCTGACCGGCGGCACAGGAAACGACTATCTGGAAGGTGGTGCCGGTTCTGATATTTATATATTCGGCAGCAATTTCGGTCATGATGTTATTAATAACTATGATTCATCCGGTAATTGCGAAGATATTATCCGCTTTACCGATAATATCAGTCAGGCTGATTTAATTTTCCGGCGTACCGGCAGTAATCTGGTTATCAGTACCCGTCAGGACGATAACAGCATTACTGTTCAGAATTATTTCCGGAATGAAGCAAAAGGAAATTATCAGGTTGATTTCATTGAATTTACTGATGGTACCCGGTTAAATGTGCAGGATATTAAAAAATTAACCCAGACCGGTACTGATGGTGATGACGAGCTTTATGCTTACAGTAATGAAGACACCGTACTTAATGGTGGTCTTGGTAATGATTCACTATTTGGTGCCAATGGTCGTGATATTTTAATTGGTGGCGATGGTGACGATAAACTATATGGTAATGATGGTAATGACATTTTAATAGGTGGTACAGGAAATAATTATCTTGATGGCGGTAAAGGAATTGATGGTTATGTATTTTCTCGTACGGATTTAATAGGAGAATCTGTTAATCATATTACCGACAGTGACGGATTAGGTTATATCAGTATCGATAATGTTCGTCTAAATAATTTAAAATGGACTATCGATGCAGTAAAAGATACTGTATGGTATTCAGGGAAATTGAAGCTGCAAAAAAATGGCAGTAATCTGATAATAACTGGTGATTTTAATTCAAGTATTATTATTCATGATTATCATGATGGTGATTTAGATATTAATCTGCCTGAACGTAATCTGGCTCCAGAAGCAGCACAGCATATTGATCCTCTGAATACCCGAGGAGGTCGTTTCTTTAGTTATCAACTACCATACAATTTGTTTAAAGATCCAAATCAATCAGATGAAATCTTTATTAGCGTAGATGGTTTGCCTGACTGGCTAAATTATGATGAACATACTCAAACCTTATATGGCACACCTGATGCAGATTTGAATGGTGAATTCATTATTCAGATTACAGGAACGGATACTGGCGGTTTAAGTGCTCACATACCGCTTTACCTAAATATTCAAGCCAATCATACACCAGAAGCTGTCGGACATATACAAGATCAAAGACTGGTTGCAAAACAATCATGGTCTTTTGGAAAAATCGACCATCTATTTACTGACCAAGACGGCGATAAACTGCAATATACTCTAAAAGCAGTTAACCCCAAAGATGATATCAGCTGGCTGACTATCGATCCGATAACTAATCAGCTAAGTGGTACTCCATCTCAAAGTGGTTGGTTTACTGTACAGTTAGTCGCTACTGACGAATTCGGTAAACAGGCAATTCAGCAAATTGAGTTTGAAATTTTACCAGCTGATACGATTTTTGCTGAAAAGAAAACCAGTTATGGGAATGATAAGAATAATGTTATTATCGGAAACAATCTGAATAATCATATTCATGGCAAAGGCGGAGATGATTATATCGAAGGAGGTGCCGGTAATGATAGTTTATATGGCGATCATGGTAATGATTATTTGAATGGAGGCATCGGGGATGATTACTTATATGGAGGTAAAGGTAACGACATTCTTGTAGGAGGTTTGGGCAATGATTATCTGGAAGGTGGTATAGGCAATGATACCTATGTAATCAACCGTGGTCATGGTCATGATACAATAGTTGAAAGTAATCAGTTCGAACAGGATACAAATATCATCCAGTTTACTGATATTCGATCTGATGAAGTCATTTATCGCAAAGAAGGGGCTAATCTGATAATTTCCGGATACTCTGATACTGATTCAGTTTTAATCAAAAACTTTTTTGGTAAAAAACAGCTTATACAAACTATTAATTTCGAAGATAAAAGCATAGATTGTAAGGAGCTTAAGCTGAATCAGATTAACACTTTAACCAAACGCAAAAAATTTACGGAAATCAGCGACAGGAGTGTTTATACAAATAGTAATAAAGGACAGAATATCAACCAAACTGGATACTTTGTCACGAACAGTGCACATGAAGCCAAGATTGCTAATCAGGTAAATCAGCTGATTACAGCAATGACGGGTATGTCCGCCGGTACTACAACTGGTTTTATGGCTCCTGAGCAGACAGTATTACCTCATCAGCATAATACTGTAGCTGCATACTGGGGTAATTAACAACTGTACTTTAAAACAAAGCCTGCAATTTGATTTCAGGCTTTGTTCATACTTGAATTTGGTAAAAGACTAAAGCTATTACTTTCTAATGACTTTAAAGTAAATTTTTTATTAATAAAATAGCTGCTGGTTGCATTATTAGCAATCAGCAGCTTTTTATCTTGAAATAATTAGTTTTGCAAAGCTGTCTTTATGCGCTGATGTAAATTCTGAATACTGTAAACATCAGTACGGGATAAACGGCTTACACCTTCACTCATCGCTAAAGCACCTGCGATGGTGGTATATAAAGGGATACGCATATTCAGTGCACTACGGCGGATTGAATGGCTGTCTTTAATAGACTGTACATCACTGCTGACAGTATTAACGACCAGAGCAATCTCTCCGTTTTTAATGGCATCAACAATATGCGGGCGCCCTTCAGTTACCTTATTCACCACTTGCACATTGATTCCGTGCTCAGCCAGAAAAGCTGCTGTCCCGCGGGTAGCACATAATCCGTAACCGAGCGACTGAAAATTGGTTGCCACCTGAACAACAGCAGGTTTGTCTTCATTACGTACAGCCAGAAACACTTTGCCAATAGTCGGCATACGTTCTCCTGCTCCGAGCTGGGCTTTTAAATATGCTTCGGCAAATGTTTCACCGACACCCATTACTTCACCGGTAGAACGCATTTCCGGCCCGAGAATGGTATCTACGCCGGGAAATTTAATAAAAGGAAATACGGCTTCCTTAACTGCAAAAAATTCAGGAATAACTTCTTGTGTATAGCCCTGTTCGGTCAATGAGATACCGGCCATAACCCTTGCTCCGATTTTAGCAAGAGACACACTTGTGGCTTTAGATACAAATGGAACAGTACGCGAAGCACGCGGATTAACTTCAAGTACGTAAACGATATCATCCTGTACCGCAAACTGCACATTCATCAGACCAACTACATTTAAAGCCATTGCCATGGCTGCTGTCTGACGACGAATTTCATTCTGAATAGCTTCACTTAGCGAATAAGGCGGAATGGAACATGCTGAGTCGCCACTATGGACACCTGCCTGTTCCACATGCTGCATGATGCCGCCAATAACCACCTGTTTGCCATCACATACACAATCTACATCTACTTCAATAGCGTGGCTGAGAAAATAATCAAGCAATACCGGGCTATCATTGGATACTTGTACAGCTTCGCGCATATAGGTTTGTAATTCATTGGCTGAATGCACTACCTGCATAGCTCGTCCGCCAAGTACATAAGATGGACGTACTACTAACGGATAGCCAACTTCTTCAGCCAGTTGCAGTGCCTCTGCCTCGGTACGTGCTGTACGGTTTTCCGGCTGACGCAATCCCAGTTTATGCAGAATCTGCTGAAAACGCTCACGGTCTTCTGCTGCATCAATGGCATCGGCTGAGGTACCGATAATATTAACACCATTAGCTACCAGTTCATTAGCCAGTTTTAAAGGCGTCTGACCGCCATAATGCACAATGAGACCATCAGGTTGTTCTGTATGACAGATTTCCAGTACGTCTTCGAGGGTAAGCGGCTCGAAATATAATCTGTCAGAAGTATCATAATCTGTCGAAACGGTTTCAGGATTACAGTTCACCATAATGGTTTCAAAACCAGATTCGCGCAATGCTAATGCAGCATGTACACAGCAATAATCAAACTCAATACCCTGACCAATACGATTTGGTCCGCCACCAAGAATCATAATTTTTTTACGCTGTGTCGGTTCCGCTTCGCATTCTTCTTCATAAGTTGAGTACAGATAGGCAGTATCGGTAGCAAATTCCGCTGCACAGGTATCTACGCGTTTAAAAACCGGATGCAGATTCATGGCATAACGATGCTGCCTTACACTGGCTTCATCCTGATTAAGCAATTGCGCCAGCCGTTTATCAGCAAAACCTTTGCGTTTGAGTTTACGCAGATAACTGTAATCGATATCTTCCAGTCTGATCGCTGTTAGTTTCTGTTCTTCGCTAACCAGATCAGCAATCTGTGCCAGGAACCACGGATCAATAGCACAAATTTTATAGATTTCCTCTAATGAAAAGCCGGCACGAAATGCATCGGCGACATACAGTATCCGTTCAGGACCGGGATTAGCCAGTTCACGCTGAATGGCTGCACGGTCACTGCTGCGGCAATCAAAGCCGCTCAGACCAACCTCCAGACCGCGCAGAGCTTTATGGACAGACTCCTGAAATGTACGGCCGATAGCCATTACTTCCCCAACTGATTTCATCTGTGTCGTCAGGCGATCATCTGCAGACGGAAATTTTTCAAAGGCAAAACGGGGAACTTTAGTTACCACATAATCAATGGAAGGCTCAAAGGAAGCTGGTGTGCGTCCGCCGGTTATATCATTTTGCAATTCATTCAGTGTATAACCTATTGCCAGCTTAGCTGCGATTTTGGCAATCGGAAAACCGGTAGCTTTAGAAGCCAGAGCAGAAGAACGGCTGACACGCGGATTCATTTCAATCACAATCATTTCGCCGTTTTGCGGATTAACGGCAAACTGTACATTAGAGCCACCGGTATCCACACCGATTTCACGCAGCACTGCCAGAGAAGCATCACGCATCAGCTGATATTCTTTATCCGTCAGTGTTTGTGCCGGAGCTACTGTAATCGAATCACCGGTATGTACGCCGCACGGATCAAAATTTTCTATTGAACAGATAATAATGCAATTATCGGCACGGTCACGCACCACTTCCATTTCATATTCTTTCCAACCCAGTACAGACTGTTCGACCAGTAATTCATGAGTAGGTGAAGCATCAAAACCACGTTCACAAATAGTAATAAATTCATCTTTATTGTAGGCAATTCCGCCGCCACTACCGCCCATGGTGAAAGACGGGCGGATTAATGCAGGAAATCCAACCTGCGCCTGTGCCTCCAGTGCCTGCTCCATGCTATGGCAAATAAAGGATTTCGGGGTATGCAGACCGATTTTATTCATTGCTTCTTTAAAACGGCCGCGGTCTTCTGCTTTATCAATTGCATCTTCGGATGCACCAATCAGCTCTACCTGATATTTTTTCAGAATACCGTTATGCGCCAGATCAAGAGCACAGTTGAGTGCCGTTTGTCCGCCCATCGTTGGCAAAATGGCATCGGGACGTTCTTTTTCAATAATTTTTGCCACTGTCTGCCACATAATCGGCTCAATGTAAGTAACATCAGCCATATCCGGATCTGTCATAATCGTAGCCGGATTGGAATTAACCAGAATGACTTTATAGCCCTCTTCACGCAATGCCTTGCATGCCTGAGCTCCGGAGTAGTCAAACTCGCATGCCTGACCAATTACAATAGGACCGGCACCAATAATTAGGATAGATTTTAAGTCTGTGCGCTTAGGCATACTGATACCTTTATCAAAAATTATCTGTTAATTTAGCGGTACGGCAGGATTGATTTTCTGACAGTCAATCGGTCATTCGATACTTGCCGTCCATAATTTCAGTGCAAACGCAATAAACATCAGCCCGATTGTGGCTACTGCCCCGGCAGCCAGACGCTGATAGTGACGAAACCACTTGACCAGCGATAAACCACTGAATATCAGTACGCTTAGATAAGTCAGGCTGAAAATTTGCAAAATAATAGCCAGCAGTAGAAAACTATATGCCGGGTGTGAGTAATGCGGATCAACAAACTGAACAAAAAAAGCCAGAAAAAACAAAATTGCTTTCGGGTTTAACAAACTGAGCAGCAAAGCATGCTGAAAGAAATGACGTGCCGGAAGCGGTTTACTGGCTGCTGCCGGCTCACACAATGATTGTCTGAAAACATCTGCAGCAGCATTCTGACGTCTGTTCCATTGCTTAAGAGCTGAACGCAGCAACTGCCAGCCCAGATAAAACAAATACAAACCACCGACCAGTTTCAGTATTAAATACAATGCAGGTATGGTTTTGATAATTGATGTTGCACCTGAAGCTGAAAGCAACATCAAAATACTGTCACCCAGAAATATTCCGGCAACCGCACAATAAGCAGCCCGTGCTCCATATTTTCCAGCCATGGCCAGACAATACATTGAATTTGGTCCCGGCAGCAGAACAATTGCTATGGCACCAACAATATATGTTCCCAGATCAGTAATACCAAACATGGGGGTTCCTGTACTTTTTTACTATTCTCAATAAATGTAGTTCGTAATATCACGCAATTAATTTTTATTTGCCGCTTGCATATGTTCGATAAAGCGGTCAAAAAGGTAGGCAACGTCGTGCGGGCCCGGACTGGCTTCCGGATGTCCCTGAAATGAAAAAGCCGGCTGACTGGTCATGCTAATACCTTGAAGTGAACCGTCAAACAGAGATTTATGAGTAATACGAACATTTTCCGGTAAAGTATCTGCGTCTACTTCAAAACCATGATTCTGACTGGTAATCACAACCCGGCCGGTATCCATATCCTGTACCGGATGATTGGCTCCGTGATGACCAAAAGGCATTTTGCGGGTTTTCGCCCCTAAAGCCAGACCAAGCAGCTGATGTCCCAGACAAATACCGAATAGCGGAAGTTTATGTGCCAGAATTTCCTGCACAGCTTTAATGGCATAATCACAGGGTTCCGGATCACCCGGCCCGTTAGACAGAAATACGCCGTCAGGATTCAATGCCAGTACTTCAGCTGCCGGTGTAGTAGCAGGAACCACAGTCAGACGGCAGCCGCGTTCACTCAGCATACGCAAAATATTGGTTTTTACCCCGAAATCGTAGGCAACCACATGATATCTGGCTTCTTGCGGTTGAACATAACCCTGCCCCAGCTGCCATTCACCCTGAGTAAATTCATATTTTGCAGAACAGCTTACTTCCCGTGCCAAATCTTTTCCGGCCATGCTGCCAAAAGCACGTGCCATTTCCAGAGCCTGTTCTTTATTTGCATCGGCACCAGTCAAAATACAGCCGGCCTGTGAACCTTTATCCCGCAGCAAACGGGTAAGGCGTCGGGTATCAATATCTGCGATTGCCACAGTATGCTGACGTTTCAGATAATCGGACAGGTTTTCCTGCGCACGAAAATTACTGTGCAATAAAGGTAAGTCGCGAATAATTAACCCGGAAGCATAAATTTGTTTACTCTCAGTGTCTTCACTATTGATACCGGTATTGCCGATATGCGGATAAGTAAGAGTCACCATCTGCTGAGTGTAAGACGGATCAGTGAGGATTTCCTGATAGCCAGTCATGCTGGTATTGAAGACTACTTCACCAACTGCCTGCCCGGCTGCACCAATGCTGACACCATGAAATACGGAACCGTCAGCCAACACCAGAATTGCACTTGTAGTCATGGATGAGTCCTGTGTATTTAATAGACCGTCAATAACGACAATCTGTTTTTTTATGGATTAATAATCGTGCTTCCAGTTACCAGTTGCAGGCAAAAAAAAACACGCCACTTCACGCAAAAAGCGTGAGCTACGTGCTTGATTATGGCAGAGACATAAAATCTGACACTGCCATGAAAGCAATGCATTTTAGCTAATCTTCTCTGCTTTGGCAATGCAGATATTACTAAATAAAAAAGAAAATTTTTATTAATTTACTGGGCAGCCCGCCGGCTGCCCATTAGACTGACTGCAAATTTTACAACACTATTTTAGCGTACATGATAATTCGGCGCTTCTTTGGTGATTTGCACATCGTGTACATGCGACTCACTCATACCCGCTGCGGTAATTTCAACAAATTCTGCCTTATCATGCATCTCATGAATGGTTTTACAGCCCAGATAGCCCATACTGGAGCGTAATCCGCCTACAAGCTGATGGATAATCTGGCTGATTGGTCCTTTATAAGGTACCCGTCCCTCAATGCCCTCCGGCACATATTTATCAGCACTGGAGACATTATCCTGAAAATAGCGGTCAGATGAGCCCTGGCTCATGGCTCCCATTGAACCCATACCGCGATAGGATTTATAAGAGCGTCCCTGATAAAGCTCGATTTCGCCCGGTGCTTCTTCAGTACCGGCAAACATACCGCCCAGCATTACTGCAGAGGCGCCGGCTGCCAGCGCTTTAGCCAGATCACCTGAAAAGCGTATACCACCGTCAGCAATCAGCGGCACGCCGGTACCGGCAAGTTCTGCAGCCACATTATGAATAGCGGTTAACTGCGGCACACCTACACCGGCTACTATACGGGTTGTACAGATAGAACCCGGCCCGATGCCGACTTTAACTGCATCCGCTCCGGCTGCAACCAGATCACGCGCAGCAGCGGCTGTTGCTATATTACCGCCAATGACATCTACATCCGGATAATGCTGTTTTACCCAGCGTACACGTTCTATTACACCCTGACTGTGTCCATGTGCTGTATCCACCACCAGCACATCTACTCCGGCCTGTACCAGTGCAGCTACCCGCTCGTCTGTGTCTTTTCCGACTCCTACTGCTGCGCCTACTCTCAGCCGCCCTTCACTGTCTTTATTGGCATTAGGAAAAGCTGTGTTTTTTAATATGTCTTTTACCGTAATCAGACCTTTCAGCGCCCAGTCTTCATTCACTACCAGCACACGCTCAATTTTATGTGTATGCATTAATTCACGCGCATCATCAATGCTGGTAGTTTCACTTACAGTAACCAGACGCTCACGCGGGGTCATAATGCTGGATACTTTTTGCTGCAGATTACGTTCAAAACGTAAATCCCGGTTAGTGACCAGACCAACAACTTTACCATTTTCCAGCACCGGTAAGCTGGAAGCTTTGTATTTACGCCCAGGACCAATTAAATCGCTAATCAGCGTATCAGGCGTAATGGTTACCGGATCCTTGACCACACCACTTTCATATCGTTTAACATTGGCTACGGCCCGTGCCTGCCGTTCAACACTCATGTTTTTGTGAATAATGCCAATACCGCCTTCCTGAGCCATGGAAATAGCCAGCTTAGCCTCAGTAACCGTATCCATCGCCGCTGAAACCAGGGGTAAATTCAGATTAATCCGGCGGGTAAGCGGAGTTTTCAGAATAACGTCGCGCGGTAGTACTTCAGAATGAGCAGGTACGAGCAGCACGTCGTCAAAAGTGTAAGCTTTTTCGACTATACGCATTTTAGGGCTTCTTTTTAGAGGATGAGAAGAAATTTAGATAAGGGAATTGGCGGGTAATTTTAACAAATATACGACACACTCGCAAAATATACTTTTACATAAACCGGTCAATTGGCAAACATTGGTTTTTTTTATCGTATAATAGTCAAAACATATATTTTCAAACCCAAGGAAAAGTAAACATGCGTCACAAAATACTGAAAATGTCACTGGCAATGGTACTGATGGGCAGCACATTAATAGCAGGTGCTGTGGAGGTATATACATGGCGTGATAACAAAGGCGTAAATGAATACTCAGACACCCCAGTAAATCTTTCACCTGCTAAAACTCAGCGTTTTAATGTGCGCACACAGGTTGCCACGCCTGTGGCAGCACCTCAGCCTAATGCTGAAGCCAGTTCTGATTCAATAACAGAACAGCAGGCAAAACTTAACCGTAAAATTGAAGAACATAACAAGCTGACAGATGAGCGGAACAAAAAAATTGAAGAACAAAACAAGAAAAACCGTGAAGCCGCCTGCAAAACTTCGAAGATGAACCGCCAAATGGCTGACAGTCTGCGCACCAATAATCGCGATGCGCTGATTAAACGTTATGATGAAGACGTACAACTGAATTGTAAATAAACTTTTACTCTTGACTATTTTACTCCTTATCCATAAGTTGTTTACGCAGCTTATGGACTTTTTTATGGCTGCATACATAGTTGTTAACCAGATATACCATTACTATGACCAATACCACAGCCACATCATCCAGCAATGCTGACAGTAATAAATTTGATATAGCCCTGTTTCTTAAAAACCTGCCTTTAGTGCCGGGGGTATACCGAATGCTCGATGCAAATGATAAAGTATTATATGTGGGCAAAGCAGTGAATCTGAAACGTCGTGTCAGCAGCTACTTTCAGAAAACCAATTTATCGCCCCGGATTCAGCTTATGGTGAAACAAGTGGCGCGAATTGAAATTACAGCCACTCATTCAGAAACAGAAGCATTGATTCTGGAAAATAACTTTATCAAGGCATTATCGCCGAAATACAATATTCTGTTCCGGGATGATAAAAGCTATCCTTATCTGATGCTGAGTGGGCATCAGTTCCCGCAAATGGCGTATTACCGTGGCAATCTGAAAAAAAATAACCAGTATTTCGGTCCTTATCCTAATGGCTATGCAGTACGTAATAGCATCCAGACATTACAGAAAGTATTCAGACTGCGTACTTGTGAAGATAGTGTATTTGAACATCGCGACCGTGCCTGCCTGCTTTACCAGATTAAGCGTTGTTCTGGGCCATGTACAGGGCATATCACAGTTGAAGATTATCAGAGCAGTGTTAAAGCTGCGATCAGCTTTCTGCACGGAAAAACCAGTGAGCTGACTGCTTCTTTGCATACCAAAATGCAACATGCTGCTGAACAGCTGGATTTTGAAACGGCAGCACAGGTGCGAGATCAAATTCAGGCACTGGGACTAATGCAGTCTCAGCAATTTATCGACAGCAAACAGGCTCGTCACAATGACATTGATATCCTTGCGTTGGCTGAAGAAAATGATATTGTATGTATTCACTGGGTTAGCATTCGCGGCGGCCGGCATGTCGGGGATAAAAACTTTTTTCCAGATACCCGCTACCGTGTTACTGAAAAACTCAATCACTATGGAGAGGCATTTGTTGCACAACACTATCTGGGTAAAAATAAGCCGGATATAATCATCAGTAATTTTCAACTGCCCAAAAGTCTGTGTGAAGCACTGAATAACGAAAACGGCAAACAGATTCAGTTTATTCATAAAACTGTAGGTGAACGGCGCGTATGGCTGAATATGGCGGAACGCAATGCACATATGGCGATTGAACAGCATCGTTTACAGCAGCATAGCCAGCAACACAGGATTGAAGCACTGGCTCAACTGCTTGATATGGATGCAGAAAATCTCAACCGGATTGAATGTTTTGATATCAGCCATACTCAGGGCGAGGCTACTATTGCTTCATGTGTCGTATATGAAGATGAAGCCATGCAGCCTGCTAAATATCGTCGCTATAATATTACAACCGCAAAGGCCGGTGATGATTATGCCGCCATGCGCGAAGTATTAACCCGTCGCTACGGACGACTGGCAGATAATGATGACAGTATCGGTGCGTGGCCGGATCTGGTGCTCATAGACGGAGGTAAAGGTCAGGTGCATATGGCTCTGGATGTATGGCAGGAGCTGGGTATTCATATTCCGATAGTCGGTATTGCCAAAGGTCCGGAACGAAAAGCCGGTCTGGAAGAACTGATTATTCCGCATCAGCAGCGCAATATCCGGATAGAACCGCACAATCCTGCCCTGCATTTGTTACAAACTGTCCGAGATGAATCCCACCGCTTTGCCATTACCGGCCATCGGCAGAAACGTGCCAAAGCAAGAGTCACTTCTTCACTCAACGACATACCGGGTATTGGCAGCAAGAGGCGTCAGGCACTATTAACCCGTTTTGGGGGGTTACGCGGCGTGGTTGCCGCCAGTGTGCATGATTTAAGTCAGACGGAAGGTATTAGCCTTGCTCTGGCCGAAAAGATATATGATGCTTTACATTAACACAAATATATCAATCTGATTATTATTAAATTTATTAATATTATCAATAAACAATACCGGAATATCCAGAAATTTTGTTTACAATACTGAATGTACAATTATGGAATGCCTGAAACATTGCTGCCTGTGTTAAATATCATCTTTAGATAATACCGGGTATTTTCAGAAATTTGTCAAAACAATATTTATCTCTTCATCAGACTACATACTGATGAATGGAAACCAGAAATACCGTATATTATTAATAATTTACAGTAATATCACCAGTTTACAGGCAGTGTACAGAAGACAGAAAATCTTTAATCAGAATCCAGCTAAAATATTTGTTTTTCTTTACATTAAAAAGAATACATAAATATAATTATCTTTGAATTTATTAATGGATATAATAAAATGACAGAAATAGTTCAAATTTCTTTGCATAAAAAATTATCTAGAAATTTTTTAATATTATTTGTCAGTTATTTCATATTTATACTGTGCTCAGTTGGAGCACTCTTATTTTATTTTTATGATGAATGTGAACGATCAGGCGCAAGTTTCTTTTTAGGTTTAATAGCACTGATTAATTTTTTTGTTTTTTTATTTTCTATAGTTATTAAAGCTTTAAAAGCAATTTTTTCCCGGACTGAAAATAAACAATCACTTTCATTTAAATTTTTACTGTTTAATTTCACACTATTTCTTATTACCTTTTTTATCAGTATTTTGGGTTATAGATTATTAAGTACCTATTATAATCAAACAGATATTGTTTTACTTAATATTCTCTGCTGCTCTTTTTGTATCTTTATCTGTTTTTTAATTTTATTTTTCGCCAAAATAATTAAATGGCTTTTCTTACGTTCAGCTTAATGATAAAAATGTTAACTAATTAATTCCGGGAAAAAAGTATATAAACCTCACTCAATACTTACTGTAAAATAAACATAATGACTCGTATCATTTTATATTTAATTATGAATCAATATACTTATTCCGTACTCAATTATTTATAACATCAGAACCAAATGCAGCATTTTAATTAGAAATGTAATAGCCCGAGCCAGAATTAATTTTTAAACAGTCATTCATAATATACAAACAGCTAGTGATAAATCTAAACATTTTAATGAGTTCAGCAGTAGATAATATTATTTTCCAGTCGCTGTAATTTAAGGCAATTAAGATAACTGACTCATCAATATAATGATCAATTATATATATGATTTAAATCAAACCACAACATTTAAATATATTTAATTTAAAAAATTTATATATAATAAAATAATTTTTATTGACAATAAAATTTAAATATGATTCAGCATTACTTAAATCTCAGAAAATTGATCAGATTTTTAATTAACTATTTAATATTTACAATAGTTTTTTTCATTATACTCGAACTCCCTAGGGGTTTTAGAGATATTAATGAATTTTTTACACGAGAGTCAGTTTTGGGTCTGATGGAAATAACTTTCATTCTCTTTTTATACTTCTTTTTTTTGTTCAAAACGACTAAAACTATTTTCATTCGCAACAGCAAAAATCAATCATCTTCTTTTAAATCTTTATTTTTTAAATTAGCACTTAACATTGGTTTAATTTTGCTATTTCACTTTGTTGTTTATTTATTAGGTATCGACAGAGATTTAGCGTACACTATTTATGGTTTAATGATATATTTCATTTTATATTGCTGGGCAGTCAGTTTTTTTATACTAATAAATATAAAAATCATAAAATATTTTTTACGGGCAGAAAAAAATGTTCAGATTTCTTCTTATAGACTTGTATCCGAAGATTTATTTATGTTTTTAACTAGTTACTCATTAGTTATAATCTGCATGATTGGATTTTACCATTCTATTGGTGATTATACTTACCAATTCAAGCTTTTGCTTGGAATCGGAAAATTAAACTTAATTCTGCTCGGAATTAATTTTTTAACTTTTATATTGATTATATCTGTTTCTACTATTAAACCTGTAAAATATATTTTTTTTAATATTGAAAATAGTGAATCCTTTTCATTTATTTCTTTACTTAGCAGCTCCGGATTATCTCTGATAAACTGCCTCTTTTTGTTTTTTATTAACGGTATATTATTTTTTATAGAATCTTCACAACTTATACAACTTGTTTTCATTTCAGGTGAAATTTTCTGCTTGTGTATCTTTATTCGTTTTTTTATTTTACTTCTCGCTAAAATAATTCAATTATCTTTCTCTTTCTTAACCGGGATAAGAGATTTTAAATAAATTAATACAGAATAAATAACAAAATATTTATATCTTTATAATAATTAAAAATTTTCATTTAAAATATTATAATTAAACTATTATTTTCATGAATAAAGTATTGCTTAATAAAAAATAAACTATATAATTTATTTACCTAACTTCTTTAGCTTAGGTTATTAATTTAAATTATAAAAAATCTTAAAAGCATATAAAAGGAGAAAATAATATGTATAATATTGACTACAATAGCTATCGCTCTATAAACAGTTTTAATCAGCGCGTACGTTTTTTAATATTGCATTATACTGCTGAAAATTTTGCTGATTCGATCAAATCACTCACCGGTCCAAATACGAGTATTCATTATCTGATTCCGGATGAAGCAGAAGCAAGCTATCAGGCAGCCGGCTTTAAAGAGCTGCGTATTTTTAATCTGGTGGCAGAAACAGACCGGGCTTGGCATGCAGGTGTCAGTAGCTGGCAAGGTCGTAGTAATCTGAATGATACTTCCATAGGTATAGAAGTTGTTAATCTGGCTACCGATAATAACGGTATATTTACTTTTCCATCCTATGGAATAAATCAGATTAAAGCGCTCAAACAACTAGCTCTGAATATTCTCCAGCGTTATCCGGACATTACGCCAACTCATGTTATCGGCCATTCAGATATCGCACCACAACGCAAAAGTGATCCGGGTGCGGCCTTTCCATGGAAAGAACTGTACAAAGCTGGAATTGGCGCCTGGTTTGATACAAAAACCAAATTAAATTATCTAATCCAATTCACAAAGCAAGGGATACCTGATAATGCAACCATTTTAAAACAATTAAATCGTTATGGTTACGATATCACCGGTGCTGACGCTGATGCTGAACAATTGAACAAACTGATACGTGCTTTTCAACTGCATTTCCGTCCGACAGACTATAGCGGAAGAGTGGATTGCGAAACGGTTGCTATCTTATACGCTTTAATTGAAAAATATTTTCCGGAGGCATAAAACTCTCTTACTTAAAAGAAATAGATATTAAGCAGTTTGAACAAGCCACGAACATAGGTACAAAGTCCGTGGCTTGTTCAGATAAATGATAAATAAGCTGATAATTTATCCGCAGCGGATAGCAATTGCTTATAAACGGGTTACTGAGAGTACACCTTTAACATCGCTCAGGTGGCTAAGTACCCGGGGTAAATCATTTACCTGTTGTACTTCAACAGTAAATCGCAACTGAGCTTCCATATCACGTGATAACGTCTGTACCGCAGTAACATTAAGCCGGTTGCGTGCCAGTGTTTCAGAAATATCACGCAATAATCCACTGCGGTCTCTGGCACGAATTTCAATATCAATAGCAAAAACCTGTCCGGCTGAATCACTTGCCCAGGATGCAGGTAACACTTTATCCGGAGAAATCTGAGCCAGATATTGAAACGAAGAACAATTGCTGCGATGGATTGAGATACCACGTTCCCGTGTTACAAAACCAATAATTTTGTCTCCGAATGCCGGTTTACAGCATTTAGCCAGTGTCGTAAATAAACCAGCCTCACCATCAACGAGAACACCACCAAAATTTTTCTTAATTTTACTGCGTTTGACTAAATGGTTTTCTGTTACCGGTGCTTCCGGTTTTTCCAGTAAAGTATCGACTGCTTTCTGAATCATGCGGCCGGAAACTTCTCCATGCCCCATAGACAGATAAAAATCATCTGCACTGGAAAATCCCAGAGCTTCAGCCAGCTTATGAATATTTGGCTGTACCTGCATTTTTACTAACTGTTTTTCCAGCGCAGCACGTCCTGATTCCCGTATGGATTCACCGTTCTGCTGCCGGATAAACGCACGAATCTTACTAATGGCTTTATTACTTTTCACCCAGCCATCATGCAGCCAGTTAACTGACGGTTTACCTTCGCGTGCAGTAATAATTTCAACCCGCTGACCATTCTCCAATGGTGTGGATAACGGAACAATCTGTCCGTCTACTTTGGCACCGCGACAACGGTTGCCAATATCTGTATGTAATGCATAGGCAAAATCAATCGGTGTGGCACCAGCCGGTAAAGAGAATACCTTGCCATGCGGAGACAGAACATAAATAGTGTCATTAAAAAGTTCTGTCTGAAAAGCACGTGACAGATCTTCACGGCTACTATCGTTTTCGGCGATATTTTCGCGCCAGTCGAGCAACTGACGTAACCATGCTATTTTATGTTCATAGGCTTCATTACCCTTGCCACCCTCTTTATAGCGCCAGTGAGCGGCCACCCCAAACTCTGCATAACGATGCATATCAAAAGTTCGAATCTGGATTTCCACGCCTTTGTCTTCAGGTCCGACGACAACAGTATGCAAACTTTGATAATCATTGGGTTTAGGATGAGCAATATAATCATCAAATTCACCCGGTATAGGCTGCCATAAGCTGTGCACGATCCCCAGAGTGGCATAACAGTCTGCTACTGTATCCACCAGAATGCGTACTGCCCGTATATCATACAAACCATCAAAGCTCAGTTTCTTTTTTACCATTTTACGGTAAATGGAATAGATATGCTTTGGTCGTCCGGCCACTTCAAAATGCATATTCAGGCGGCTCAGTTGCTGTCTGAGGGTATCAACAAAATGTTCAATATAGTCCAGACGCTCAGTACGCTTTTCATCCAGCAGACGGGCAATTTTCTTATATTCATCCGGATTCTGATAACGAAAACTTAAATCCTCAAGCTGCCATTTCAGCTGCCATACACCCAGACGATTTGCCAGAGGGGCAAAAACTGTCATGGTTTCTTTAGCTACGTCTTTTTTTAATTTTTCGTCGGTGACTTTACTCAGGTAGCTCATGGTCTGGGCGCGCATAGCCAGTTTAATCAGTACGACCCGGATATCCGATACCATCGCCAGTAACATCTGTCGCATTGCTTCAGCCTGCTGCTGCCGTTCCTCCTGTGTAGCCAGAGGGCTGATGCTGACAAAATAAGTAAGCTTCTGTACCTGATACAAACCAGCAACCAGCTGCATTACACTGTCACCACATTCTTCTTTGACAATATTTTTCCAGTCAGTGACATAATTGGGCAGACAGCTCAGCATTGTGGCGGCAACAGCATCGGCCATCAAATCCATATCTGCTACCGATTTAGCAGCAGCCATTAAATTGATATACAGATCTTCACCGGCAAAGGTTACCGCGTCTTTCGGATAGCTGTTATTTACCAAACTCTGGGCATGCCGGAGCATTACTCCCATCGCCGCTGGTAAGGTGGCAATATAATCATCTAACCAGACACACGGTAAGCATGGATTGGTGACAAGAGCTTGATCAGGCGTGCTAACCATGTTATCAACCTGTTGATTTGTGTAAATTATGGCGACCATTTTACCAAAACAGACCATTTTATGCTTCATATTAGGCTGTAGAAAAACAGGAATAGTGCTATTATGCGCAACTTTCGCATACACTATATGCAAATAACTTCGCTCGTCCTGCGTTTATAGCTTTCGCATATAGTCTTTATTTTTAAAGGATTTATAATGCAGACTCATCCCGAAGTCATAGGTGTTGACGCGCTGGCCGAAAAAATTCGCAAAATTCCGAATTGGCCGCAGGAAGGAATTTTATTTCACGACATTACTCCGGTATTACAAAGCCCGCAGTACTTCCGTCTGCTGGTAGATTTAATGGTTTACCGGTATATGGATCAGAAAATTGATGTTGTAGCCGGTCTGGATGCACGCGGTTTTATTATCGGTGCTGCTCTTGCCTATCAGCTGAATGTCGGTTTTGTTCCCATCCGTAAAAAAGGCAAGCTTCCTTTTACTACTATTGCGGAAAGTTACGAACTGGAATACGGACATGCAACCATCGAAATGCACACTGATGCAGTAAAACCGGGCACTCGTGTGCTGCTGGTAGATGATCTGGTTGCCACCGGAGGTACGATGAATGCCGGTGTAAAACTGATTCGTAAACTGGGTGCTGAAGTAGTAGAGGCAGCTGCCATTATCGAATTTACAGACCTGCCCGGCGGCAAAAAAATTCGAGATGAAGGAGTACCATTATTTACGCTGTACCAGAATTCCGGTTCTGTTGAGCAATAAAATCCTTCTGGTTGAACTTTACCTGATAAATAAAAAAGCAGAGCAAAACGCTCTGCTTTTTTATACAAAAATATACTTATTTAGTTAATATCCAGTACCGACATGGTTTTTACCAGCTCATCCACAGCTTTAACCTGAGCAAGAAATGGTTCGAGCAAATCCAAAGGTAAAGCGCTGGGACCATCGCAACGTGCCTTATCCGGATCAGGATGTGATTCAAGAAATAAACCGGCCAGCCGGGTAGCCATACCGGCTAATGCCAGATCCAGTACCTGACTGCGACGCCCGCCTGATGCTGCGGCATCAGCCTGACGTTGCTGCAATGCATGGGTTACATCAAAAATAATCGGTAAATCAGCACAAACTTTTTTCATCACACCAAAACCCAGCATATCAACTACCAGATTATCATAACCAAAGCTGCTGCCACGCTCACACAGAATAAGCTGCTGGTTGCCGGCTTCATAAAACTTTTCAACAATATTCTTCATCTGGTGCGGGCTTAGGAACTGAGGTTTTTTGATATTAATTACTTTACCGGTTTGTGCCAGTGCCACCACTAAATCAGTCTGACGGGCTAAAAACGCCGGCAACTGTAATACATCGGCAACCTCTGCTACTGGTGCAGCCTGATAGGGTTCATGTACATCGGTAATTACCGGCACACCGAATTCCTGTTTAACCGCAGCAAAAATTTTCATTCCCTCTTCCAGCCCTACTCCGCGATAGGAATGAATGGAAGAGCGGTTGGCTTTATCGAATGAGGCCTTAAAAACCAGCGGAATGCCCAGTTTACGGGTAACCTCTGCATAATGTGCACATGTGCGCATTGTTAAATCCAGATTTTCCAGTACATTCAGACCACCAAACAGTACAAACGGTAAATGGTTGGCTACTTCAATATTGCCTACACGAATAATTCCGGCCACAATTAATCCTCAGTAAATTCGGGTGAATGGATAACACAATCCATATTAACCTAAATCATTTATTCTACAAAAATGTCAGACATTCGTCCAAGTCAGTAAACAGCTTTGATGATTTAACATTTCACTAAACCTGTTATCATGACTTTAAATTTGTTTGTACATTAATATAGAATATCTGTGTCATTCAAGGCATAGGATGAAATTTCAGTTTCACGCTACAATAGCAGACATAAACAGACTGCAAAAACTGACATATGTTTTAACTTTCTGAAACAGGACTGATTTTGGTATATTTCACGCAGAAGCGCTTGCAATGGCTGCTTTTAAGTATGTTACTGTCGTCCATTACCTCTATGGTGTGGGCTGTGAGCTTGCCAGCAGACAGTGATGATACTGATGATGATGTTCCGCCACCCAAAACCGGCCTGCTGCACAGATTACTGCACGGGCAAGAATCTGAGGAAAAAAAACAGCCTCAAACACCAAAAAGCCCTCGAGTTCCTGTAACCATAGATATTAACAATTCATTCTTAAAAAAACTGATTAATGATCATCTGCCCCTGATTACTCAACAATTGATTGAAGATCTGGACGATGAGCAGCTCAGTTTCCTCGCAGAAGAAGCACCTCAGCAAACACAAACCATGCTGGAAACTCAGGGATATTTCAATGCTGAAGTTAATCTGGAGAAACAAAGTAATAGTTACATTATCCATATAAAGCCCGGCCCGCTGACCCGTATTGAAAATGTCGACGTTTCTCTGATTGGTGATGTAACCAGTGATGATAATCTGACCAACTATTACAAAACTGCTATTGATAACTGGGTGCTGCCTGTAGGTGATCCGTTTACTCAGAGTAACTGGTCAGCAAGTAAATCTTCTGTCCTCAGCGCTATTGTGCGCAAAAAATACCCGCTGGCAACCATTAGCGCCAGCCGTGCGACTATTGATCCGCAAAAAAATAAGGCGGATCTGTCCCTCACAATTGACAGTAAGCAGCCTGTATACTTTGGTGATATTCACGTTAGCGGAAATGAACGATATCCTGTTTCAATCGTCACCGGTATGGCCAGTTTTGCTTCAGGCTCTCCCTATGATCTGGACAAACTTCTGGACTATCAGCAGGCACTGGAACAGGACAGCCATTATGGTAATGCCGTAGTCAATGCAGATTTTGACCATATGGAAAATAATCAGGTGCCGGTTCTGGTGAAAGTCAGTGAAATGCGCCGCCAGAAGCTGACCTTTGGTTTACGTTATGACACCAAAAACGGTCCGGGTTTTCGTGGTGGGTATGACCACTATAATGTTTTTCATAAAGGTTTTGTCGGTTCAACCTTGCTGGATACAGACCGCTATGAAACTACTTTCGGTTTAGGTCTGAGCCAGCCGCGTGACAATCGCGGTCACTACTGGACCAGCAATCTTAACTATACCTACTCTACTGTCCAGCATCTGGAAAGCCGCGCTTTATCCAGCGGGATGTGGAAAGTTCGAGACCGTGACGGAATTGATTCGCGGATCGGGATTGAATACGTTACTGAAAGCAGCAAAATTGAAAACGGACCTAATCTCGGACACAGCTATGCCACCATGGTGACAGCTTCATGGAAACGTCAGAACATAGAAACCCAGTTGCGGCCAGCTAATGGCTATTATCTGGAAGGCAAAGTCGGCACCACTCTGGGCAAACTGATATCATCGGCATCCATGCAAAGAATAACAGCCAGTGGCGGCTACTATTTCACCCCTGAAAACAAAAAATACGGAACATGGTTTTTACGCAGCCAGATTGGCTATGTACATACCGGTGATGCAGTAAACATACCTTCTGTGCTGATGTTCCGTGCCGGTGGTGCCAATAGCGTACGTGGTTATGAAATAGACAGTATCGGTATTAAAAGCTCACATAATTCAGTGTTACCTAACCGTACGCTGGCTGTAGCCAGTGTTGAATACCAGATTCCAGTGTATAAGGATTTTTCTCTGGCGCTTTTTCATGATGCCGGTTCGGTATCGAAAAACTTCAGCGACATGCAATGGCGTCATGGCAGCGGATTCGGAGTACGCTGGTTTAATCCGGTTGCCCCGTTTGCCTTTGATATAGCCTATGGCCATCATGATGAAAAATGGCGCTGGTCTATCAGTTTGGGAACTAAATTCTAATGGCTGAAACCACTATCAACTCAAGCGAAACACCAGTTCCCGCCACGCCGCCTTCCGTACCCCCGCGTAAACCACGCTGGAAATCATGGCTGAAAACCAGTCTGTATTCTCTACTGGCTTTGTTTATTATTATTGTGGCACTATTATGCTGGCTGATTGGTACCGAATCCGGTCTGCGTTTTGGTGTACATACTGTCCCGAAATGGTTTGGTGTGCACATCCAGACAAAAAATCTGACTGGTAGTATCTGGCGCGGGTTTTCCGGCACAGATATTCACGTCAGCCATCGCGATTTTGACTTATCCATAGATAAAGTACGTCTTGACTGGAACAATCGTGAATTATGGCGACGTCGCTTCCACGTACGGCTGCTCGATGTTGGTAAAATTAATTATACAGACCATAGTGTACCCAAACCCAAGCCCGTTCCTACCCTACCCAACAGCATCAGCCTGCCATTACAAGTTATTATTGATAACATTCAGCTTGGTGGATTCACACTGGGTAAAAAAGAAATGCCAGTTTTGCTTGCCAGCCAGGCCAGCTACACTTTTGACTATCACAAACATCAGCTTATTCTCAGTGAGCTGAATACACCATGGCAGAACATTCACGGCAATGCAGCCATTACCGCTCAGACACCCTTTATACTGAGCGGACAGCTGAACGGAAGCGGCACCCTTGATAAAACTGCGGTTGAAAGTGCTGCGCTCATCAAAGGCAGCCTGCAACAGCCAGATATATTTGCCCGCCTGGACGGCGGAAATATTCATTTCCGTACCCATGCCATCATCAGACCGTATGCACTGCAACTCAATCATAAAATCATCAGCCTGAATCTTCAAAGCCGCCATATTAATCCGGCTGCTTTTAATGCAAACTTACCATTTGCCGATCTCAATCTCAATTTAGATCTGGCACCCGTAAACAACGGCAAAAGCCAGCTTGCCGGACATATTAAGCTAGGGAATGAACAGCCACTGGCCTATAACGATGCTAAACATGGCGGTTTACCTGTACGCAGTATTGAAGGTGACATTAACATCGATAATAACGGCAAACTTATCTTACCGGCATTAACCACACGTCTGCTTCAGCAGGGACAAATCATCACCCGCGGAAATATCGATAGTACATCCAGACAACTCGATATCAACAGCCAATTATTACGTATTTACGCCAGCGATGCTCTGGTTACACCACTACCCGGTTCACTTAATGGTCATATTCGTGTATCCGGCAGTTTCAACGGACTGACTACCCAATGGCTTCTGTCCAGTGAAAAAGGCAACAGCGAAGGTTCGATTCAGATTATTACAGATGAACAGAAACATCAGCAAACCCTGATACTCGATAAACTGAACATCACCCCCAAAGGCGGCGGCAGCTTTAATGCCAAAGGCAGTCTGGCACTGTATCAGAATAAAGCAATCCAGCTGGCCATTAACAGCAACAATTTTAATCCCGCCAAAGTTAATTCAGATTTTCCGGCAGGCAGTATCAACGGACATATCAACGTTAACGGACAATTGGCACAACAACCTGCCATTCAGGCAGACATGCTCTGGCATAACAGCATTCTTTCCGGTGCACCTCTTTCAGGTAAAGCCGTCATCCGCTATCGCAATCAGCATCTGGAACAGGCCAATATTAACCTGAATGCCGGCCCGAACCGGATAGTTACCAATGGCAGTTTTGGTAAAAAAGGTGACAAGCTCAATCTTGATATCAATGCACCCAATCTGGGATTATTCGGATTAGGCATGAAAGGTTTGCTCAGCACCAAAGGCTTTATCGCCGGAGAACCCAAAAAAATTACAGCAAATCTTACTGGCGCGGCACGCAACCTGCAAATTGCTCAACTACTTAACATTAATCAGCTGGATTTTAAACTTCTTGGTTCACCTGATATTAATCAGCCATTACTGGTTAACCTGAATGCAGATCATATCAGCATTGCCGGCAGCACCAGCGAAAAACCCACGATCATTAACAGTACCGACATCAAAATCAATGGCCGCGGCAGCCAGCATCAGCTTCAGGGTAGCAGCAATCTGACTCTGGATGGCAAAGCTTACCATTTTAACCTCAGTGCGCATGGTGGTCTGGACCAGCATTATCAGTGGCGCGGACGAGTTAATGCTCTGGATATAAGTGGTGCACTTAATTTGAAACTGCTCAATCCTATTCAGCTTGATGCCGGAACCGAGCATGTCAGCATGCAAAATGCACGCTGGGCTGCATTGAACGGTAACTTAACTCTGAATAATCTGAACTGGGATAAAGATAAAGGTCTGATTACCCGTGGTTCAGCCAGCAATCTGGCTTTGCACGAATTACACAACGTCATAGAATTACCCGTTGAGCAAAACCTGATCATTGGTGGCGACTGGAACTTCAGTTACAGTCGCCACATGCAGGGCTATCTGAAACTATACCAGCAGGGCGGTGACATTACTCTGCCACAGCATCAGCAGAAACTTGGCTTACAAAATGTACGTCTGGATGCACAATTCCAGAACGGTCATATCAATAATCATCTGAGTGGTATTACCCGTTATGGAACTACAGATGCCACACTGGTTATTACTCCTGACAATAACGGCAAAGTACGTACAGCCCCTATCAGCGGGCGTATAAAACTTGATAGCCCTGATCTGAGCACTATTCGCAATCTTCTGCCCATTGGCATGCAGCTTAAGGGTAATATGCATGCAGAAGCCGGCATAAGCGGACATCTGAATGAACCTCTGCTTAATGGTACGCTTACCGGTAATAACCTTTACTACCGAGATCAGGCCAACGGCACTATTCTTGAAAACGGCAACCTTAAAAGCCACTTTCAGGGGCGGCGCTGGTTAATTGACAATCTTAGTTTTGCGCGCCGTGACGGAACTATTAAACTCAGTGGCGTAGTAGATATGACCAAACTGACTCCAGATATTAACGTTACTGCCCACTTTGACCATTACAATATTTTTGATCAGATAAACCGTCGCCTTACCATAAGCGGAAATACTCAGCTACTGTATACTATTGCACACGGAATTGTTCTGAACGGCAAACTAAGAGTCGATAAAGGTCTCTTTGGTATGCAAAAATCAGGAATGCCACAGTTAGATGACGATGTTGTCGTACTGGGTCGCGAAAAGACAGCAGAACAGCAACGCCCTACACCGATCCGGCTCAATCTCGATTTAGACATGAATGATGCTTTCCGTTTCAGTGCTGAAGGGATTGATGTTCTGCTTGGCGGTCAGCTTACCGCTACTGCCAATCCGGGCAGCACAGTTCAAATTGTTGGTACAGTAAACGTTGTCCGCGGACAATATAAAGCTTACGGACAGGATCTGGTTATTCAGCAAGGGAGTACCATTTCTTTCGTAGGTCCGATGGATAATCCCAATTTGAAAATACGTGCCAAACGCCGTTATTCACAGGTTGGTGCGGGTGTTGAAGCACTCGGACGGCTGGATAGCCCGCGTATTAATCTGATAGCCAATGAAGCCATGAGTGAAAAAGACAAACTATCGTGGCTGATACTCAATCGTCCCAGCAGCGGCAGCGCCGGTGACGAAGCCGCCATTGCAGCTGCGGCCAGTGCCTGGCTTGCCGGAGGCCTGAATGACAAGCTTGGTTTACTTGACGAAATCGGCCTTACCAGCCAGCAAACCCGAAATAGTCAGACTGGCGAAATGAATCCTGCAGAACAGGCCATCACAATCGGTAAACATCTGTCTAACAATCTTTATATCAGCTATCTGTATGGAATTGAAAGTGCGACCCAGACTGTCAGCATTACCTATCAGATTAGCCGTGCACTGCAAAGCATTGTGCGCGTAGGTACCGGATCGGCCGGAGGTGAAATCCGCTATACCCACCGTTTTGATTAAATCATCACTGATAAAAATGTTCAGAGTATACAACCGGCACATGGTTTAAAATACTCTGAACATTTTATATATTGCTTTAATTATAAAAATAAATAAATTATATTATTTAATTAATTTTATATGTAAATATTTGTTATAATAATTTTATTATGGAAAAAATAGAAAAAATACTCTTGTCAGTGGCTGCCATAGTTTTTAGCGTTTCGATTATAGGTTTAACTCTATCCGATGCGAAATTTATTTTCGGGCTTGCCAGACACGGAAAAGAAACATTAGCTACGGTAATAGATACCAAATCCCAAGACGAAGGACGTCGGCTAGTCCTCCATATACTGACAGTAGAATACACCGACAACTATAATAAAACCTATATCAAAAATGATATTAAAACCTATAAAAACTTAAATCCTGGCGATAAAATTACAATTATTTATAATAAATTTTCTCCTCAGGTAGCCGATATCAAAGGCAACCATAACCGTAAAAATAATTTTTCTGCAGAACTATTCGCCTCCTTTATGATTATCATTGCTGCAATTTATTATTATCAGGAATTTAAATTCAATCCAAATTATTGGAAATTTAAAAAAAGATATTAGTATCAGTTTTAGATAAAAAAATAGTGTATTGAATTTACTAACGAGAAACAATATCTTTTTTACTGAATAATTATTTCCTTTAAAGAAACAGAATGAACACATTACAAAATGTGTAGGTTTTTGGTTACCTAGTAGAGACAGAGCAGCTTTACTAATGAATCCTGCAGAACAGGTCATCACAATCGACAAACATCTGTCTGATAATCTTTATATCTGTTATCTGTATGGAATTGAAAGTGCGACCCAGATCATCAGCATCATCTATCAGATTAGCCGTGCACTGCAAAGCATTGTGTGCATAGGTACCGGATCGGCTGGAGGTGAAATCCGCTATACCCGCCGTTTCGATTAAGTCATCACTGATAAAAATGTTCAGAGTTCACAACCGGCACATGGTTTAAAATACTCTGAACATTTTATATACTACTTGAATTGTAAAAATAAATAAATTATATTAGTACAATGAATTTTATATATAAATATCTGTTATTAGCTCCTTATTATGAAAAAAATAAACAAAATAATAATAATATCCTGCTATATCAGCTTTATAGTCCTTACCGCACTATATATGGCTGTAACTTTCTCCGATGCGAAAATTATTTTCGGACTTGCCAGACATGGGGAAGAAACATTAGCTACGATAGTAACTAGCGAATCCTATGTCTATAGAAATCGTGAATATTATTTAGTAACAGCCGAATTTACTGATAAATATAATAAAACTTATATTACAAATACTATCAAAACCGAAAATAGCTTGAAGCCTGGCGATAAAATTACAATTATTTATAATAAATTTTCTCCTCAAGTTGCCGATCGCAAAGACAACAGTTTGCGCAAAAAGAAATTTAATATAAATTTATATATTTGCTTTATTTTTATTATTCTTACAATTCAAGGGTATCAGGAATTCAAATCCAGTCCAAATTTTTGGAGATCCAAAAGAAAATATAAGCATAAGCTTTAAGTAAAAATTTAATACAAAATAAATAATCTTTTTTCTAAAGATATTAGCTTATATTCTTGAAAAAAATCCAATCTATTCCAATTTAACTTTTATCAGACATAATTCCAGGTTTATAATAATTATTTCAGCAGATACATAAATTTATTACCGACACCTGTGTCTACTGAAAATGCCAATTAAGTAACAATCTGCAATTATTTAAACCTATTTTCTGTCTTAAAACGACCAACAACAGTAAACCACTCAGCCCGCACAAACAGCCCCGTCAGCAACAGAAAACTTCCTAATCATTCCAGCATATCAGCAACACCAATTATCGAAATGCTATTGATCCAGTCTCGTCAGTTATAAAAATCGCCATTATCAGAATATTGTGCGCATAGGTACCGGATCAGCCGGAATGAAATTCGTTATATCCGCCGTTTTGATTAAGTCATCACTGATAAAGATGTTCAGAGCACACAACCGACACATGGTTTGAAATACTCTGAACATTTTATATATTGCTTGAATTGTAAAAATAAATAAATTATATTATTTAATTAATTTAATATGTAAATATTTATTATTATTCTTTATATTATGAGTAAAATAGAAAAAATCCTCTTATTAGTGGTTGCCATATTTTTTAGCTTTAAGATTATAGGTACAACTTTATATGATGCAAAATTACTTTTCATACTTTCCAGATACAGTGAAGAAACATTCGCTACGGTAATAGATTCCAAAGAATCTATCTTTTCCTCAAGAAAAACTGGGGAAGTCTATATACTGACAGTTATATATACCGACAAACACAATAAAACTTATATTACAAATATTCGTAGCGATTATCACTTATCTCCTGGTAATACAATTAAAATTATCTATAGTAAATTTTTTCCTAAAGTAGCAGATATCAAAGGCAATCATAGCCGTAAATTTGAGTTTTATTGTTATTTATTTTTATCTTTTATGATTATTATTACTGCAATTTATTATTATCGAAAATCTAAATCAACTCTGGATTATTGGAAATCTAAAAAAAGATATTAGCATCAGTTTTAAATAAAAAAATTTAGTACAAAATAAATAATCTTTTTTCTAATGAAATTGGCATATATTCCTAAAAAATCCAATCCATTCCAATTAAACCTTTATAACTCTTATCAGACATAAATCCAGGTTTATAATAATTATTTCAGCAGATACATAAAATTATCGCTAGCACCGGCATCTGCTTAAAATGCCATTTAAGTAACAATCTGCAATTATTGAAACCGATTTTCCGTCTTAAAAATGACCACCGCCGGCAACAGAAAACTTCCCAATCATTCCTGCATACCAGCAACACTTATTATCGAAAATAACGCTATTAATCCATTCCCGTCAGTCATTGAAAATTACCGCTATAAAAATTTTGCCGTGGTATGCTGTATGTATAAAAATGCTGTGACTATACATAGTAACTCCAAAGCAAACTCAGTACCCATAGTATAAATTTTATCTATCTTAAACATAGTAATTTCTGCCATTCATTCATAAAAAACATGAAAATAGTGTATTGAATTTACTAAAAAGAAACGATATCATTTTTATTCAATAATTATTTCCTTTAAAGAAACAGAATGGACACATTACAAAGCATGTGGGTTTTCCGTTACGTAGTAGAGTTAGGCAGCTTCACTAAAGCAGCTGAATTTATGGATATTTCTACTGCGATGGCCAGTAAACACCTGCATCATCTGGAAAAAAACATACAGGCTAAACTACTCAACCGTACCAGCCGTCGCATCAGCCTTACCGAAGCCGGACAGGAATACTATCATCGCTGCGTAGAAGCACTGGATACACTTACCGAAGCCAAACGTATTGCACAGGCGGGGACAGTCAAACCGCAGGGCTTACTTAAAATTACCGCTCCTAACTGGTGTGCTTCACGTCAGTTTAGTGAAATTCTGTCAGAATACCGGCAGCAATTTCCGGAAGTAAGTTTATCCATCAACCTGGACAGCCGGCGTACCGATCTGGTTGCAGAGGGTATCGATCTTGCTTTACGTGTCACCAATAACCCTGAACCCAATCTCATTGTTAAACCCATTACCCGCATTGATTTTTTATGGGTAGCCAGCCCGAAATATCTGCAAAAATACGGCATGCCGCATACTGTAGCAGACCTGAAACAGCATTATGGACTGTTACCACAATACGTTCATCTTGATTTACCGCTTATTCCTGCCTGTACCAGTAACAGTGCTCTGCTAATACACAAGATGGCGCTTAATCATATGGGACTGGCATACTTGCCTGAATGGATGGTAAGAGAAGATATACAACAAAAACGTTTAGAAATCATCGAACACATCGCTTGTCCGGAAAGCCATACACTGTATGCAGCCTATATGAATCGTGAATTTCTCAGCGCTAAAGTGCGCAGTTTTATTGATTTTCTGGCAGAAAAATTTGAAACTGCTAAAAACCGCTAAAATCCAATAAAAAGTCTAAGGGGAGAACAGTATGCTCAGCCACGATAATGCCATCAGCTTTTTACAGCAATTATTTCGCTATACTATCGAAGAAGCTAGTCCGGTGAATAAAATGAGTAACTGGTTACCACAGACCAATCCATGCGGACGAGTGATAGTTGTCGGTGCAGGCAAAGCTGCTGCTGCCATGGCGGCTGAATGGGAAAGAATCTGGCCGCAAGACTATCCGCCATTATCCGGTGTCGTTGTTACCCGCTACGGACACACTACCCCTACAAAGCACATCAAAGTACTCGAAGCCAGTCATCCCCTGCCGGACACTGCCGGACAGGCTGCTGCTCAGGCCTTACTTAATGCTGTTAGCGGACTAAATCCGCACGATCAGGTTTATTATCTCGTTTCCGGCGGCGCTTCCGCTCTGACCACACTGCCTGTTAGCAGCATCACACTGGCTGATAAGCAATATATTAACCGCCAGTTACTTAGTAATGGTGTTCCCATAGACGCCATGAATACACTGCGGAAACATCTTTCTCGCATCAAAGGCGGTCGACTGGCTGCCGCAGCAGCACCAGCACATATCACCACCCTGGCTATTTCAGATGTAGTTGGTGATGATATCAGTACCATAGGCTCTGGCGCAGGTGTGCCCGATCCTACCACCCTGGCTGATATTAAACGTATTGTTAATCAATACCAAATCGACCTCCCCGCAAGTGTTATCACCTATTTAAACAAAGCTGATGCAGAAACACCTAAAAATCTTCCAAACAGCAGTGCTCACATAATTATTAACCCTGATCAGGTATTTACTGCCGTGCAAAATTGGGCAATCAATCAGGAAGTTGAAGTACTATATCTGGGAGACCGTATAGGTGGCGAAGCACGGGAGGTGGCTCAGGTGATGGCCGGAATCGCTCTATTTCAGCAAAACCGGCATCAACGCAGTAAACCTTTGCTGATTCTCAGCGGTGGAGAAACCACTGTTACCCTGAACCGGCAACAAGGACGCGGCGGTCGTAACACTGAATTTTTACTGGCACTAGCTATTGCTCTGAATGGAGCAAACAATATCTATGCACTGGCTGCCGATACAGATGGTATTGATGGCAGCGAAGATAATGCCGGAGCATGGCTAACACCTGATACATTACTTCGAGCTGAACAGGCCGGAATATCAGCACAAGACATGCTGAATATTCATAATGCATATGATTTTTTTAGCACAACTGGACAACTACTGGTGACAACCCCGACATTAACCAATATCAATGACTTTCGTGCAATCTTAGTGCTGTAAATTAAATAATAGTAAAAACTAACCTGATAAATTGTTGTTAATAAATAGTATATTTTTATCAGACATACTGCAGTTAATTGCTCTAAACTATACAGATTTGCTTATTTCTGAATTTTCCCACGCGCAAAATCTACTGCCATAGTGATAGCTGCTTTGGCTTGCGGACTATTTTTCCAGCAGCTGCTGCCAACCAGACTGGCTGCCTGCTCAGTGATATCCTGCGGGTTTGCACGGGCAAGCTTATCCAATGAATCAATACCCATCTGCTCCAGACGCATAATTACCTTTTCTCCTACCCCTTTTACAGTAAGCAAAGCCGCTTTTTCAGTTTCAGTAAATGCCATTTATTTCCCTCTTCTGAATATAATAATTTCAATATGATTTAAAATACTATAAATATCAGTTATACAGCAAACTGAAAAATAATCAGATTCAATCTTAAAATTGCCAGTTCTTATACTCATCCTGATAAAAGTATTCAGGCAATAAAATCAGTATTTAGCTTATCCCTGTCTGATTCAGACCTGAAAAAAGCGAGTACTCAACTCGCTTTTTTTACATAATACTCAGAACCACTGTCCGAAACGGCGAATATACCAGCGTTTCACTATCTGAGTCACAACACAGTAACAACCCAGTGTCAGTACCAGCCAGGGGAAATATTGCCATGGCAGCGGTACCAGCCCGATCCAGCTGCTAATCGGCGAAAACGGAATATAAATACCAATAGCCATAATTAACCCTGTCATCAGCAATACCGGTAAAGCAGCGGTACTTTGTACAAACGGTATTCTGCGGGTACGCAGCATATGTACTACCAGAGTCTGTGACAATAAACCTTCTACAAACCAGCCGGAATGAAACAGATTCTGCACTTCCGGCGCATTAGCATGGAACACAAACCACATCAGCGCAAAAGTACTGATATCAAATATAGAGGAAATAGGACCGATAAACAGCATAAAACGGCTGATATTGGATACATCCCATTTACGCGGTTTACGCAAAAATTCCTCATCCATTTTATCCCACGGCAATGATAGCTGAGAAAAATCATACAGAAGATTCTGAATCAGTAACTGAATAGCCAGCATAGGCAGAAATGGCAGGAACGCACTGGCAAACAATACTGAAAACACATTGCCAAAATTAGAGCTGGCAGTCATATTCAGATATTTAATAATATTGCCAAAAGTTTCACGTCCTTTGATTACGCCCTCTTCCAATACCATCAGACTTTTTTCCAGCAGAATAATATCAGCCGATTCTTTGGCAATATCAGTAGCCGTATCCACAGAAATACCGACATCGGCATCGCGCAGAGCCGGAGCATCATTGATACCGTCACCAAGAAAACCGACTGTATGTCCGTTTTCCTGAAGCAGACGAATAATCCGTGATTTCTGTAATGGTGTTAGTTTGGCGAATACAGTATGTTTTTCCAGCAGAGGTTTCAGTACCTCATCACTTAGAGCCTCAATTTCACTACCTAGTAAAGGCTGTCCGGCTTCAATTCCGACTTCATAACAAATCTTACGGGTAACAATCGCATTATCACCAGTTAAAACCTTAACAGCCACACCATTTTCACTCAGCGCAGCAATAGCCTGTGCAGCACTGTCTTTCGGCGGATCTAGAAAAGTCAGAAAGCCGCACAGAGTAAGCTCAGTTTCATCAGCAACTGCATATTGTGCTTTCTGAGCTTCAGTACTAATGTATTTTTTACCAATCGCCAGTACCCGGAAACCTTCCTTATTATAGCTTTCAGCTAAAGCCAGCAATTGTTCCCGCCGCGCTGCATCTAATGGCAGATATTCTCCGTGCTCATAAACACAGCTGGAAATAGACAGCATTTCTTCCACTGCGCCCTTACAAATCAGCACATGGCGCTGTTCTTCATCCTGTAAAACCACAGATAAACGCCGGCGAATAAAATCAAACGGTAATTCATCAATTTTATGATAGCCGCCATCGCTGATACCCGCCCTGTTTTCAGGCTCCTGTGCAAAACGCACAATGGCTTTATCCATCAGATTTTTCATACCGCTCTGATAGGAACTGTTTAACCAGGCCAGTTGCAAAACTTCACTATCATTATTGCCATGAATATTCGTGTAATGCTCAAGAATAATTTTATCCTGAGTTAATGTACCGGTTTTATCTGTACATAAAATATCCATTGAACCGAAATTCTGAATAGCACTCAGGCGTTTTACCACTACCTTACGCCGTGCCATGGCCATAGCACCTTTAGCCAGATTGGCACTGACAATCATGGGCAGCATCTCAGGAGTCAGCCCGACAGCAACAGCAAGTGCAAACAGGGCAGCATCACCCCAGTCTCCCTTAGTGAAGCCATTAATCAGCAACACCACCGGTACCAGAACCAGCATAAAACGAATCAGCAGATGGCTTACACTGTTTACACCGCGATCAAACGCAGTCTGGCTGCGTGTACCGACAATGGATTTGGCCAGAGAGCCAAAATAGGTATCATTTCCTGTTGCCACAACCACAGCTTTAGCCGTACCACTGACAATATTAGTACCCATAAAGCAGATGTTTTCTGCATCCAGCGGATCAGCTGATAATGGCTGCTCTTCAATAGCTAGCGAGCTATTCATGCCAAGAGTATCAGATTTCTCTACCGGAATAGACTCACCGGTCAGTACGGCCTGACTGATAAACAAATCACGTGATTCAATCAGACGCACATCAGCCGGTACCATATCGCCGGCAGATAACAAAATAATATCTCCCGGTACTACTTCTTTAATCGGTACTTCAAGCTGTTCTGCATTGATATCTCTATGGCTGCGGCGCACTACTGTAGCAGTGGTGCTGATCATAGATTTCAGCGCCTGTGCAGCCTTATTGGAACGATATTCCTGCCAGAAACTGAGTACACCACTGAGCAGAACCATTACCAGAATTATTGTAATACCGCTCACACTGGTTTCTTCGCCATTATGCAAAGGAATCAGATAATCAGTGAAAAAGCTTACCAAAGCCAGCGCCAGTAAAACAAAAATAAACGGATTTTTAAAGGCTAGTAATAATTGCAGCCAGACTGATGGTGCTTTATCGTGCACTACATCATTATTGCCAAAACTGATCAGTCTTTCTTTAACATCCTGCTCAGTCAGACCATTTAAACTGGTCTGTAAATTAGACAGTGTACGGTCAAGACTATTGCGGGACTCCAGCACAGCCTTGATTACCACTGGTTGGGAAATGATTTTTTTGAATTTTTTCATAAACAGTACCTCACCGACCATGATATTTCCCGGTCGGCAGATACTGTTAACCCGGAAACATCAACGGCCTTGTTGCAGTTGTTGTTTTAATAAAATAAACGGTCGACTCGAATCTTCTTCCATTGTTTTATTCCCGGTTAAATAATCAGATACTTAATACATAGAATTAAGCACACCTTACTGAAACAACAGCTTTCTCTTCTTTATTCTGTCTGAATAACTAAAACATCTGAAAGACAGCAATATTTCAGCAAGATAGCGTTTATACATATTTGTGATGTCAGTGTCAATTATATTTACGCTATACAAATTAAAAAACAATATTATTCACAATATATAATATTAATAACGATAATATGCACATAAAACAGACAAATTTAAAAATAAATATACGCAGCAAAATAGCGGTTAAAAATTATGCTATTAACATAATAATCAAATTAAAAAAGACTGCTCTGTTTTACGTTCAGATAATCATATAACGGTTTAGGGATACCATATGCATTCAGATTATTGGCTGATACCCATTCACCAGTTATTGCACAAGATGCAGCATCCTGCCCGGTATTTATCTGAGCAGCAAAAGGCAGAATAAGCAATTGACGATGAGTTAAACGATGACTGAATTCAATACCTTCAGTTAAATCTTCAGCAGTACAACCAAACTTTGCAGCAAGTTTATACAAATCATCCAGACTGTCTGCACATGGTACACACCATAAACCACCCCATATTCCTTTAGCAGGACGTTTATGCAAAAATATTGCACCATCACAGTTACGTAAAACCAGCCAATATAGCGATAAATTTTTTACACTTACAGCTTTTTTCTTACGCGGTAATTCAGCAATACGGTTCTGGGCATATGCCTGACACAGATCGTTCATCGGACATGAACAGCATATTGGCTTACTGCGCTTACATACCGTTGCTCCCAAATCCATCAACCCCTGAATATAAGCCGGCATATCTGCTGCATTAAGTGGCAGCAAAGCTTCTGCTTTGCGCCAGAGCTGATCTTCAAAAGCTTTATTCGCAATATCACCGTCCAGAGCAAAAACCCGGCACAATACCCGCTTTACATTACCATCCAGAATGGTTTCGCGTGCATCAAAGCAAAATGCAGCAATCGCTGCTGCCGTACTGCGACCTACACCACATAAAGTTTGTAATTCCACACGACTGTGTGGAAAATTTCCTGAAAATTCAGATATAACTTGTCTGGCAGCCTTATGCAAATTGCGTGCACGACTGTAGTAGCCCAGCCCTTGCCACAGACCCAGCACTTTATCTTCATCAGCCGCCGCCAGTGCCCGGACATCAGGAAATGCAGCCAGAAAGCGCGGATAATAATCAAGTACCGTGGACACCTGCGTTTGCTGCAACATAATTTCCGATAACCATACCTTATATGGTTCACGACACTGCCATGGCAGACCATGCCGGCCATGCTGACGCTGCCAGCTTACCAGGCGAGGAGCAAACTCCGCCTCCTGCACTGCTTGTTTATTCATAACACCCTAATTTAACATAAAAAAATCATGATCAGCCTGAATAATTCAGGTAATAAACTAATATGGGTAATTATAGACATAAAACAAGAATCTGCTTTAGAAAAGCAAAATTATTTCATAATCATAAACAGAGAAATATTATCAATAGTGTTAAATTTCATGATATAAAATTTAAATAACAGTGACTACTTATTAAAATCTACTGTAAAAAAATTTCAGAATTCATAGTTTTAAAATGAAAAATAATATCCATGATAACCAATATGGTTTTATTTCAATTGATTGTATATTTCACAAGCTTCCTGATTACCATTTTTACAGCTCTTACCGAATAATTCTTTAGCTATCCGTTTATTTTGTTTGACACCGGTACCATTCAAAAACATATAGGCCAGATTATACTGAGCATCTGCATTTTCCTGTTTAGCCGCCAGCTGATAATATTTGGCTGCTTTTGCAAAGTCCTGTTTCACTCCTTCACCATTCTCATACATATTAGCTAAGCTATTTTGTGAGAACGAATCTCCCTGGTCGGCAGCCAATTGGTAGTATTTTAATGATTTTATATAATCTTGTTTAACACCCTCTCCCTCACTATACAAATACCCCAAATGAGCCTGAGCACCAATTTTTCCCTGATCTGCCGCTAATTGAAAATATTTGACAGCCTCTTCATAATTCTGTTCTATCTCTGTACCTTTGAAATACATTAATCCCATATTATATTGTGCAGCTGCCAATCCCTTTTTAGCAGCAAGACGATAACACTGAGCAGCTCTCTGATAATCTTGTTCAATACCCTTACCATTAAACAACATCAGCCCTAAATTATAGATAGCGTAAGAATACCCTTTTTTGGCTGCCAGTTTATAATATTTAACTGATTTAGAATAATCAGCCGGGACAATCTGACCAAACTCATAAATTACGCCCAGATTATATTGTGCAATTGCATTACCCTGATCAGCCGCTAATTTATAATATTTAATAGCTTCGGTATCATTTTGTTCAATACCACCATAGCCATATCTGTAATATGCACCAAGATTAAATAGTGCTTCCGGACTGTTCTTTAAAGCTGCAATATGAAAATACTTTAAGGCTTGTTTGTGATTCTGTTTGACGCCTGAACCTTCGCTATACATCATACCCAGATTAGTCAGAGCATCGGCATGTCCTTGTTTAGCAGCCAGTTGATAATACTTAAATGCCTGCGCAAAATTTTGTTCTACCCCTATACCATTATAGTAAACATATCCTAAATGAAACTGTGCATTTATATTTCCTCTATCAGAGGCTAGCTGATAATAATATATAGCTTTATCATAATCCTGCTGAAGACTATTACCTTTTTCATACATGTTTGCCAGACTGAGCAAAGCATCTTCATTCCCTTGTTCAGCAGATAACCGACAATAATAAAATGCCTTTGTAAAATCCTGTTTTACTCCTTCTCCATAGTAATACATCACGCCTAAATTATATTGAGCACCACTATCACCTTGTTCAGATGCTAACTTAAAATAGTTAAAAGCATTAATATAATTCTGCTCAACGCCTGCACCCTTGTAATACATTAATCCAATAGTAAATTGGGCATTAACATCTCCTTTTTTTGCCGCTTCCAGAACACATAAAAAATTATCTGAACTTTTTGTTTCCATCTTCTTATTATTCCTTTTACAGTAAGCTTTTAAACTTTTTCAGAATATTTTTATCTGCAAATATAAACAACCTCAACCATAGAGATCAATAATAAAAAAGTTATATAGCATTCAGACATCATCAAAGATTTTTGTACTACTTTTTTATAAATTTTCTGAAAATACTTTTATTTCTTTATTCCAAAACCATTTTCTTCATAAGCTCCAGATTATGCTGAGCTCCAGAGTGTCCTTGTTCTGCCGCCAGATTAAAGTACTCATATGCCTCTGCATAATTTTGCTCTGCTCCTTCACCATTTATATACATAAAACCCAGAGCAAATTGTGCATCACTATTTCCTTGTTCCGCAGCTGGCTTATAATATTCAAGACTTTTAATGAAGCTTTGTTCTACACCTTTACCATAATAATACATACTACCTGCATAATATTGAGCAATAGGATTCCCTTGCTCAGCGGCAGCCAGATAATACTCAAATGCTTTTGCATAATTCTGTTCTACACCATCACCGTTTTCATATAAAATACCTAAATTAATTTGTGCATCACTATTTCCCTGTTCTGCAGCCAGCTTATAATATTTATATGCCTCCGCATAATCCTGAGCAACACCTTCACCAGTTTTATAAATATATCCTAAAGTAAATTGTGCCTTACTATTACCCTGTTGCGCTGCTAACTGATAGCATTCAATACTTTTAGTATAATTTTGTTCTACGCCTTTTCCATAGTAATATAAATTAGCTAAGTTATACTGGGCAGTAACATCTCCTTGCGCAGCTGCAGCTGAATAATACTCAACCGCCTTTTCATAATTTTGCTCTACACCATAGCCGTTGTAATATAAAAATCCTAATTTACTTTGGGCAATATCAACTCCCTGTGCAGCTGCAGCCAAATAATACTCAGCTGCCTTTTCATAATTCTGCTCTACACCATAACCATCTTCATACAATATACCTAAATTACTCTGAGCATTTGCATTTCCCTGTGCAGCTGCAGCTGAATAATACTTAGCTGCCTTTTCATAATTCTGCTCTACACCATAACCATCACTATACAATATACCCAGATTACATTGAGCGGAAGCATCTCCCTGTGCAGCTGCAGCCGCATAATATTCAGCTGCCTTTTCATAATTCTGCTCTACGCCATAGCCCTCGCTATACAATAAACCTAAATTGAATTGTGCATCGATATTTCCCTGTTTTGCGGCCAGCTTATAGTATTTATATGCTTCTGCATAATTTTGCTCTGTTTCTTCTCCATTCTCAAACATAACACCCAGAGCAAATTGTGCATTCGCATTTCCCTTTCGAGCCGCTTCCAGAGTACTTAAAAATTTATCTGATTTCTTCGTTTCCATCTTTTTATTATTCCTTTTACAGTAAGCTTTTAAATTTTTTTCAGAATATTTTTATCTGCAAATATAAATAACCTCAATCATAGAGATCAATAATAAAAAAGTTATATAGCATTCAGACATCATCAAAGATTTTTGTACTACTTTTTTATAAATTTTCTGAAAATACTTTTATTTCTTTATTCCAAAACCATTTTCTTGCATAAGCTCCAGATTATTCTGAGCTCCAGAGTGTCCTTGTACTGCCGCCAGCTTATAGTATTTATATGCCTCTGTATAATTTTGCTCCGTTCCTTCTCCATCCTCATACATAAGACCAAGAGAAAATTGTGCATCACTATCTCCCTGTTCCGCAGCTAGCTTATAATATTCAATACTTTTAATATAGCTTTGTTCTACACCTCTACCATAATAGTACATACTACCTGCATAATATTGAGCGATAGGATTTCCTTGCTCAGCGGCAGCCAGATAATACCTAAATGCTTTTTTATAATTCTTTTCTACACCCTTACCGTTTTCATATAAAATACCTAAATTAATTTGTGCATCACTATTTCCCTGTTCCGCAGCCAGCTTATAATATTTACATGCCTCTGTATAATTTTGCTCCTTTCCTTCTCCTTTTGCATACATAAGACCCAGAGCAAATTGTGCATCGCTATTGCCTTGTTGCGCAGCTAACTGAAAATATTCAAAGCTTTTAGCGTAATTCTGTTCTCTACCTTTACCGAAATAATACAAATCACCTAAATTAACTTGTGCATCAATATTTCCCTGTTCTGCTGCAAACTTATAATATTTGTATGCTTCTGCAAAATCTTGTTCTATTCCCCGTCCACATTCATATATAACACCCAGTTTATTTTGGGCATCGCTATTACCCTGTTGCGCAGCTAATTTATAATATTTAATACTTTTAATGTAATTCTGTTCTACACCTTTACCGAAATAATACAAATCACCTAAATTACACTGTCCAGTGGCATTTCCAAGCTCAGCAGCTGCTGCAATATACTCAAATGCTTTTGCATAATCCTGTTCTACACCAAAACCATACTTATATAAAATACCTAAATTAATTTGTGCATCAATATTTCCCTGTTCAGCAGCCAGTCTATAGTATTTATATGCTTCAGTATAATCTTGTGCTGTCCCCTCTCCATCTCTGTACATATTACCCAGATGAAATTGCACATCACTATCACCTTGTTGCACAGCTAATCGATAATACTTAATTGCTTTTGCATAATTCTGTTCTACACCCTTACCCTCATAATACAAAGTGCCTAAATTGATTTGTGCCCTAATATTTCCTTGTTCAGCAGCCAGCTTAAAGTATTTATATGCTTCTGCATAATTTTGCTCTGTTCCCTTACCCTTCTCATACATGATACCCAAAGTAAATTGTGCATCACTATTTCCCTGTTCCGCAGCTGACTTATAATATTCAATACTTTTAATGAAGCTTTGTTCTACACCTTTACCATAATAATACATACTACCTGCATAATATTGAGCGCTAGGATTTCCTTGCCCAGCGGCAGCCTGATAACACTCAAATGCTTTTGCATAATTCTTTTCTACACCATCACCGTTTTGATATAAAATACCTAAATTAACTTGTGCATCACTATTTCCCTGCTTGGCAGCCAGCTTATAGTATTTATATGCTTCTGCATAATTTTGCTCTGTTCCCTTACCTTTCTCATACATGATACCCAGAGTAAATTGAGCATCACTGTCACCCTGTTGCGCAGCCAACTGACAATACTCAAAGCTTTTAGTGTAATTTTGTTCTGTACCTTTACCGAAATAATACAAATCACCTAAGTTATACTGAGCAATAGCATCTCCCTGCTTAGCCGCAGCTGCATAACATTCAAATGCTTTTGCATAATCCTGTTCTACACCATCACCATTTTCATACAATAGACCTAAATTATACTGAGCAATAGCATCTCCCTGTGCAGCTGCAGCTGCATAATATTCAGCTGCCTTTTCATAATTCTGCTCTACTCCATAACCCTCACTATAAAATAAACCTAAATTGACTTGTGCTCCAATGTTTCCCTGTTCGGCAGCCAGCCTATAGTATTTATATGCCTCTGCATAATTTTGTTCTGTTTCTTCTCCGTTCTCATACATAAAACCCAGGTTAAATTGGGCATCCGCATCTCCTTTTTGAGCCGCTTCCAGAGTACTTAAAAATTTATCTGATTTTTTTGTTTCCATATACTTATTATTCCTTTTACAAGATTGCTTTTAAAATATTCTCAATTTATTGTATTTATAAAATACAGATAAACCTAAACGCTGATACCAATAACAAAAATAGTCATCATTTTGTATATCATTAGCAATCATTCTTAATATTTGTATTGAGTATAAACAGTGAATATAAAAAATCTGCTCTTAAAATATCGGATTTCAGACTTTTTTAAATATCATTAATCATCGAATTAATTCTATTTAATTTTTCAATCATACTTTAATACAGTAATGTTTATTCAGCCTGAATACTACGCTTTATTTCTTCCATCAGTTTTAGATTAATCACTGATAAAATCTACGTGTCCCCGTTTTTTTGTATACCGCGCTTCTTTTGATCAGTTGCCGGGCAATGCGTTTATTTTTTTTCACACCCTGACCATCGGCATACATTATTCCTAAATTGTGCCATGCCTCTGTTTCACCTCGTTTTGCTGCCAAACAAAAGTAATATACTGCTTTCATATAATTCTGCCGTACACCATTTCCTGAGAGAAACATAAGTCCTAACTTATTTAGTGCTCCACTATGTCCTTTTCTGGCGGCTGAATAAAAATAATCCCTTGCTATTTTAAAATTTTGTTTTATTCCCTTACCTTCAGCATACATGCATCCCAGTTCATTCTCGGCATTAACATGCTTTTGCGTAGATGCTTGTAAATAATATTTATAAGCATTAATCTTACTCAGTTTTACTCCAAGACCTTTACAATACATCAAACCTAGTTGATATTGTGATTCACCATAGTTTTGTTGCGCAGCTAACTGATGATATTTAAAACTTTTGTTGTAATTTTTTTCTACACCTCTACCATAGCAATATAAATTACCTAAATTACTCTGGGCAACAGCATGTCCCTGTGTAGCTGCTGCTAAATAATACTCTGCTGCCTTTTCATAATTCTGCTCTACACCATCGCCATTTTCATACAATACACCTAAATTACACTGAGCATTTGCATTTCCCTGTGCTGCTGCAGCTGAATAATACTCTGCTGCCTTTTCATAATTCTGCTCTACACCATAACCATTTTCATACAATATACCTAAATTATACTTAGCAACAGCATATCCCTGTGCTACCGCTGCTGAGTAATACTCTGCTGCCTTTTCATAATCCTGCTCTACACCATAACCATCTTCATACAATATACCTAAATTACACTGGGCAGCAGCATCTCCCTGTTCTGCTGAGGCCGAATAATACTCTGCTGCCTTTTCATAATTCTGCTCTACACCATCGCCGTTGTGATATAAAAATCCTAAATTACATTGGGCAGCAGCATGTCCCTGTGCTGCTGCAGCTGAATAATATTCTGCCGCCCTTTCATAGCTCTGATCTACACCATCGCCCTTTTCATAGTATAAACCCAAATTAAATTGGGCATTACTATCCCCCTGTTGCGCAGCAAATTTATAATACTCAGCCGCTTTTTCATAGTTCTGCTCTACACCATAACCATTTTCATATAATCTACCTAAATTACACTGGGCAACAGCATCTCCCTGTTCAGCTGCAGCCGAATAATATTCAACCGCCTTTTCACAGCTCTGATCTACACCATCGCCCGTTTCATACAATACACCTAAATTACACTGAGCATTTGCATGTCCCTGTTCAGCTGCAGCTGAATAATACTCTGCTGCCTTTTCATAATTCTGCTCTACACCATCACCATTTTCATACAATATACCTAAACTACACTGGGCATTAGCATATCCCTGTTCAGCTGCAGCTGCATAATATTCTGCCGCCTTTTCATAATTCTGCTCTACACCATCACCATTTTCATACAATCTACCTAAATTACACTGGGCAGCAGCATGTCCCTGTTCAGCTGCAGCTGAATAATATTCAAATGCCTTTTCACAGCTCTGATCTACACCCTCGCCATTTTCATACAATACACCTAAATTACACTGAGCATTTGCATGTCCCTGTGCTGCAGCAGCTGAATAATACTCTGCTGCCTTTTCATAATTCTGCTCTACACTATCGCCCGTTTCATAGCATACACCCGAATTAAATTGGGCAGCAGCATCTCCCTGTGCAGCTGCAGCCAAATAATACTCAACCGCCTTTTCATAATTCTGCTCAACACCATCACCATTTTCATACAATCTACCTAAATTACATTGGGCAACAGCATCTCCCTGTTCAGCTGCTGCTGAATAATATTCAACTGCCTTTTCATAGCTCTGATCTACACCCTCGCCCTTTTCATAGCATACACCCAAATTAAATTGGGCAGCAGCATCTCCCTGTGCAGCTGCAGCTGAATAATATTCAGCTGCCTTTTCATAATTCTGCTCTACACCTTGACCATATTCATATAGAATACCTAAACTCAATAGTGCACTAATATTTCCGAGCCGGGCAGCCTGCTTAAAATATTTATGTGCCTCTGCATAATCCTGAGCAATTACCTCTCCAACGTCATAAATATATCCTAAAGTGTATAGTGCTTCACTATCACCTTGTTGCGCGGCTAATTTATAATATTCAAAGCTTTTAGTGTAATTTTGTTCTACTCCTTTTCCAAAGTAATATAAATTACCTAAATAACGCTGAGCAGTAGCATCTTCCTGTTGCGCGGCTAACTGATAGTATTCAAAGCTTTTAGTGTAATTTTGCTCTACTCCTTTTCCAAAGCAATATAAATTACCTAAATTGACTTGTGCATCGATATTTCCCTGTTCGGCAGCCAGCTTATAGTATTTATATGCCTCTGTATAATTTTGCTCCGTTCCTTTTCCATCCTCATACATAAGACCAAGAGCAAATTGGGCATCACTATTACCTTGTTGCGCAGCTAACTGAAAATATTCAAAGCTTTTAGTGTAATTCTGTTCTGTACCTTTACCGAAATAATACAAATCACCTAAGTTATACTGAGCAATAGCATCTCCCTGCTTAGCCGCAGCTGCATAACATTCAAATGCTTTTGCATAATTCTTTTCTACACCATCACCATTTTCATACAATAGACCTAAATTATACTGGGCAATAGCATCTCCCTTCGCAGCTGCAGCTGCATAATATTCAGCTGCCTTTTCATAATTCTGTTCTACGCCATTACCATACGCATATAAAAGACCTAAATTGACTTGTGCATCAATATTTCCCTGGTCTGCAGCAAGTTTATAGTATTTATAGGCAGCTACATAATTTTGCTCCGTTCCATCTCCATCTTCACACATACCACCCATAGCAAATTGGGCATCCGCATCTCCTTTTTGAGCTGCTTCCAGAGTACTTAAAAACTTATCTGATTTTTTTGTTTCCATCTTTTCATTACTCATTTTGCAAAACCGATTTATATTATTTTCACAATATTTTTATTTTGAATTACAAAGAGATTAAATCATACAATCTAATAATTCAAATTATAAAAATAGTTATCCATTTTTCGGTTGTTATTGTCAGCATTAATTTTTAATATCTTTTTATTTACTGCTACATCAACAGAAACTACATCGGAGCAAATTTAACTATGCTCATTCCAGAACCTAATTACATAATCTTTTAACTTAAAAACACCTAATGAAATTATGCATAAAAAGTAATTTAACTACATCATTGCAGGCAGATGAATTAGTTTACAGTGTTCACAAAATACAGGAAAGTATATTTTAAATGCCAGTTACAGAGATAAATGAAATCAAAAAATACTATCAGGCCTTACTCACAAAAGATCAAAGTTATATTGGTATTTTTTATGCAGGTGTGAAAACCACCTCAATATTTTGTATCGCAACATGCAGAGCAAAAAAGCCTAAATTAGAAAACACAGAATTTTTTTATACAGTCAAAGAAGCTCTGAATGCAGGTTACCGCCCATGTAAAATTTGCCGTCCGACTGAAAATGCCAATGAGGCACCCGAACAGATTATTAATGCCATAAAAATGATTACTCAGAATCCGAAGATAAAAATTTCTGATTCCGTATTAAGAGCACATGAAATCAGTCCGGAAATTGTTCGCCGCTGGTTTAAAAAAAATTATGGAATTACTTTTCAGGCATATCAGAGAATGTACCGGATTAATCAGGCATATCAGGAATTGAAAACCGGTAAAAAAATAATAGATGTCGCTTTCGATAATGGTTATGGATCATTAAGCGGCTTTGGCTATATCTATAAAAAAATTGCTAAAAACTCACCATCCGGCCATTTAAACAACAACATCATACTTATTAACCGGCTGACCACGCCTATAGGTCCGATGTTTGTCTGCGCTACGCAACAGGGAGTCTGTTTGCTGGAATTCGTCGACCGGCGGATGTTAGAAACAGAGTTTAAACAATTACAGCAATTACTGAATGCTACAATTATTTTTGGTGAAAATGAACATATCATTCAGACCAGAATTCAAATTAAGGAATATTTTGAAGGAAAACGAAAATATTTTTCTATTCCACTACATACTCCCGGCACTGATTTTCAACAGGCAGTCTGGAATTGTCTCAAACAGATCCCCTACGGAGAACTCACTACCTATAAACAACAGGCAGAAAAACTGCATAATCCTCAGGCAGTCCGGGCTGTAGCCAATGCCAATGGTTTTAATCGTATTGCTATTATTATCCCCTGTCACAGAGTAATCGGCTCCAATGGTAAATTAACCGGCTACGGCGGTGGGCTGGAACGTAAAAAATGGCTGATTGACCATGAAAAAAGTAATCTTAAATCATAAAATTGTTTACACATCAGGCTAATAAAACCAGTAATGTGATTTGAGCATCGGCATAATGATGATTTACCGTTTATCTGCCTGTAACACAAAAAACAAGTAAACAGCATTCTGAAAATTTTTTTAAATAAACGCTTCAAAACCTGATGCATATTTTGTCGGTATAAATTCAATCAGTTCATATTCGGCAATCTGATGAATGTAAAACGGATCTTTAACCATAATAGACTGCGCCGATTCTTTACTGGCCGCCCGGCACAGAATAACTCCGCCGATGCGCGGTACCTGCCGGCCGGAAGCAATAAAATCACCACTATCATAGTGTTCCTGCAAATAATTCAGATGAGCAGGCAAATATTTTTCTACTTCTTCTATCGACTTCAAATAATGCAGTTTAAAAATAAACATGGTATTTATCCCCGATTAATTAGACATATACAGACTTCTTATCCCTTTTCTTCTTAAGGTTATCTTCACGCTTAATCACTCAAATTTGCAAGCCCGAAAACATAAACAATAGTCAGCACATAAACTTCAATATTACAATCATACTATTTATACATGCGCAAACCAATTTAGCATGTCCTATCTTCTTTAAATAAAGTACTGCATGAATTCATATTCTCTTTTCGTAAGCTGTCCGCGCGGGCTGGAAACCATATTAAATCAGGAACTGGTTACCCTGGGCTGTGAGCAGATTCATAATTGTGACGGCGGTATCGCACTTACAGGTGATTTAGCCAGCGTATACAAAATTAATCTGCACAGCCGTGTAGCCAGCCGGGTACTTATCCGTCTGACTACCGGCCACTTTCGCAACGAAAACGAAATTTATCAACTGGCCCGGAAAATCTGCTGGCCTGAATGGTTTGACGTAGATAAAAATTTCAAAATTCATATCGAAGGCAAACAGGCACAAATCAACAGCCTTAATTTTGCTGCCCTCAAAGTAAAAGATGCTATCTGCGATGTATTTCGCGATAAAACCGGCCGCCGCCCCAGTATAGAAAAATTTCGTCCGGATATCCGCATTCATGTCTTTATTGAGAAAAACGAAATATCTGTTTATCTGGACAGCAGTGGTGAAGCCTTATTTAAACGTGGCTACCGCAGTGACACCGGTGAAGCACCATTACGTGAAAATCTGGCAGCCGGTTTACTGTTACTGGCTGGCTATAACGGCAGCCAGCCCTTTATGGATCCTTTTTGCGGCAGTGGTACTCTTGCCATTGAAGCCGCACTGATTGCCACCGGCACAGCACCCGGGCTGGAACGTGCTTTCGGTTTTGAAAAGCTGAATAATTATAATGATAATTTATGGCAGCAGCTGCGTCGCGCTGCTCAGGCAGCCATACACCAGCCATCTGCACCGGTTTTCGGAGCAGATATTGATAGCAGGCTAATCAGACTGGCTCAGGACAACTCCCGCTATGCCGGTATGGAGCAATATATTCAATGGCAGGTAACTGATGCTTTGGATACCCGTCCGAACGGAAAAAACGGCATCATGATAAGCAATCCGCCTTATGGTGTCCGCCTTTCTGAAATTCAGCTTTTACACGCTTTATATCCTCAATTAGGCAGCTGGCTGAAACAACATTTTGCCGGCTGGCTGATCGGTATGTTCAGCGCCGACCGTGATATGCCTAAACTGATGCGTTTGTCACCAAAACGTAAAATCCCATTGTTTAACGGTAATCTGGATTGCCGCCTGTTCCTGCTGGATATGGTAGCCGGTTCTAATCGACAAAAAGAGCATAAAGCATGACAACTACAGAACAAAACGAAGCTCAGCGTCTGTCAAAGCGCATGGCGCAACTGGGTTTATGCTCACGCCGTGAAGCAGACAGCTATATTGAAAAGGGCTGGGTAAAAGTTAATGGTAAAACTGCCGTACTTGGACAAAAAGTTTTTAATAGTGATCGCATCGACCTCGACCGGCAGGCGCATCGTCAGCAAGCCGAACGCGTTACCATTCTACTGAATAAGCCAGTAGGCTTTGTCAGCGCGCAGCCGGAAAAAGGTTATCGTGCGGCCGTTGAGCTGATTACCGAAGCCAACCACTGGCAGGAAGACAAAAGCCGCATTCAGTTTCAGCCGGAGCATACACGCCATCTGGCGCCGGCCGGCCGTCTGGATATCGATTCGGTAGGCTTGCTGGTACTTACTCAGGACGGGCGTATTGCCAAACAGCTGATCGGTGAACACAGTGGTATCGAAAAAGAATATCTCGTACGCGTAACCGGCAAACTGAGTGAAAGCGGTCTGGCGCTGCTGAACCACGGATTAAGTCTTGACGGTGAAAAACTGCGGCCGGCTAAAGTCAGCTGGCAAAATCAGGATCAGCTGCGTTTTATACTTAAACAAGGTAAAAAACGCCAAATCAGACGCATGTGTGAACTGGTAGGCTTACGTGTAACCGGTCTGAAACGGGTACGCATGGGTAAAATCAAACTGGGTGCCTTGCCACCAGGACAATGGCGTTATTTAAGCCCGCAGGAAAAATTCTGATACTCTGCAACCTGAACGGATATAAATTATATTTAATTGAAAATACTAATAATATCTTTTAACATCAATATTTTCCCAGATACAAGCTGAAGAAATAATATATGCAGCTCAATATGAAAAAAATTTATCTTACCCTGCTGAGTGCCAGCCTGCTATCCGCTTGTGCAACAGAAACATCACAAGTAATCAACACTCCCAAAGTAGCCACTTATCAGCAAGCATACAACGGCATAAAAACTCAGCTGGCTGTAGGGAAGTTTGACAGCCGTGGTAATCTGGGCGGCGGTATTTTCAGCAACAGCAATAATCAGCTTACCAGTCAGGCGAAAACCATTCTGATGACTGATTTACAGCAAACAGGTCGTTTTATTGTTCTGGATCGTACTAATCTGGATGAAATCCGTAATGAAGCCAATATCAACGGTATGCAACAAAAGCTCAAGGGCGCGCGCTACATTGTAACTGGTGATATTTCAGAATTCGGACGTAAAACTATAGGTGATGAACAATTATTCGGCATTCTTGGTCAGGGAAAAACTCAGGTAGCCTATGCCAAAGTTACCCTTAACATCATTGATGTGCAAACAGCAGAAATCGTTTATTCAAGTCAGGGTGCCGGAGAATTCAAACTTTCCACACGCGAAATACTCGGTACCGGCGGCTATGCCAGCTATGACGGAACCCTTAACGGAAAAGTGCTTGATTTAGCCATTCGAGAAGCAGTAAACAATCTGGTTAATGGCATTGAATCAGGACAATGGAATCCTCAGCCTTAACATAAAACCTTTCTGCACACATCAAATCCGAAATGAAAAAAATAATAACAACCGCCTTCGCGACCCTGATACTGGCTGTATACGCTCATCAGAGTCAGTCTGCCACACTTTACTACTGGGGTGATTATCACAAACTGCAATATCAGGCACTGGACGGTAAAACCTCACTGGAAGAACAGATTGCCGGTATGGAAAAATATTTTATTGATGCCGCCAGTCATCACAGTAAGCCGGCACCGGGAGCCCATGCACATCTGGGGATGCTGTATGCACAGGCCGGCAACCGCGCCGGTGCTAAAGCTCAGTTTGAAAAAGAAAAAGCCGCTTTTCCCGAATCAGCAACTTATATGAACTTCCTGTTAAAAAATATTGACAAAGATAAATCATAATGCGCTTTTTCAAATTACTGCTTTCTCTGGCGGTTACTACTTTACTTTACGCCTGTTCCACCTCTCATTACCAGCCACAACCGCATAATTACAGCAAATTCCGGCAAAGTGATCCGCATTCTATTCTGGTATTACTGCCCACCAGCTCCTCAGTTGATACAAAAGCACCATATGCTGTATTGGCTCAGACAACACAACCATTAGCTGAATCAGGTTATTATGTTTTTCCTGTAGCTCTGGTTAATGAAACATTTAAAGACAATGGTCTGAATGATGGAGCTGAAATTCAGGCAATAGACATAAACAAAATCAGACAGATTTACAATCCTGATGCCATCCTGTACTTAAACGTAAAAGACTATGGCACAAAATACAAAGTAATCAGTAGCGTTACCACAGTTACCGTAGAAGCCAAACTGATAGATGCTAAAAACGGTTCGATTATCTGGAGCGGAGAAAAAAATATCACCATAGATTCCAGTAATAATAGCAACAATGATATTTTTTCACTGATGGTCAATGCCGTGATTACACAGATTTCAAATAAAGTCTCCGATAAAGCTTATATCGTTGCCGGTGCAGTAGATACCGGTTTACTGTCAGCTGAGGAAACTAATAGCATACTCTTCGGACCTTACAATCCCGGATATAAAAAACCGGTTATCCCCGTTGAATCTGTAAATTAACTTACCTCTCTCAATAAAAGCATCTTTACAGACTTACATGCCAATCAATCATTCTGCATTTAAACTGTAAGTACCCAAAATCCGGAAAGCATCCGGCCAAATAATAAAATGCACCTTTAAAAACGGGTACATGAAACAAAATACCATCAAACCAGCAGATTTTTCCATTGCCATTACCACTGTTTTCACCTAAATTGTTATCAGACAAAACTGCGAAAAGTAAAGTAAACAGTTAAAATAACCAATTTACAGCCTTACCAATTTAACGCCAGCAGAGCGGAACGGAACACGTTTAATGAGCACACAAGCCAGTCAGCGTATACGCGAAATCCCTTATAACTACACCTCTTATTCCGACAGAGAAATAGTCATTCGCCTGCTCGGCAGCCATTCATGGGATTTATTGCAACAGCTGCGCGAGCAAAGACGAACCGGTCGCTCAGCACGAATGCTGTTTGAAATACTCGGAGATATCTGGGCAGTTATCCGCAATCCTTACCTGATTGACGACCTGCTCGAACACCAGCATCGCCAGCAGGCGCTGGTTAAAGAAATGCGCCACCGCCTCAGCGAAATTCAGAAACGGCGCGACAACAACCAGATGGTCGAGCAGCTGATAAAAAGCACAGAGCAGGCCATCAGCGATTTTGACAGCAGCTTTGGCAAAACCCGCAGTAAACGCGAACAGGTATTCAACCGCCTGCGTAAAATCACCCACAAAGACAACATTATGTTCGACGGGCTGGCGCGCGTCAGCCACGTTACCGATGCTACCGACTGGCGTGTTGAATACCCTTTTGTAGTTATCAACCCGGATCACGAAAAAGAAGTTGCACCGCTTGTACGCGCTTTAATTGAGCTGGAGCTCACCATCATTCCGCGCGGCGGCGGTACCGGCTATACCGGTGGTGCCATTCCGATGGACGCCATGAGCGCCGTAATCAATACCGAAAAACTCGACCAGTACAGCCCGGTTGCCTTACAGCAACTGCCCGGGCTGGAAGGCACTCATCCGGTAATTACCTGCGGTGCCGGAGTAGTTACCCGCCGTGTAGAAGAAGCGGCCAGTGCTGCCGGCTGGGTTTTTGCCGTAGACCCGACATCTGCCGATGCCTGCTGTATCGGCGGCAACGTAGCCATGAATGCCGGCGGTAAAAAAGCCGTATTGTGGGGCACCACTCTGGATAATCTGGCGTGGTGGAAAATGGTCAACCCTCAGGGGCAATGGCTGAAAATAGAACGTGTACGCCATAATTTCGGCAAAATCCACGACGAAACCACCGCCATATTTGACATACATACCCTTGATAACGACGGCTACAGCATCCTTAAAACCGAGCGTCTCGAAGTACCCGGGCAGCGTTTCCGCAAAGTGGGGCTGGGTAAAGACGTTACCGATAAATTCCTTGCCGGCGTACCGGGAGTGCAGAAAGAAGGCACGGATGGCATCATCACCTCTGCTGCTTTCGTTTTGCATCGCATGCCCAAATACACCCGTACCATCTGTATGGAGTTTTTCGGCACCGTAGCCAATGCCACCCCGTCCATCGTCGAAGTGCGCAACTACATGCTTAACCATAAAACCGTCAAACTGGCGGGGCTGGAGCATCTCGACTGGCGCTACGTGCGCGCCGTTGGTTATGCTACTAAGGCAGCCGGCAAAGGCCGCCCGAAAATGGTATTGCTGGCCGACATCGTTTCAGATGATGAAAATGAAGTACAGGCAGCAGCAGCTCATATCGTGCGGCTGGCCAACGCCCGCTGCGGCGAAGGCTTTATCGCCGTTACTCCTGAAGCACGCAAAACTTTCTGGCTCGACCGCTCACGTACGGCCGCCATCGCCCGCCATACCAATGCGTTTAAAATCAATGAAGACGTTGTTATCCCTCTTGAACAGCTTGGCAGCTATTCCGACGGTATCGAACGCATCAACATTGAGCTGTCGATTCAGAACAAACTTGCCCTGTGCGCGGCCATCATCGAATATCTGCAAACCAAACTGCCGGTAGATAAACTCGATACCGACCTTTCCAGCGCCGAGCTGCTCGGCTCCCGCAAACAGCATGCCCTTGATTACATCACCGGTATTCAGACCCGCTGGACATGGCTGCTCAACCATCTCGACACACCACTGGCCGATTATCTGCAGCATTTTCCGCAAAAACTCGAAGACAACGAACCGGCTGGCGACCAGAGCTGCTTTATCGCCATGCGTGATTTTCATCTGCGCGTATCCATTAAACGCGACATTATGCAGCCGCTGGCCGAAATATTCAGCGGCAAAACCGATACCCTGATACTGGAAAAACTCGACGAAATTCACCGCCATATCATCCGCGGCCGTGTTTTCGTTGCCCTGCATATGCATGCCGGTGACGGCAATGTCCATACCAACATTCCGGTTAATTCCGACGACTACGACATGCTGCAAACTGCTCATCATGCCGTAGACCGCATCATGGCACTGGCGCGCAGCCTTAACGGCGTTATTTCCGGTGAGCACGGCATCGGCATTACCAAAATCGACTACCTGACACAGGCAGAAATGCAGCCCTACTGGGATTACAAACAGCAGGTAGACCCGCACGGCCATTTTAACCGCGGCAAACTGATGCCCGGTGCCAACCTCGACAAAGCCTATACACCCTCATTTGAGCTGCTGGGCGTAGAATCGCTGATTATGGAACAGTCCGAGCTGGGTAAAATTGCCCACTCCATCAAAGACTGTCTGCGCTGCGGCAAATGTAAACCCGTGTGCAGTACCCATGTACCGCGCGCTAACCTGCTGTACTCACCGCGCAATAAAATTCTGGGTGTCGGTCTGCTTACCGAAGCTTTCCTGTACGAAGAACAAACCCGCCGCGGCGTTTCCCTGAAACATTTTGATGAACTGAACAGCGTGGCTGATCACTGTACCGTGTGCCACCGCTGCATAAAACCCTGTCCGGTAAAAATCGACTTTGGCGACGTTACCGTAGCCATGCGCAACTACCTGCGCAAAGCCGGTAAAAAGAAATTCAATCCCACCGTATACATGGGCATGGCCTTTCTTAACGCCACCGACCCCAGAACCATCAAAGCCCTGCGTACAGGCGTGGTTAAAGCCGGCTTCAGACTGCAAAACTGGGGCTATGAAATGGGTAAGCACTTTAGCCTTGGCTGGCTGAAGCGCCAGAAAACCGCGCCACGTGCCACCACCGCCAAGCCGGAAATCCGCGAACAGGTAATACACTTTATCAACCGCCCTTTACCGCGCCACGTACCGATTAAAACAGCCCGTGCCCTGCTGAATATCGAAGACAGCACCACCGTACCGATTATCCGCAATCCGCAGATCAGCGATGAAGCCGAAGCCGTTTTCTACTTTCCCGGCTGCGGCTCCGAGCGGTTGTTCAGCCAGATAGGTCTCGCTACTCAGGCCATGCTCTGGCATGTAGGCGTCCAAACCGTCTTACCGCCGGGCTATCTGTGCTGCGGCTATCCGCAAACCGCCGGCGGTAATAAAGACAAAGGCGATAAAATCACCATGGACAACCGCGTACTGTTCCATCGTGTAGCCAATACCCTGAACTATCTGGATATCAAAACCGTAGTTGTAAGCTGCGGAACCTGTTACGACCAGCTCAAAGATTATCACTTCGATAAAATTTTCCCCGGCTGCCGCATACTCGATATTCATGAATACCTGCTGGAAAAAGGGCTGAAACTGAACGGCGTAAAAGGCCGTCAGTACCTCTATCACGACCCCTGCCATACCCCGATTAAAACCACCCAGCCGATAAAAGTTGTGAATGAGCTGATGGGGCAGAACGTACCTCTGTCAGACCGCTGCTGCGGTGAATCCGGCATGTTTGCCGTCAGTCGGCCGGATATCGCCACACAGGTACGCTTCCGCAAACAGGAGGAAATCGAAAAAGGCAAAGCCAAGCTGCCTCAGGGCGAACCAGTAAAAATCCTCACCAGCTGCCCCGCCTGTCTGCAAGGCCTGAGCCGTTATACTGATGATGCAAATATCAAGGCTGATTATGTAGTAATTGAAATGGCCAAACATATACTGGGCGAAAACTGGCAGGATGAATTTGTGCAGAAAGCCAGTAACGGAGGGATTGAGCGGGTGTTACTGTAAATAGGATTAAAAAAGGTTGCTACTTTACTAAATAGCAACCTTTTTTATTAAGTCTGATTTCTATAGCTGAAAATAAAGCACTAAAATATAAATATTTTATTCATTGGCACTTTAATTAATATGGTTTAGCAGATTAATTTATTCATAATTTATAAAATTCATCAGTTTCGGCAAAACGTACCTCTGACAATGCATCATTTTTAGCTTCTTCCAGAATATTTTGTAACTCTGTAATCGGTTGCTGGCTTCGATTCAGAATATCCATAGCAGGGTCACATATTTCCAGTAACATGGTTTGAATATTTTTACGAATATCATAATAAAAAATTATTCCATATCTCCACACTAATTCATAAAGTAACTTGTTTCTAACATATACTTCAATTTATATTAACTCAGAATTGGTTATACTCTCTTAAAGGAATAATTAATGACAAATACCAATCAACAAAGTATCTTTGTCAATGAACATATTCATTTAGTGCCATCAGATCGACAATACTCAACTAAGTTATACAATATTATTGATGTTAATCGTGATAGTTTTAGTCAATTTATGGCTTGGCCTAAGTTTGTTAATAATGAAGCAGACACATCAAATTTTTTAGATAATTGTTCAGTCGAGCATCAAAAAGATATTACCAAAACTTATGTAATTTTACTAAATAATAACCCTGTCGGCTTACTGTCTTTCAATCGAATAGATAAAAACAATAAGACAGCCTATATTGGTTATTGGCTCAATAGCCAAGCAGAAGGTAAAGGTGTTATGACACAAGCAATTCAAGCACTTACTCATTACTATGCATCACAAAAAATAATTAAACGATTTGTTATTAAATGCTCAGTGGATAATCCTAAAAGTAATGCGGTTGCTAAGCGATGCGGTTTTAGTTATGAAGGAACTCTAAAACAGGCTGAATACTTAAATGGAATTTATCATGATCAAAATATTTATGGTCTAATTTCAACATATATTTAAAATTTTCACCAAGCTGTAACAAAATGATTACTCATTGTCTAGAAATATCAGGGATTAAAAACCAGAATCTATATATTTGTACTATTAAACTTAATCTTAAAAAATTAGGACAAATAATCCATTCTGGATATGATTCTCTATCCTTTCTTAAAGCGGAAAGAGCTTCATCTAATTTTATTTCTCCTTGGTTACGTGAATAAAGCTTAATAATTTCATCGAATTGTTTAGGAAACCAATCCCAGACTTTCTTTACCTCTAAGTTTGACAGTTGTGTTAAAAACAATTCAATTGCCGTTTTATGTTTTAAATCTCTATCATCGATATCGGCAACAAGCTCAGATAAATCAATAGGAGCTACATTCAAACTTTCCAGATACTTACGTTTAGCAGAAGATAAATTCAATGCTCCTACCAGATAAATACGTCGCGCATTGCTTTGAAGATTATCCCTTACCCAGCCTATCCATTGGAGAAAATTCGGATCATCTCCTGAAAAGCCTATCAGACATAATTCGTTTTCTAAAAACACCTGCCGGACAAAATTAACAAAAATGCCGTATTTCTGCGGATAATGACGGTAATCTTCCTGGGTAAAAATCAAATCGCTACTGAGATTAATTGTGCCATGTAATTTTACAATCCGGGGAGAATGACAACAGGCTAAATCCTCTTGTTTACTGACAATATTATAGATAGGTTCATATATCTCTCTGGCTGCACGCTCCAGCAATGTATCCCAGTTTGTGGTTAATACTTCAGTCCAGGGTAAGGTTAATAACTGCTGATAAAGCTCTGCCGGCTGCCATATCTCATCATCAATTTCATTTTTCAATAAATCATATAGCGTCTGCTTACCAAAGTAATCCTGATATATCTGTGCCAGACGTAAAGCATCTGTATGCTCCTCCTCTCCAAGTTCTTGAGCAATTTTTTCAGCCAAATTTGCCCAGAGTGGCATTTTCTTATTGATATCCTGTGTTACAGCAGCACTGCGGCTAAAGCCCGCCCCTACCATAATAGCTACCCCATGACCATAATCTTCTTTCTGCCATAATGCCTGTGCCAGCTTTTGAATTAAGGGATAATCAGTTATTTTGGTAATATCTCTTTCGGTCATAGTCTGTGTCCCCATTGAGAAATCAATTAATCCAGCAAAAAACCATGTTAGACATTTTCTGTTAAGTGAATTTACTGCTAGTTCAGCAAAATAGCTGCTGTAAATTTCAAAACTGACTTAATCAAACAAACACGGCTTATCTATAGTGTAATCAGCATCAATAAAGTGTAATTTTACTCTAAAAAACACCGTTATAGCTGTCAATATCCCTATTCCGGCTGCTTGAATTTAACATGGGTTAGCAGAAGCTAAGAAATAATTTCCAGCTTGCATAAACAAGCTTAGTTTTAAAAAAAATTAAGCGTAGTAATCAACTAGCTATTAATAAAAATCCTCGGTGTTATACTAAAATTCTGATTAACATCCGCTTAAAAATCATCATTATAGTTAAATACTGCCTTATGCAATAATTTAAGCGACTGATGCTCTGGCAGTGTTAATCTTCTGCTGGTTTCCAGCTAAACTATAATTTGATTTAATGTCTGGATTAATCGACCCATTTCTGGAATTAACGATGGCATGCGGCTGGTCATATGCCCTGGATACGTTCGGTTTGCTCAATGAGACCAAATAGGAATGATAGTATTTTTTACATTATCAATATAGGATTCGATACTTGCGAGCGTTTCAGGAATGATTAAAGTCGAAAAGATATTATCTGACTCTTCTCTGTTATAAGAGTTAGCCACATCTTTTTGCTCAGTAAATTTCCTAATACGCTAAATAATTTATTGCGGCAAATAAGTAACGGACGGTTCAAATAATTTTTTTGATAGAAAAATTTTGTTGATTGAATGTCATCGTGTTACTTAATGTTTTAATAGCTATAGTGTTAATGCTAATCGGACTGATTTTGGACGACTCTGGTTGCCAAAAATGCGGCAAAAAAAGCGATCACAACAGAACCAGTGATTATGACAAAATATCCCCACGTTTGAGCAAAATAAAAACTTAAGGATGCAACGATTAAATCAAAGCCCCCCAAAATTGCCATCTGAGCATTGGCGGCTGTAGTCGGTGCTACACTACTGGCAGCATTATCCAAAATAATGGTATATAGGCAGGTACGAACAAACTGCAAACTAACAAAGTACGGGAAAAATGAAAAATAAACTAACAAGGCATTATTATGACCAAGCGAGATAGGGATAAATGACAATAAACAGCAAGCATAGAATATAATAGAAAACGACAAGCTTTGTTTCCGGGTCAATTTTCTAAGCTGACGAATACCAACGTAAATAGTTATCACCAAAATCATCGTACCGAATAATTTTAGCAAAAGGGCAGTATTAGCTAACGACCAGCCGCTATCAAGCAGCGCTAGAGGCATCAGATTATAAGAGGGAGAAATGCCAAAAGGGATAATAACCAGCAAAGCACACCAGCTTTTCTTTCCCTTCCAGGCTGAAACAATATTCTTCCAATAATTTTTGTCAGTAGTCTCAGAAATACGACTGTTTTTACTGAACTTATACTCATTAAAAAACCATATTTGCCTCCATGGAAATGAAAATGCCAAAAACCCAGAGAGAAAAATTATGCAGACACTCCAGCTTGTGTAAGAATATAGCACCAACACAATGGCCCCACCGATAATATTGCCGTACATAAAACCGCTAACATCTAGACTAGCAATAAGACCTCTCTCATGCTCTTCAGAAATGTTGCTGGTTAAGTTTGCCAACGCCAAATCTTGCGTGAGGATAATAAATGAAAAAAATAAAATGGCCAACAAAACTAATAAATAATTATTAACCGGATCAATAAAAGCAATCGCAAATAAACCCAATATCATCAAAAATTGCGCAATCAACAGCCAGTTCCGATAATGGCCTGAAGATGTTTTTAAATATTTATCAATAAACGGCGCCCATAACACTCTAAAGCTAAGTGGCAAAGACATGAGTGGAATAAGGCTTAATTTATCCAGCGCAATACCTTTATTGCGTAAAATTAAAAACAAACCACTAGCCAAAAATCCAGAGCCAATATACCTCGTGTAATATAAAGTAAAAAATAATTTCTGAATCTGTTTGGGGATGTTTTTGATCTCTTTATGGGACATTTTATTACAAACCTCAACGTGACAAAGATTAATTATGTCCAGCGATTGCTATTTTTAATCCTTTAGAGAGCGGGATTAAGCATATCAATACCAGGATTGCAGAAAAAATAAATGGGTAACCATCGCTATTTGGTAAGGGTTGATTAACCGTGAAGCAATACATACGGTTTGTACAAACTGGTCCTAATACAGCCCCATAATTGGTAATAGACGATAGATAAACCCACCAGAAATAATATAGTACCTAATAATTATTAAGAAATGTAATTATTTTCTTTGTACCAAGTGACAACATCTGTAAACGTCTCATCTAAAGGTCTAAATTGACAGCCTAATTCCTTAGCACTCTTTTCATGACTAAAATGTGTGCGCTTGTATTCATTTCCGATCAAATTCACGGACGAATAACTTAATAAAATAGGTTTACGTGTAAATACGTGATAAATTTCCTGCCCCATTGAAATAGCCTTTAATAACCATAAAGGGATAAGCTTAGTTGGCATTTTTACACCCGTGCTTTTTTCAAGTAATTTAAAAATATCCTTCATTTCCATATAACGCCCTGCTGCAAGATACTTTTCACCACTTCTACCTTTTTCTAAAGAAGCAATATGATGTTCTGCAACATCCCTAGCATCAACGACTGAAAAACTTGCAGGTAATACACCTGGCATTTTTCTAGCAACATAATCTAATACTAATTGCCCAGATGAAGTTGGTCCCATATCAAAAGGACCGTACATCCAACCAGGTAATACAATGGTTATAAACATATCAGGATGATTACTTAAAAACTCTTTAACTTTTTCTTCTGCTAAAATTTTACTTTTATAATAATTATCACTACCCTCTACAGGGCGTTGCATGGTTTCATCAATTAACTCCTCTTCTTTACCACACAAAGTTGCAATAGATGAGGTATAAACTGCCTTACGGATTCCTGCTGCATAGGCTGCTTCTAATATTTGTTCTGTACCCTTTACGTTCGTATTAAAAAGTTCATCCCAATGCTTGCCACCTTTATAATTATCTCTAAAAAAAGCCGCACAATGAAATAAAGCATCACATCCTTTTAAATGCGCAGTAAAGCCTTTTATGTTTAACATATCTCCCTCAATTATCTCAACTAAAGGACTATGAAATTGCTTTTTAGCTTTTTCTACCGACCTTGCCAATACTTTTACTTTAATATTGCGATCAATCAAAATTCTTACAATACTACTGCCTAATAATCCTGTTGCACCTGTTACAAACACTACGTTCATTTCTAAAATCCTTATTAAATAGCCCTAGTTCGGCACAAGTAAAATACCAGACAGAATTCAGATACCAATTGGTATCTCAAAAAATATATGTTATTCTAATCTTTTAGAAATGGCAATATTTATTAATCGAATAATTTATCGTTTTTAAAACAGTTTTAAAGTGTATAAATATTTGGAATACATGAAGTAGCGAAGTATATAAAGTATGCAAAGAAAAACGAGAGCACAGCAACAGCAAGAAACTAAAGAAATGTTATTTGCAGCTGCAATAGAACAAATTATTAAATTTGGTTTTGATAAAACAAGCATCAACTCGATAAGTGAAGGCGCAGGTTTTTCAAAAGGTGCTTTCTTCTCAAATTTTAAAAACAAATACGATTTATTACTACAACTCACAGAAAAACTTAAATCAGAAGAAAGGTTAAGCTTAAAATCAGCGCTTGCTATTGATAATGAAAATAATACCATCTCGATAAATGGATTAAACAGCTATGTTGATCAAATAAAAAATAACACCATTTGTGTTATTTTAGACATAGAAATGCAGCTTATTGCCAGCAGAGATCAAAACTTCAAACAGTACTACAACCAACTGCAACGGGAAAACAATAAATCGCTAGGTGAAATCATATGCGCTGTTTTCAAATCAGAAGGAGTACAACCCTCTTTACCTAATGAATCTTTAGCTCAAATATTTATAGCCCTCACCGAAGGACTGATCTTACAAAATGCCAGCAATCCTGGTGAGCAAATTAAGCATGTACTTTACTCACTAATCGAAAAAGAAAAATATGCTATTAAAACTCTCTAATATAGACACTAAAAGAGCATCGATATTCCGTTGATATTTCCTTAAAGCATGTCATATTTAAATCTTCACTACCATAGTGCCTTCAGTTACTCTGCGAATGGATAAGGTAAACTCATCATCAATTCAATATGCGCATGGAATTTTAACCGTAGATAGTTTTTTGATCGTTGTGAGCTCTTACCTAGACGTTAATAAAATAAGGAATACTCGGATAGATAAGAAATAAACCAATCTGGTCTGAAAAACCATTATCAACAAACAAATAAACGATAAAGACAATGTCCTCTTTTGCATATCAAACTTACAATAAGGAATTTTCTAAAAATTTACTACCCAATTTCAAAGTCAATAAGCAAACGACTAAGAATATTGCAAAACATTAAGTTGTATAACTTCATAATTTGCAGAAGGTAGCAGATGAGGTTAATTTTGCTGGAGATGCCAAAACTCCTTATAAATCCCATTTTGTTGCAATAACTGCTGATGAGTACCACTTTCCACTATTTCGCCTTTATCAATTACTACAATTTGCTTAGCTCCGATGATAGTTGAAAGCCGATGGGCAATAACTAATACTGTTTTTCCTTGTACGAGCTTATTAATCACCTTTTGCACTGCCAGTTCATTCTCAGTATCGAGAGCGGCAGTTGGCTCATCGAGGATAAGAATAGGTGCATTTTTCAAAATGGCTCTGGCAATAGAGATACGCTGCCTTTCCCCACCAGAGAGACTTTTGCCAATATCATTCAGTTGTGTTTGATAACCGTCGCGGAAATTCTGGATAAATTCGTGGCAATTTGCCTGTTTACAAACTTCGATGACTTCCTCGTCGCTAGCGGATAATTTTGCCATTCTGATGTTATTAATAATGGTATCCTGAAACAAATAAACATCCTGAAATACGACAGAGACTAGACTCATTAACTGCCTCTGAGACATATCTTGAATATCAATACCACCGATTTTAATACTGCCTGATATTACGTCAGCAAACCGAAGAATAAGCTTGGTTATTGTAGTCTTACCGCAGCCACTGGCACCGACCAGAGCGGTTAATGCTTTTTCCGGGATATGAAGGGATATATTCTTAAGTACGTACTTGTCCTGACTCCGGTACGAAAAGTTAACTCGTTCAAATTCAATATTATAATGCTCAGGCATAATCTCTGCCTTTTTTTCAGGTAATGACGGTGCATTCAACAGTCCCTGCAATTTTTCATACCCTATAACCAATGATTCAAGCATCGATGACATTTGTACAAAAAAGTTTAATACATCTGTGGAACGGGCAACGATTAATAACACGCAGGCTAGCAAGAGGTAAGAAATGGTTGCAGCATTTACCAAATACGCACCTAACGAGATGATAAGGATTAAACCAGCTTGAATCACGATGGTTATAATTAAATTAGGTTTTTCCCCTTTTTTCGTGCCAATGCGCAGTATATTTGCCACATCTGTTGTTACCTTAACAAACTCTGTCATCTTTTCTTCGGTTTGACCTGTCGATTTTAATACATCAAGTCCTTGTACAAACTCGACAGCTTCACCTTTTAATTTTGCATTGGCTTCTGCCAGAATGCTAAAACCTCTGCGATAGGCCTTCCTGCGCCACAGATAGAGTGGAATTGCCATTGGAAAAACCAAAAGCATCATCAAAGAAAGTTGCCAGCTGTAAAATAACAAGGCAATTGCAGCTGACAGTGGTATAACCACGCCGGTAATGATGATATTGAGTAGCATAAATGTAAATACTGCCGCTTCATTTACGCTTTGCATCATAAGGTGATTTATTTCGCCAGATCTAAACTGACTTAAATAATCTAAGGAAATATTACGTAACTTATTGCCTAATTTTTCCCTTAGCTCGGTAACGGCTAAGGTCGAATAACCATCCGCATCATAGCGTTCACAAAGCACCTTAAAAATAAAACTACCCGCCAGTAGAACAACGACAATAATTAAATGAGTGAGTGTTGCAGTAATATTTTTGGCTTCTAGCGCAGCAAATAAGGGATATAGTAAAACCAGCGAAATGCCAAACAGACAAGAGGAAATCACAGTATAAATCAGACTGCGGATCAATATTTTCTTTTGCTTACCTGCCGCATTGATTAAGCCAGTATACGTTGTCAGCAATGATTTTGTTGTGCGTGTGTGTGTATTAATATACTCTTTCATCACTTTTCTCCATCAGCCAAATTATTGACTGGAATCGACCAACTTTTTGCTTTGTTATACTCTTGCCACAACAATTTATAGTCACTAGAATTTTCGATTAAATCATTATGTGTCCCATGAGTTTTAATCATCCCTTTATCCAATAATATTATTTGGTCGGCATTGACAATCGTCGATAAGCGGTGAGTTACCATAATGACAGTTTTATTTCTATCAATTAAACGGTTAAAGGCTTTTAACAACAAAGCTTCATTTCGGGCATCAGAAAAAGCCGTCGGTTCATCTAAAATAACGATTGGTCGATTTTGCAGAAAAACCCGGGCAATGGTGATTCTCTGTTTCTGACCACCTGATAATAGCTGCCCTCTTTCTCCTGCCAGAGTGTTATACTGTTCAGGAAGGGTCAGAATGAAGTCGTGAATTTCAGCTTTTTTGGCGGCTTCAATAACGTCATCGTCAGAGATACCGTTTAACCCATAGCGTATGTTATCTGCGATCGAACACGAGAATAAAAAGTTATCCTGAAAGACAAATGAGATTCTCGACATAAGTTCAGTGTATTCAATATCTTTTATATTCACGCCACCTAAAGTTATCGTTCCAGAGGTTGTATCAAGAAAGCGAGGAATGAGATTAGCCAGCGTTGTCTTGCCAGAACCAGATGTACCTATAAGAACAGTAAATGAATTTTCAGGAATTTTGATATTGATATTGGATAAAACAGTGCCAGAATTCTGGTAAGAAAACCCAACGTTTTTAAAAATAATCTCATTATTGTCAGGTAATAGCGGGTTGGTGGGAGCCTTTAAAATTGGCAGATTTTCAACTTCAAATATCCTTTCTATTGCTGCCTTTGACTTTTGTAATATCTGAAACAGGCTCATCACAGGATAAACACTTTCTGCAATACCGATCGCCAGCAATAAAAAACAGAACGTCGTGATAAAAGAGATTTGGTCATTTAGCTGGGCTATGCTCAATCCAACAACTAATATGATACTCATCGGCATAGCAGAGAAAAGGCTGCGGGCAATTTTTGTAGACAATCGCATAGATTGCAACCAATGAAAGACCACCTGACTATAATTTTCCAGCGCTTTTTGATATTGACCGAATGCCCCCTCCCCGGCATCAAATGTTCTTACTGCACTCATTCCCTGAATATATTCAATGATTTTACCGTTGATTTGAATAGTTGCATTGTTATAGCTTTCCTTTAAAAGCTTAGCTTTTTTCATGATAAAACTCAGCAGCAGAAAAGTAACTAAAGTGATTGCAAATACAATGCTTGCAAAGACCCAATTAAAGATAAATAAAACGAGTAAGGTAAAAATTGGGGTAACGAATGCTTCAGCTTTTAAAGGCGGAGCATCAGCCACAAAAGCATGTAATTCTTTAATATCATCAATTAATGTTTTAACAAGATTCCCACTGCCCATGTTTCTAACCGTTTCAATTGGCAATTGATTGATTTTTTTGATAAGCCTGGTTCGTAATATTTCTTCTAGTTCAAATGCCGCATAGTGAGATTTATCGTGGGCATAAGTTCTCAGCGTATAAAAAAGAATGCTCAGCACAAGCAGAGAGAGAATGGGCAGTCCCGGGAAAACACTGGCATCCAACATTAATTGGTACAGGACCCAGATCAACATTAGCCAGATACTCAGTTTAAGCACCTGAGCAATTGATGCCAAAAATATAGAATAAGATACTTTATTCTTTACTGGCAGAAATATATCCGTATGATTCATAATAAAGTTTCTCCTTAGCCCATATCTATCATGCAATAAGAAAATCCGAATAGAAAAAAAGCTGTTTTCTTCTGATTATTCGTTAAGTTATGATTCTTTTAAATCATATATCCGGCAATTGATTATCATCTGATAAATTATTTACAATCAGACAGATAAAAAAATACATTGCCAAAGTAGACTACTACTACTTTAGTTGCAGATTTATTGGTAGGGTTAAGAAACTGATATTTTTATTTTTATTGTTATGCAAGCAGCGATTTATCTGCCTGCACAGAAAATTTATTATTCAGTCCAGCCTGCTTTTTCGCAGTCGCAAAGCATTAAGCAATACTGAAATCGAGCTCATTGCCATTGCCGCGCCGGCGATTACCGGGCTGAGCCAGCCAATTGCAGCCAGCGGGATACCGAGAATATTATAGAAAAAAGCAAAAAACAGGTTTTGTTTAACAACGCGTACAGTAGCGTGAGCTAGAGCCAGGGCATCGGCTACCTGAGTCACCGAATGGCGCATCAGCGTAGCTGAAGCAGTATTGGTGGCCACATCTGCCCCGCCATACATGGCAAAGCTGACATCCGCCGCGGCCAGTGCCGGCGCATCGTTAATACCATCACCGACCATCGCTACTACCTTGCCTTGCTGCATCAGCGCTCTCACCGCTTCGGCCTTGGCACGCGGATTCATTTCTGCCTGATAATAGCTGATACCCAGTTGTTTGGCAATGTATTCAACTACACTGTGCTGGTCACCACTCATAATATGAATATCAATATTTTGCTGCTGTAAGCGTTTAATTGCACTGACAGTGTCTTCTTTTAAAGCATCAGCAATAGCAAATGCACCTGCTATTTCATTATTAATAGCGACAACCACAATACTGGCAATCTGCCAGATTTCCTGCTGCTGTAATTGCCCGGGTATGCTGAAACCGCACCAGGCAGGATTACCGACTTTTACCGCGCCATACCCGTCTACCTGCGCCTGTGTACCCTGCCCGATTTCGCTGTGGCTATTGCTGGCGGTCAGTACCGGCAGGTTTTGCTGTTCAGCAGCCTGAATCACCGCCTGCGCCAGCGGATGAGTGGTGAGCTGTTCAGCGGCGGCTGCCAGTTGCAGAATGGTTTGCGCATCATACTGACAATCGGGATTTCGCCACTGGGCAACAATCTGGGGTTTACCCTGAGTAAGAGTGCCGGTTTTATCCAGTACAACCGTATTGACCTGACTGGTACGCTCAAGTGAAGCCGCATCTTTAAACCATACTCCGTACCGCGCCGAGCGCCCCATACCCACCATCATCGCGGCCGGTGTGGCCAGCCCCAGCGCACATGGACAGGCAATTACCAGTACGGCTACGCCGCGGGTCACTGCTTCGTTAAAATCACCACCAAACCACCAGTTCAGAATAAAAGTTAATACGGCTATGGCAACTACGGCAGGCACAAATACCATGGATACTTTATCAGCCAGCCTTGCAATCGGTGCTTTACTGCCCTGTGCCTGCGCCAGTGCCTGCATCATGTCACCCAGCAGAGTCTGGCTGCCGAGGGTCTGTGCCTGATAGGTGATACTGCCGTTGCTCAGTAATGCACCGGCAAGTACTTTATCACCAGCCTGTTTCAGTAATGGTTTAGATTCACCGGTGAGATAGCTTTCATCACACCATGCTTCACCACTATGCACGATGCCATCGGCAGCGATGCGGTTGCCGGCATTGGTTTGCAGGATGTCACCTTTCTGTATCTGGCTGAGCGGTACTTCCTGCCAGCCGTTGTCTGTTTGTCTGCGCACCATTTTCGGGGTCAGTTGCAGCAGCATGCTCATACTGTTAAGGCTTTGCTTTTTAGTCCGCTGTTCCAGATATTTGCCCAGCGAAACAAAGGCAATTACCATCACGCTGGCTTCGAAATAGATAAACTGATGCGCATCATGCTGATGATTAAACAGCATAATACTGGAATAGAGCCAGATAGCGACCGTGCCCAGAGACACGAGTACATCCATATTGGCTACGCCGCCTTGCAGGGATTTAATCGCACTATTGTAAAACGGCCACGCCAGACCAAGCTGGATAATCGAAGCGAGAACAAACTGCCACCATGGCGGCAGCATCCAGTGCTGTCCCAGCAGCATGCCCAGCATACCGATAACAAAAGGCAGAGCAATGATCCAGATAACTGCCAGACGCCACGGTATCGCTGTCGTTTTATGCTCCTCATTCTGCATTTCAGCCAGTGCTTCTATACTGGCGCTGGTTACGGCTGTGGCTTTAAATCCGGTTTTTGCCACTATCTGAACTATATCGGCCGTACTCAGCAGCTTACTGTCAAAACAGGTTTGTAATTCATCACTGGCAAAGTTTACATCGGCAGCAATAATACCCTGCTGCCGGCGCAATACTTTTTCTATGCGGTTGGCACAGGCCTGACAGTCCATGCCCTCAATGGCAAAGCGCGCTGTTTCGGCTGTATTGCCGTTAGTGTGCTGAGTTTGTTCCATGGTTCTGTCCTTCGTGTTTTCCAGCCGCATATCTGAGGATTAAACTACATCAAAACCGGCAGCTTCAACCGCGGCTTTGAGGGTATCTACGTTAGTAAGGCTGTCGTCAAAGCCGATATCGGCAATACCGGTTGCAAAATTAACCGCCACAGTTTCCACACCCGGGCTGCCCTGTAGTGCTGATGTCACACTTTTGGCACAACCTTCGCAGGTCATGCCGTCAATTTTAAACTGAACCATTTGCATTTCTGTCTCCTTATGGATTCGGGTTTAATAAAAAGTAGATAAAGTACAGCTTAAACCTTAACACTGTGATAGAGTCAAGCTTTACATATGCAAATTCAGATTTTTATCTTATGAATATCAGTGCTGCAGAAAAATTAACCGGTTTATCCAGTAAAACCATTCGTGATTATGAGGCTGCCGGACTGATTCAGCCTGTACGCCAGAGTAACGGCTATCGCGATTACAGTGAAGCCGATATTGCCACACTGTGCTTTATCAGACATGCCCGCGAAGTAGATTTTTCGCTGGCACAGATTGCCCAGCTGCTTGCATTACGCAACAATCCACAACGCACCAGTGCTGATGTCAAAGCACTGGCAGGCGAGCACATACAGCGTCTTAACCAGAAAATTAATGATTTATCCAGCATGAAAGAGACTCTGGAAAATTGGTACAACCGCTGTGGCGGTGATGCTTCACCACACTGTGCGATTATCGACGGGCTGGATAAGCATGGTTATGCCGGTAATCACAGTTAAGCCGGCTCCGGTTTGTGTTATCCGTTCAGGACTAGCTGTTATTCATGGTAACTAAAACTGTCTTTTTACTTAAAACAAGCTAAAATAGTCGCTTTTCGGCACTTTTCCCGGGCTTTATTGTTGCTATGCGTCTTACCCATATCAAGCTTTCCGGCTTTAAATCCTTTGTAGATCCCACCACGATTGCTGTACCGGGCAGACTGGTAGCGGTAATCGGACCAAACGGCTGTGGCAAAAGCAATGTGATTGATGCTGTGCGCTGGGTGCTGGGAGAGGCTTCTGCCAGGCAGTTGCGCGGCGAAAGCATGCAGGACGTAATTTTTAACGGTGCCAATACCCGCCGGCCGGCACCGCGTGCCAGTGTCGAACTGGTATTTGACAATAGTGACGGTCAGCTTCAGGGAGCATGGGGACAATATGCCGAAGTGGCGATAAAGCGCCAGCTGACCCGTCAGGGCGATTCTACTTATTTCATTAATAATCAGGTTGTGCGCCGCCGTGATATTACCGATTTGTTTCTCGGAACTGGCGTCGGTGCCCGCGGTTACGCCGTTATTGAGCAGGGAATGATTTCCCGCATCATTGAAGCACGGCCGGAAGAGCTGCGTGCCCATATCGAAGAAGCCGCCGGCGTGTCTAAATACAAAGAACGCCGCCGTGAAACTGAAAATCGTCTTGCCGATACCCGTGAACATTTACAGCGACTGGCCGATTTACAAAGCGAGCTTGATCGTCAGGTAGAAAAACTCAGGCGACAGGCAAATACCGCACAACGCTATCAGGAACTGAAAACTCAGATAGCCGATAAACAGAATTTATTTGATTACAGTCAGTGGCAGCAGGCTCTGCATCAGGCAGACAGTGCGACAGCACTTTACCAGCAGCATGGCAATGCACAGGAATCGCTGAAGCAGCAACTGGAAACACTGGAACAGCAATTACAGCAGCTGCGCGAACAGGAACAGCAACAGCAACAGCGAGTACGCGAAGCTGAAATGCAGCGTGCCGGCCTGCGCGAACAATGGGCACGGCTGGAAGAACAGATTCGCCACCGGCGTGACTGGCAGCAGCGTATTGCCCGTGAACAGACTCAGGCACAAACTGAGCTGCAACGCCTGCACAATGAAAATATTCAGCAACAGCAGCAACTGGAATCGGCCAGTTCAGAGCTGGAAGAACAGCAATTACAGCGTGAAGAATGGGCTTTACAGGCCGCGGAACATGAAGCGCGCATGCCGGAACTGGAAGAACTGGCTCATCAGGGCGAGCGCACTCGTCAGAACCAGCAAAATGAGCTGGCACGTCTGGAACGTGAACTGGCCATCAGACAGCAGCAGCACCAGCATGCGACAGCGGCCATTGCTCAATTGCAGCAGCGCCGACAGCGTCTGGAAGAAGAGCTGACTCAACTGGCCTTACCGCAAAACGGAGAGCTGGAAACCGCCCGTGAGACAGCAGCAGAGCTGGAACAGATTGTAACTACGCTGGAAGAGAACCTGCTGCAATATGAACAGCAGCGTGAAAGCGCACGGGAAGCACTGCTTCTGGCTCAGCAACAATACCGGCAGCTGGACAAGCAGCAGCTTACCCTTAACGCGCAGGTAGAAGCGTTAACAGCCATGCTTCCGCAAGCTGAGCGCAGCAATACAGAAAACGAAACCGACAGTAATATTCCTTTATTATGGCAACATTTGCAGGTTGCCAAAAAATGGCAGCATGCGACAACCGTTGTCCTCGGACACAGACTACAGGCATTGTATACCGAACAGCTGCAACCTGGAGATACTCTGCCAGAACACACAACCGTCTGGGTCAATCAGGCAGCTGAAACCAACCGGCAAAAATGGGCAACAAATGCCCTTTTACAGCATATAGAAGTTCAGGCTCCATTTTCCGAAGCCATACAATACTGGCTCGGACAGGTATTTTGTGCAGAAACACTGGAAGAGGCTTTGCTCGGACAGACTGATTTACAGGCACAACAGCTTATTATTACTCCTGAAGGCCACTGCATAGATGCCATCAGTGTGACATTGTATGCTGAAGATAATGGCACCGGTCTGCTGCAACAGCAGCAGCAATTGCGCGAACAGCAACAGGCATTGCTAGCACTGGAACAACCTTTGCAGCAGGCTGCAGAAACCATGCAGCTGGCGCAGCGCAACCTTGAGAGTACGGAAGAACGGTTGAATCAGTGTCAGCAACAGCTTAAACAGCAGCAACAGCGCTGGCAAACAGCCTCTGCTCAGGCTACTGAGTTACTGGCACGCACCAGTCAGGGGCAATTGCGGCAGGAACATATTCAGCAGGAAAGCGCACAAATCATCAGTGAGCTGGCACAGCAGCAGCATGTACAGCAACAAACGCAGGCTGATACTGAAAATCTTACACTTGCGGTAGAACAATTGCGTCCGCAATTACAAAATCATACTGCCAGCCAGCAAAACCAGCAGCAAACTTTGAAACAGAGCCAGCTGGCATTGCTGGAAGCGCGACGGCAGCAGGGTTTGGTAGAAATGGCTATAGTACGCTTACAACAGCGGATTCAGACTGCCACACAGGAACAGCAGCGTATTGCACGCGAAACGGAACGCTGGCAGGAACGTCAGAGCGAGCTTGCACTCGGGATTGCCGAGCAGGAAATGGAAGACGAACAAACTCTGCAAACTGAAGAACTGAATACCCAAATCGATGCAGCTACTGAACAGTGTACAACTGCACAGCAAGTGCTTGAGCAGCTCCAGCAGCAATTACAGCACATACAGCAACAGCAGCACAATCTCAACAGCCAGCTTCCGCAATTACAGGCCGATACTCAGACTGCCTTGTTGCAGCAACAGGAAGCCTTGCTGAATGCCAGACGTTTTCATCAAACCCTTGAGCAAAATCAGGCTGATCTGGAGGCATTAGCCGAACTGTTTAATCAGTCACAGCAGGCTGTACCGGAATTAAATCAGGAAATTGCGGCACTGGCACAGAAAATCAATGCACTGGGTGCGGTTAATCTGGCGGCATTACAGGAGCTGGAAGAAGCACATGAGCGCGCTGAGTATTATCAGACACAAACAGCGGATGTACAGGCGGCTATTGCGTTACTGGAAGAAGCCATCAGTACAATTGATGAAGAAACCAAAACCCGCTTTAAAACTACTTTTGATGCGGTAAACGAAAAAGTACAAAGCTACTTTCCTACCTTATTTGGTGGTGGTGAGGCCAGACTGGATATGGTCGGCGATGATTTACTCAGCGCCGGCGTATCCATTATGGCACGCCCGCCGGGCAAGAAAAACAGTACTATTCATCTGCTTTCCGGCGGAGAAAAAGCCTTAACTGCCATGAGTCTGGTCTTTGCCCTGTTCAGCCTTAATCCCGCTCCGTTCTGTCTGCTGGATGAAGTAGATGCTCCGCTGGATGATGCCAATACCAGCCGTTTTTGCAATCTGGTTCAGCAAATGTCGGCACAGACTCAGTTCGTGTATATTTCCCATAACCGGCTGACGATGGAAATGGCCGAGCAGCTGGTAGGGGTAACCATGCAGGAAAAAGGTGTTTCGCGTATTGTTGAAGTCAATATCCGCCAGGCACTGGATATGGCTGAAGCTTAAGTGCGCAGATAACAGAATGGCACTAACCGCACAATACAGCCTCTGCTTTTTCAACTCATGATGCTTACTGAATCATTCCTGATAATCAGCTTTTTTTAATTTATAATTCCCTGCAACAGACCATTACAAGCAATACCTATGCTACTGAATTTTTTATACCAAATCTTATGGCAGATAGCACCTCCCTTTTTACGCAGGTATTTACGCCGGCGTGCAGCGCTGGCACCGGCATATGCGCTTAACTGGTCTGAACGTTTCGGCAAACCTTATCCCGATCCGGTAAAACACGGCATCTGGGTTCATGTAGTTTCTGTTGGTGAAACACGCGCTTCATTACAATTTATCCGTGCACTGCAAAAACATTTTCCGGATAAACCATTATTGATGACGCAAACCACGCCTACCGGTCGTGCCACAGTACAGCATTTTTTTCCTGAAGCACAATGCCGTTATCTGCCTTATGATAAAAAATCCTGGGTTAAACAATTTATCCGGGATCACCAGCCTGTATTCGGCGTATTAATGGAAACAGAAATCTGGCCGAATCTGATTAATGTCTGCGCCGACAATCAGATTCCGCTGTTTATGGCTAATGCGCGCTTATCCGAAAAGTCTCTGCACGGTTATCTGAGAGTACGCTCACTGGTTGCGCCGGCTCTGGGCACGTTAACCGGCTGTTACGCCCAGACTGAGGCGGATGCTCAGCGGCTTAAACAAATCGGTGCAGCCAATATTCAGGTCTGTGGTAATACCAAATATGATATTACTCCGCCGGCAGAAATGGCTGAACTGGCACAAACATTCAGACAGCGTAGTGGTAACAGACCGGTAGTTGTGTGCAGCAGTACCCGCTTTTATCACGGCACAGACGAAGCACAGTTACTGCTTGATGCATGGGCAAAACAAAAAACCGGCAATATCCTGCTGATTATCGTTCCGCGTCATACTGAGCGCTTTGAGCCAACTTACGAATATGCCGAAAAACTGAATTTTATTACCCAAAAACGCAGTGATAACCAGAATATCGCCGAACAGACTCAGGTCTGGATAGGTGATAGTATCGGCGAACTGTTTGCCTACTATGAATGTGCCGATATTGCCTTTGTAGGCGGAAGTCTGGTCGACAGCGGCTGCCATAATATTATCGAACCGATTGTGTGTAAACTCCCTACTCTGTTTGGTCCTTCTACCTATAATTTTGCCGACGCCGCACCCAAAGCAATTGCCGCAGGAGCAGCCAGGCAAATTCAGTCTGCAGAAGACTGGGCAGCAACAACCCTGGCTTTGCTGGATGATTCACAGCAAAGAAAGCAGATGTCTGCCAGTGCACAAGCCTTTATCCGGCAGCATCAGGGAGCAAGTGAGCGCATGGCACAAACCATTTATGATTGTCTGAGTAGTCATACCAATGAACAATCAGCTGATTGAATTTTAAAAAATCAGAGATTTAAAATTAAACTGAGATCATAGAAAATCTTATATAAATACCGATTTCTATTAATATTAATTAACAAATTTTATATTTAGCCGATAAACTGCATACTGAATTTCCTAAGCAAATAAAAAAAGCCGGACAACAAAAATTCGTCCGGCTTTTTTAATACTAGGTTAATGTACACGTACATGAGTGAATGGCACAGAATCTTCCTTAAAACTGTCCTTATATTTATCCAGAATAATTGGCGGACTATGATCACCAACAACCACTATGTCTGTGTCTTTAAAACCTCCGGCCTTAATTTCATTGGCAAGCACAGTAAAAAACTGATGCTGTAAATTCAGATTCCGGCATGCCTCCTGCCGGCCGTCAAATATCGGCTGTTTACAATCATAAGTATAATTACCAAGTATATCCTTTTCAGAATACGGATGATGAGTGTCGAGTGTCAGCCAATAGATAAATGATTTGCCTTGCGCAGCTTTATTTGCGGCAGACACATCATGCACAATATTATAATCACAAGCGCCGGGAAATGAATGGCATTGTTTGATATTACTGAATTGCGGGAAAAAACGGGCGTTTTGCAGACCCATATGCGGATACCAGTCTTTACGGTCATACATTTTAGAATATGAACCATGAAAAGCCTGAACCAGATAACCTTCTTTTTGCAGGTGTACAGGAACACATTGTTTGAATTTATCAAACGGACCCAGAACAAAATTAGAACTTTTAGCTTTTAAATCGCATAACTCACGCAGTTCTCCCATAATAGTACTGTGCAGTGCGGGATTTTCTCCCTGTGCAATTAACTGCACATTCGGAATATTCATTAACGGAGCATCAACAGACGGATTAACAGCTCCGTGTTCAGGTATAAACGTTCCCCACGACTCATTTAGAATGAACAATATTTTTTTAGGCGGATTCTGCATATCAATCTGCTTTTGCAATACACCGCCGTGCGGCCAGTCATAAAATTCCGGTTTAACCGTACCTCGCCAGAAAAATTCATGATTGAATTTCAGATTTTGAATCGTTTCATAATAACTTCCCCACCAGCCAGTTGTCTGATAACGATTGGATAGATTGACCCCGCGATAATCAAAGAAGAAAACTGCAAAAATCAGATACAGTAAGCCCAATGACCATATCATTCTGCCAGAACATAGCCGAACAATATATTTAAGTATGAGAAACAGACTTATTGCTAAATACAGAACAAATATTGCTATAAATAACCAGTATAATTTCGGGGCATGAGGAATAAAACGTAAAATCTCAATAAACTCGACAATATTATCATAATGATAAAATTGTTTAATCCAGTACAGAATATCAAATATATATACTACCGTGTATGCCAGAGCAAATAATATTAATGACCAGCGTCTGCGCAGGAATATTAAGGGCAAAATCCATATATACTCTAAAACAATAATATATCTTTCAGAGTAAACAAAAATATGAGCCAGCCAGAACAAACCATTGGTTATTAATAAATAAAGTAATAAAAAAATCCAAAATCGTAATGGAAAATAAAACTTTAACAGATTTGCTATTTTAATAATTGTTGGAAAATTCTTATCAAAACTCATACTTAATTCGTTTCATATGTATATATGCTTAATGAAAAAAAAAGCCGCTACCGCGGCTTTGTATGTATAGATTTCCTGAGTATTTAGATTGTGAATGCTTTAGGTATATATTTATCAGGCATATCTGAGCTTGCATTTTTCTTCAGTGAACCATTTTTCAATACATCTAATACTAATTTCTTACTAGCAATAGAAGCAGATACTTTCGTTTTGTTTACTTCATATGTAATTGTACAGCCTGTTGGAGCGTTAGCAGAAAGACTGCCGGCTTTAGCATCACCACCGATTGTTGCTTTACCGTATTTACCAGTTTGTTCGTCAATGGTGGCATCAAGTGCATTATTGTCACCTGACTTACAATTATTATTCTGCAAATTATCAATAATCTGAGTTTTCAGACCAGCAGCCAGACTGGAAGCCTCTGAAGCCTGAGAACGGGCAATATAATCAGAATAAGCAGGTACGGCAATTGCAGCAAGAATACCGATAATTGCAATTACAATCATCAATTCAATTAAAGTAAAGTAAAACCTTTTTGGAATGCTTTCATATTATTCTCCATCTTACAAAACGGTTGAAAATTCATTAATACATCAATTTATATAATACTGGAGCAAATTTCATGCCAAGTTTTAAAATTTAATTATTTTTTAAATACAAAAATGTATCTGTAAGATAATATTTTGATTTTTAAATTTTAAATATTTAGAAATGCTCTTGGAATATATTTATTATTTATGGTTGAAGCACTATTTTTACGTAAGGATCCGTTTTTCAAAACATCCACTACCAATATTTTATTTGCAATAGCAGCAGAGACTTCTGTACTTTTTACTTTATAAGTAATTGTACATCCCGTAACCGAATTAGCCGAAGCCCCTGATGATATTGATGCATTACCACCAATAGTAGCCGTACCGTATTTACCGGTCTGACTCACAACAGAATTGGTTCCTGAATCAAAACATGTATTATTTTGCAGGTTTTCAAAAATTTGTAATTTCAATACCCCTGCCATACTCGAAGCCTCACTAGCTTGCGTACGAGCTATATAATCATTATAAGCAGGAAGCGCTATAGCCGCCAGTACCCCGATTACAGCAATAACGATCATTAACTCAATTAAAGTAAAGCCTTTTTCTAATAGATATATTTTCATTGTCAGACGAAATCAGATATTTAAAGAAATGAAAGCAAAACACATACCATTTTCTTAAAATAACATGTATTTTCGAAAGAATATTAAATCTGTATTATCCAAAATTTTGTATACAGACTCATTTAAATTTAACAATGATGCTGCGGCTGATTAAATAACCAAAGCTTTAGGCAAATACTTTTGTTCTATAGTGCCGTTATTGAGTTTTAATGTTCCGTTCCTCAGTACATCCAATTCGAGATATTTATTTACCAGAACAAATGAAGCATTCTGCGAATATACCGTATATCGAATAGAACAGCCTGTTCTGGCAGTAGCAGAATGCTGAGCATTCACGACAGGAAATTCTGTCGTAATCTCTGCAATTCCGTATTTTCCTTTATAGCTATACTCTGATGGATTTTGTGCCCGGCATTTTTGGTTCTGTAAACTATCTAAAACCTGCGCTTTCAGGTTTCCTGCCAGATCTGCTGCTTCAGCAAGCTGAGCTTTTGCACTGTAATCCAGATAAGCGGGCACGGCAATGGCAGTCAGTATCCCTATTATTGCTATTGCAATCATTATTTCAATTAATGTAAAACCCTGGTGATGTAAACTCATGATGTTTTTAAATGTTTAAATTTGATTGATTGTCCGACTAATTTGCAAATGTAATATTCATTATTATATTTGATTATTCTATACAAAAATTTATTTATTTTGATTAAAAAATCAAATATGTACCTTTATTTCATAATAAATTGATTTATTTGTATATTTTTAATAAATTTTTTGACAAAATTTTTAAATTAAGTTTTTTATTATTAATAGTCAGACAATTATATCCGACGGATATAATTGTAAATCAGATAACTTTGTCCGGACTTACTTAATCTGAAAAATTACAGGTAATATTCCTGCATATACGCCCATACTGCTGCAAGCATAACCATCTGACTGGCCAGATTTCCGGTACCGGCTTCAGAATTAATATAATCAATCTGTTGCCGGGCAGCCCATACAGACAATGAACCATCATCACGAACAGTTTGATTATTCTGTAAAACGACATTGAAATTCCGGCCGGACAAAAACTCAAAGGCCCGCTGGCTGGTAACATAGAAAAAATCATGAGGATCTTTATCGGGGCTGACCGCTACCTGGCTCATCCCTTGCGTCATTGAGCCACCAGGCACATAGTTTCGTATAGATAATCCACTTGGATGATTGTTATGCAAAGCAACAATCAATTTGGCGTGAATCATATACTGATTCAGAAAACTGTCGACCTCTTGAGTTAACTCTTCTCGTGCCTGAGCACAATTACCGCGCAGACATTTTAATGCGTTTTTCCGACCGGTTTCAGTAAAAATTCTATTTGGATCAAAGTGATAATTTACATCATTTGTTTGTATTCTGATTTCCCGGCTGCCACCATGGCGAAAATCCAGCAGACAGCCCTGCTGAATCTGGTTTAATGCCATTAATGCGGTCTGACGTGCAGTTTCTTCATTATCATGCACATGCACCCATACAATATGTTGCCATGGTTTACCCGTACAAGTCTGAGTCACTGGCAATATTTTTACTTGTCCGGTTGTATTAAAGGAATTCGAAACAGGATCTTCTGCTTGCGCAGGTAAGACACCTGTAGTAATCAATAACAATAAAAAAATATACTGACAAATATAAAAAGTTGATTTTTTCATTTGGCTGATTATTTTCTGTTTTAATTTCAATTTTTTGTATATTTTGATTTTGATAACTATATATCTGTCAGAATTACATTTTCTGCTGAATATCCAGTCTGAAAACAAAATTCTCCGTTAATTTTTTTAAATAAATCAATTTTTTAATTTATCAATATACATTTCTCGTCATCTCACTGAATAGATTATTTGCCAAATGTGTCAAATTTTGTCACATTAAACTGAATTATGTAAGTATCGATAGTTATTATACTGATTAAGTATGAATTTGTATTTTTTGATTAATCAGTATGGTTTTAGTTAAAAATAATAATGGTATTCATTACCTATTCGCGGATTTATCAATTTTTCTCTTTTCGTAACTCAATAATATATCTGATCACCCTTTTCCTTCTTTTAAACTGGGATTAATTCCGTTCATTATTTTTACCGGCAGTACTGTTTATGCTCAGGATAATTCAGCAAAGCTGGACGATATTTACGTCACCGCCGAACAGCAGGTTAAACAGTCTCTTGGCGTTTCTGAACTTGATAGTCAGGATATTGAACGCAAAACACCGGTCAATGATATTTCTGAGCTGGTGCGTACGATGTCCTGCGTTAACCTGACCGGTAATACTGCTTCCGGTCAGCATGGCAATAAACGCCAGATTGATATTCGCGGAATGGGTCCGGAAAACACCTTAATACTGATTGACGGCCGGCCGGTTACTTCGCGCAACAGTACACGCATGAGCTGGCGCGGTGAACGTGACACCATTGGTGACAGCAATTGGGTACCGGCAGCAGAAATTCAATCAATTGAAGTTATTCGCGGATCGGCTGCCGCACGCTATGGTTCTGGTGCAGCTGGCGGTGTAGTGAACATTGTGACAAAAAAAGTCAGTAATGAGTTTCACGGTTCTATCAATGCGTTTATGAATTTGCCGGCAGATAAAGAAGAAGGCGATACACATCGTATCGGCTTTCGGATATATGGCAATCTGAATAGTACTGATGCAGATTCACCATTCATTAATCAGCGTTCGAATGATAAAGGCAGTAAACCGCTGGCTGCCGGACAGGAAGGTCTGATTAATAAAGATATTGGCGGACGGCTGGCATGGTGCCTATCTCCGGCACAAACTCTGACACTGGATACTACCTACAGCCGGCAGGGCAATCGTTATAACGGTGATGGTCCCAATAATGTACAGACTGATTACACCCAAAGTTTATATGGTAAGGAAACCCGCAGAGTATACCGCCAGAGTTTTGCGCTGACTCATGAAGGTGTATGGGACTAGGGCGACAGCAAGCTGGTAGCACAATACGATAAAACTACCGACAGCCACTGCTCTGAAGCGCTGTCAGGTGGTCCTGAAGGCTTGTGTCAGGATTTGGGCAGCAAAGATATTACTTATAAAGACAGTACACTGACAACAAAACGTCTGACGGGTGAAATACACTTTCCGTTTACATTAGGTGTGTCCCACGTGCTGACTATGGGTGCAGAATATCAGCACGATAAACTGAATGATCCGGATGGTCTGCGCCGTATACCTCTTCCCGGGGCAGTTTATCCGGCTCCGGCCAACCACACACCGTCACTAAGCAGCTGGGCCGGCTATGTGGAAGACAATATCAGCCTGACCGACTATTTAAAACTGGTACCAATGCTGCGCTATGATCACAATAATAAAACGGGCGGCAATGTCAGCCCCGGAGTTAATCTGTCATGGCAGCTTCATCCGAACTGGCTGATTAAAGGCGGAATAGCACGTGCCTACAAAGTTCCGAATCTGTACCAGAGTACAGACAGTTATATGCTGTACAGCAAAGGCAATGGTTGTGCCACCTCTTCCGGAAGCGGCCGCGGCTGCTATCTGATAGGTAACAGTAATCTCAAACCGGAAACCAGTATTAATAAAGAATTGGGTTTTGAATTTAATAAAAACGGTTATCTGGCTTCTCTGGCTTATTTCCGCAATGATTACAAAAATAAGATTGAAGCCGGCCGGCAGATTATCTTCACAGATAGTACAGGCACCAATTCACGCTCAGGCGGATATGACTATTTTGAATGGACCAATACCCGCAAAGCGCTGGTAGAAGGACTGGAAGGCAATTTAACCCTGCCGTTTTCAAGTAAATGGAAATGGGTAAACAATTTTACTTATATGTTTGATTCCAAAAATAAGGAAACCGGCAATCCTTTATCTGTCATCCCTAAATATACAATTAATTCGTCTCTGGCCTGGAATCCTGCTGAAAAATGGGACACATTACTTACCTATACTTATTATGGTCGCCAGAAACCGCGCACAGTACCGGTAAATCCTGTTGAGGCAGGTATCGGTAACGGAGGAAAAGTAACTACCGGTTTGAGCGGAGAAGAAATCGGCAGTTATGGTATCTGGGGTATTTCCGCCGGCTACGCTGTAAATAAAAATATTAATATCAGAGCCGGAATGTCAAATATATTCAATAAACGTATCTACGCCTCTACACTGCGCGGCACTGCGTATACATACAATGAACGTGGCAGAGCAGTATGGGGCAGTATGAAAGTTTCTTTCTGATGCTTTCTGCGAACAGGCTGCCATTCGGGCAGCCTGTTTTTTTATAAGCAAATTATTTTTCACCGTGACTTATCAATCAATTTCAGTTACCATCATAAATAGTAATGATTATTGTTTACACATATTGAGCAACTTTATTAAGTAAATAAAATAGGTTATTCAATCTGACTGTACTTTAACCAAACCACCTGATCCGGCAATATTTTTAACTGGTATTCGATTAATTTTACCATGCAGAAACAAAATCTTACCTCATATCCGTCCTGTTGTCTCCATATGTTCTTTAACACCAATCAACTGACGGAAAGATTAAATATGCGCCAGATTATTATTTTTCTTTTATTGTTTTTTACGGCCTTAATCTTGCACAACACAGCCAAAGCTCAGCCTAATCTGAATAAACCAGCTAATTTTTCTGCATTAAAGCAATCAGACAGCGGCTATCTGTTTAATAAGCTTGCGTTTACTTCTGCAGACGGACAGCGTCATTACCGGGTTTATATAGCAGCTCCCGACTGTAAAGTTCCTGCAGGGGGTTTTCCTGCTTTCTATATTCTGGACGGAAATGCTGCACTGGATTTTCTTGCGCCGGAAAATATGCGGGTACTGTCCGCACAGCCTCAGCCTCCGGTGCTGATACTGATTGGCTATGCCACAGATAAACGCTTTGATGCGCAGGCACGGGCCTACGATTACACCATTGCGCCGGACAATGACAATACCGATCCTCTTGATTCAACCAGAATAAACGGCGGGGCTGATATATTTCTGGATTTAATTCAGAATGAAATTATGCCGGCAGTAAATCAACAGGTTCGGATTAATCCCAATGCACAAACTCTGTGGGGGCACTCTTACGGCGGGCTGATGGTTATGCATACTTTGTTTACTCAGCCTAATCTTTTTCAGCACTATATTGCTGCCGATCCGTCCGTCTGGTTACACGGCGATCTGTTACAGCAGGAAGCTGAAACCATGCTTAAACGTCAGGTGGCTTTTTCCGGCAGCAGTCTGTGGGTTTTAAGCAGCAAACTCAAAGCCGGTAAATTACCGAAAAATCCTCAGGCGGCCGCACGTATCCGCATACGCAATGAGCATACAGCCAGATATGCCGGTCTGATTAACAAACTGATTAACGAATTAGAGCAAAAAACTGATTTAACTATCAGATATGAGCATTATCCGCAGGAAAATCATGGCAGCCTGTTTGGCAAAAGCCTGCAGCAGGCATTATTTTATCCAGTAATCAGGCAATAAAATGAATAAACGTTCACCACATCAGGCTTATCTGACACGCGTTCAGGATATTATCGATCTGAGCCCGAATTTACGCCGGCTGGTTTTGCATAGTCCGGAGCTGACTGATTATCCGCATCAGTATAATGGTGCCCATATCAAAATATTTCTGGCACCGGATGGTCAGATAACACCGCAATTACCCCAGTTTTCCGGTCATGGTTTTAACTGGATTGAGCCGGATAATAAACCGATTGTGCGTACCTATACTATTCGCAATTATGATGCACAGACGTGTACGGTAAGTATTGATTTTGTCAAACACGGAGACACCGGACCCGCTTCATCTTTTGCCGAGCATGCTCAGGCTGGAGATATTCTTGGAATCTCTTCTCCCGGCGGGCCGAATCCGATGCTGAAAACAGCGTCACGCTATTTATTTGCCGGTGATATTACAGCTCTTCCGGCAATTGAATCTCTGCTGGCAGATATTGCCGCAGATGCGAGCGGTGACGTTGTGCTGTTATTACCGCAGGCAGAAGATCTGCCTGCATCACTCCCGTTACCTGAAAAAATGCATCTGCATACCTTTTTTGGTGATTTGAGCCAGATTCCTGCTGTAGTAGAGCATATAAGCAGTTTTGCCCCGTTGAATGATGATGACTTTGCCTGGGTTGCCGGCGAAGCGGCACTGGTTAAGCCACTGCGTGAATTGCTGCGTACACAGTGGCAATTACCGCCTCAGCGCCATTATGCCGTCCCCTACTGGCGTCAGGGAGAAAATGAAGAAAGTTATCATGAAACACGGCACAGATTTATTGATAAATAGATACCTGTTCAAGAAAATTAACTTTAGCCTTGTTCAGGCGGTATAATTAATGCAAACGATAATGATAGGAAATACTGAAAAATGATTAAATCTTGCTGGAAACCTCTTGCTTTGTCTGTTTTAACTTTGTCTCTGCTTTCTGCCTGTGGCGAAAAAACCAATGAGAATCACACTGCCAGTAATGCTTCGTCTGCTGCTGCAACTGCTGTTAACGGACCAACAGTGACAATAAATACTGCCCGCGGAGAAATAACCGTACCGGAGAATCCGTCTAAAGTTGTAGTATTTGATATGGCTACACTGGATGATTTACAGGCATTGAAAGTGCCGGTTATCGGTGCCCCGAAAAAAGTGCTGGTACCGTATCTGCAGCAAACTCTGGAAACGGTAAATAATACCGGTACTTTATTTGAACCGGATATGGAAGCACTTAATGCGCTGAAACCACAGCTTATTATTATCGCAGGTCGTACCGCTCCGAAATATGATGAACTCGCTGCTCTTGCTCCTACTATCGATATGTCTGACAGCGGACAGGATTTAATTGGCGATGGCATGAAAATGCTTGATAGCTACGGTAAGCTGTTTAAGAAAGAAGCTGAAGCGAAAAAACTGCATGATGATATCCAGAATCTGCTTAATGAAACCCAGCAGGCAGCCAAAGGAAAAGGCACTGGTCTGATACTGATGGTTAATGCCGGCAAACTTTCAGCATTTGGTTCTTCCTCTCGCTTTGGCTGGATTCATACTCAGGTTGGCGTACCGGCTGCAGATACCAGCATTCCGGCTTCTCCGCATGGTCAGTCTGTCTCTTTCGAATACGTGCAGAAAATCAATCCGGACTGGTTATTCGTTATTGACCGTACTGCTGCCATCGGCGAAGAAGGTAAAACCGCTCAGGCTGTACTGAATAATGATCTGGTACGTCAGTCTAAAGCATGGAAAGAAGGTCACGTTATTTATCTGAGCAGTGCATCCTATCTGGCCGCAGGCGGCGTACAGCAAATGAAAACTGATCTGACCAATATTAAAGCGGCAATGTCACACTAAGCCGGAGTTTTATTCACGATAATCAGGTTGTGCTATGCTGCATAAATATGCAGTATTAGCGCAAACCTGTTGTCTGTATTTTTTCTGTCATATGCTTCGTTCCTCTCAGATTAATGCAATCAATTTTTTGCTGTTACCTATTTTACTGATTATCAGCATTAGTATTGGTGCAGCTTCTTTTCATTGGGGTGATCTGTTTATCAGTAATGATACCCGTTCTTTGCTCTTGTATAGCCGTTTACCCCGTTCTCTGGCGATTATTCTCACCGGTGCCACACTGGCCGTAGCGGGTATGGTGTTACAGATAGTATTGCGCAATCGTTTTCTGGAACCGGGTATGGTTGGTGCTACCCAAAGTGCAGCACTTGGGGTATTACTGGTCTCCATCTGGTTGCCGCAGGCCAGTCAGCTGACCAAAATGAGCTGCGCCAGTCTGACTGCTTTGCTGGGGATGACGCTGTTTTTATTTTTATTTCGGCGTCTGCCTGCACACCGGCAACTGATGATTCCGCTAATCGGCATAATCTATGGCAGTATTATTGAAGCACTGGTGAATTTTATCGGTGTGGAAACCAATACCCTGCAATTGCTGGCGGTGTGGTTTGCCGGTGATTTTTCTGCAGTACTCGCCGGACGTTACGAATTGCTGTGGATTACCGGTCTGATGACATTAGTTATTTATTTTCTGGCTGACCGGCTTACCATTGCCGGACTGGGACAGAATATCAGCACCAGCCTCGGTATCAATTATGCACAAATGATGTGGATTTCCCTGATTACCGTGGCCATGATTACTGCCATTGTCGTGGTCACAGTCGGACAGATTCCTTTTATCGGGCTGGTAGTGCCTAATATTATTTCCCGGCTGGCAGGTGACCGTTTACGTCAGAATCTGCCCGCAGTTGCACTCCTGGGTGCCAATGCTCTGCTGATCTGTGACATTATCGGCCGCACTATCGACCCGCCTTATGAAATACCGGTGTCTCTGATTTTCGGTATCGTCGGAACTGTGATTTTCCTGTATTTGCTGTTTAGAAAGCCTCCTGTACATGCAGTTTAATTCCACTATGCCGTCACACCGCTCCGGTGCACGTTTTTTCGGTGTACTCGGTATTCTGTTAATTATTGCCAGTATTCTGTTTATGACGTATGGCGTTAAAGGAAGCTGGGATTTTGTGTTGCAACTGCGCGGTAAAAAGCTGCTGATGCTGCTTACTGTTGCCTACGCAGTTGGTGTATCCACTTTACTTTTCCAGACTCTGACCCATAACCCTATTCTTACACCGGGATTACTTGGCTACGATTCGCTTTATCTGTTGCTGCAAACCATTACTTTGTTTGTATTCGGTGCAGTAGGATTCACCAGTATGAGTGTGCTGAGCAAATTTGTTATCGAAGCACCCATAATGATGGTTGCCTCGCTCCTGCTGTTTCGCACTTTAACCCGGAACAGTAACGGTGATTTGGCCCGACTGATACTTACCGGTATGATTTTCGGAGTCATGTTTCGCAGTTTCAATAGTCTGCTGCAACGTCTGATTGACCCTACTCTGTTTACGGTTGCTCAAACCAGCTATTTTGCTCAGTTTACCTCTGTGAATGTCACCATGCTGATTATCGGCATGAGTATCATGCTGTTCAGTACAGTCTGGATCTGGCGGATGCGCTATCAGCTCGATGTTCTTATGCTCGGACGTAATGCCTCTATAGCACTGGGTATTAACTATGTACGGCTGAGCCACAGCATTTTGTTATGGATTGCTCTGCTGGTTTCAGTTTCCACTGCACTGGTCGGTCCGGTCAGTTTTTTCGGTTTACTGATATGCGCACTGGTTAATACCTGCGCCCCCGATATGAAACATCAGCTGCGGCTGCCGGCAGCATTTCTGGTTGCAGCACTGGTACTGGTCAGCGGCCAGCTGATATTTGAGCAGCTGCTTGGGATGCTGGGCGTACTGAGTGCCGTTATTGAATTTTGCGGCGGCATTGTGTTTCTATGGCTGGTATTAAAACGCAAACGCTAAGCTGCAACAGTAGCTTTTTTATCATCACCATTTTTTGCACCGATTTAACCTGACAGCATTATGATTACCATAAAAAATGTTAACCACCACATCAACGGTACACCCATTCTCCGCGATATTAATCTTGATATTCCGGATAAAAGCATTACTGCGCTGATTGGGCCCAATGGTGCAGGTAAATCTACATTGTTCTCGCTGATTGCCCGTCTGCAACCTTTACAGGAAGGCAATATCCATATTGATGAACTTGAAGTCAGCCACAGCAAATCAACTGCTATAGCCAAAAAACTGGCTATATTGTCGCAAGAGAACAACATACAGAGCCGTATTACCGTACGTGACTTATTACTGTTTGGCCGCTATCCGCATAATCAGGGACGCGTCACAGCAGAAGACCAGCAAATTGTTGATCAGGCTTTACAGCGCTTTGAGCTGGAACCATTGCAACAGCGTTATCTTAGTGCACTTTCCGGCGGACAGCGCCAGCGCGCACTGGTAGCCATGACTTTCTGCCAGCAAACCAAACATGTTATTCTTGATGAACCGCTTAACAATCTGGATATGTATCATGCACGTGAGCTGATGCGTTTATTACACCAGCTTACCGGCGAACAGGGTCTGGCTACCATTATGGTGGTTCACGACATCAACATGGCAGCAGCCTATGCTGACCATATTGTTGCTCTTAAAGACGGGCAGATTGTTATGCAAGGTACACCAGAAGATATTATTACTGCAGATCATATTCAAACCATATTTAATCTGGATACAGAAGTTGTCAGTCATAAAGGGAAACCTCTTGTTATCCATCACTTCTAGCAGGCTTTATTATGCAAAACAATAATACCCCCGGTTCACGCAAAATGACGGGGCTGATTACTGCCATGATTGCTTTGTTTGTCGTACTGGCTGCATGGTTTATCTGGCTGTTTTTGGGAGATGATGCTGCCGTACGGATGTCAATGGCACGGATTATGCTCATTTTTATGGGGCTAGTGTGTACTTTTCTGTTTGGCGTATTTATTATGATTGGCGCGAAAATCTGGCGCCGGCAACACACGCATCACTAAAAACACATAGATTCAAGGCCAAAAGCCAAACTGAAAGTTATGCTATTCTGCATAACTCAGTACCAGTGTGTTTATTAAAATAATTTTTCTGCTGCTTTCCGGCTCAGACTTAATAATTATTCCGCATAGCAATTAAAAATCTTTATTTTTATTATCTTGTTGTTCATTTATATCCTTATCTGATTCTGAGATATAAATCTGCCATGGAATGCCTGTAAAAAAGCAGTTTTGGCAGATTTGGTATAATACACACACTACTAATTTTCCGGCAATCTCTGTGCCATGTCTGTATACGAACTTAACCAAATCCTGAGTAAAGACCGCTATTACCTGTATCGAACCTGTAAAAATCCTGCCCCTTTCGGTGGCGAGGAAAAAGTAAACAGCCGTTACCAGCGCTCTCATCAGGCTTATCTGCAACGTCTGGCCGGACTGCCTGTACCCGAATACGATAACACTTTGCCTGTGCATGAAAGACGCGAAGAAATCAAGCAGGCAATCAGTCAGCATCAGGTCGTAATCGTTTGTGGTGAAACCGGTTCCGGTAAAACCACCCAGTTACCGAAAATCTGTCTTGAGCTAGGCCGAGGTGTAGCCGGACTGATTGGTCACACTCAGCCAAGGCGGCTGGCCGCACGCTCAGTAGCTGAACGAATTGCTGAAGAACTGCATAGCCGGATCGGACAGCATGTCGGCTATAAAGTGCGCTTCAATGACAAAACCGCGCCGGAAAGCTACATCAAGCTGATGACTGACGGCATTTTGCTGGCAGAAAGCCAGACTGACCGCTTTCTCAGTGCTTACGATACCATCATCATTGATGAAGCGCATGAACGCAGCCTGAACATTGATTTTCTGCTTGGTTATCTCAAACAACTGCTGCCACGGCGCCCGGACCTGAAAGTCATCATTACCTCAGCTACGATTGATGCCGAACGTTTTAGTAAACATTTCATACAGAACGGTGTAGCAGCACCGGTGATTGAAGTATCCGGACGTACCTATCCGGTAGAAGTACGTTACCGTCCGCTGCACACCACAGATGCAGACGAAGCTGAAATAGAAATCAATGATGCCATCGTCGATGCCGCAGATGAGCTGGCACGAGAAGGTGAAGGTGATATTCTGATTTTTCTGCCGGGTGAAAGAGAAATTCGCGAAGCAGCACATGCATTACAGCAATCACCTTTGCGTCGTAATGATGAGATTCTGCCTCTATTTGCACGCCTGTCAGCAGCCGAACAGCATAAAATCTTTCATCCCAATGGTCGTCAGCGGCGTATCGTACTGGCTACCAATGTTGCCGAAACCTCACTCACCGTACCCGGTATCCGTTATGTTATCGATACCGGACTGGCGCGGGTAAAACGCTATTCAGCCCGTGCTAAAGTCGAACAACTGCATATCGAACCTATCAGTCAGGCTGCGGCTCGTCAGCGCGCCGGCCGTTGCGGGCGCATTGCCGCCGGTATCTGTATACGCCTCTACAGCGAGCAGGATTTTAATCAGCGCCCTGCCTTTACAGATCCGGAAATTATCCGCAGTAATCTGGCGGCTGTAATCCTGCGCATGATCAGCCTGAAACTCGGCGATGTTAATGCATTCCCCTTTCTCGAAGCACCTGACCAGCGCTATATCAATGATGGCTATCAGGTATTGCTCGAACTGGGCGCAGTAAATGAACATAATCAGCTAAGCAAACTTGGCGAACAAATGGCACGTCTGCCAGTAGACCCGCGTATCAGCCGCATGCTGCTGGCGGGGAAACGCTTGCAGTGCGTTGCCGAAATGCTGGTTATTGTGGCTGCACTGTCGATTCAGGATCCGCGTGAACGACCACTGGAAGCTCGCGAAGCTGCTGCCAAAGCACATGAACGTTTTAACGATAAGCAGTCGGATTTTCTCGCCTATCTGAATATCTGGGACTCCTATCAGCGCGAACGTGACAAAGGGTTATCCAATCGTCAGATGGTGCAGTGGTGTCATCAATATTTTCTTTCTCATCTGCGTATGCGCGAATGGCGCGAGCTACATCACCAGCTGGCACAAATTGCCATAGATATGGAACTTACCGATAAGGCCGGTGCTTACCGACAATTACCGGACAATCATCCCCAGCCAGCCATAACTGACATTAGTGATCAGGATTTATCCGCAAAACTCAAACAGCAGCAAATCGTCCGCCGGCAGCAGCGTCAGCAACGGCAACAGGCAAAAGAAGCCAGCTACGAACAAATTCACCGTGCTCTACTGACCGGACTAATAGCCAATGTCGGACTGAAAAGCCCCGAAGGCCACGACTATACCGGTGCACGAGGAATTCATTTTCACCTTTTTCCGGCATCCGCTCTGTTTAAAAGTAAGCCTAAATGGATTATTGCTGCAGAGCTAACCGAAACCTCACGACTATATGCCCGTGATGTCGGCAAGATTGAACCGGAATGGATTGAAAGCGAAGTACCTCATCTTCTGCGCTATCATTATTTTGAACCCCACTGGGAACAGAAACGCGGTGAAGTGGTGGCCAGTGAACGCATTACTCTTTATGGTCTCACTGTTCTGCCCCGCCGCCCGGTCGCCTATGGGCGCATCAATGCCAAAGAAGCACGCGAAATCTTTATTCGCAGTGCACTGGTAGCGCAGGAATGCGATCTTAAAGCAGCTTTTTTCCGGCATAACCATCAACTGATCGAAGAAATCACCGAACTGGAACATAAATCACGCCGGCAGGATGTACTGGTAGATGAAGAAGCACTGTTCAGTTTCTACGACCAGCGTCTGCCGGCAAATGTAGAAAACAAAGGCCGTATTCTGCCGCTGGCTGATATCCGTACCTTTGAAATGTGGCGTAAACAGGCTGAGGCAGAAAATCCGAAACTATTGTATCTGAGCCGTGACGACCTGATGCAACATACAGCCAGTAATGTTACTGAAAGCCAGTTTCCGGAATACCTTGATACTACAGACGGTCGCTGTGCGCTCAGCTACCGTTTCGAACCCCATCATCCGTTTGACGGTGTCACTATAGCTGTGCCTCTGCCACTGCTTAACCGCATCAATGCATCCAGACTGGAATGGCTGGTTCCCGGCATGATTCGAGAAAAGCTGCAGTTACTGATAAAAGCTTTACCCAAACAAATTCGCCGGATCTGCGTGCCTGTACCTGATTTCATCACTACATTTCTCAGCAATCATCCCGATATCAATGCGCCTTTACTGCCTCAGCTGGCACATGCCATTGCCCGTCAGGCCGGAGACATGCGTCTGCTTAACCAGATAGACGTCGAACACTGGCAAACCCAGCAACTGCCGGCACATTGTTATTTCAATATTCAGGTGATTGATGACAGCGGTACAGAACTGGCCAGCGGTCGTGATCTTATTAGCCTGCAACAACAGCTCGGACAGGCGGCTGCGGTTACTTTCCGTGACAACAGCAATGAGTTTGAGCGAGATAACATTACCAGCTGGGATATAGGTAAACTACCGGAAAGCATCAAATTTGCCCGTGCTCAGCAACAGCTTACCGGCTATCTCGGCCTGCAACTGCAAAAAAACGGCAGTATTTCCCTGAGGCTGTTTGATACAGCGGCGGCTGCCGAACAGGCACACCGCAGCGGCGTACTTGCTCTGATGAGTCTGCAACTGAAAGAACAGGTTAAAGACCTGAATAAAGGTCTGCCCGACTTCACCCAAATCGCCATGCTGCTTAAACACCTGGGTACTGATACTTTGCGTGAAGACCTGACTCATGCCGTTCTGGATCGGGCTCTGATAGGTGAAGATGAACTGCCGCGTGATGAAAGAGCTTTTAAAGAACAGATAAAACGTGCCCGCAGCCGTTTACCGGCAGTTAAAGAAGCTGTTAATCAATATGCCCTGCAAACAGCGCAGGCTTATACTGAAGTCAGCAGCCATCTGGGTAAACACCCGTTAACCCCGCTTCTGCGTGAGCATCTGAACAGTCTGGTTTATCCGGGTTTTGCCAGTGCCACACCATGGCAGCAGTGGCCGCGTCTGCCGGTTTATCTGCAAGCCATGCTCAGGCGTATGGATAAATACGGCAGTAATCCGGCACGTGATAATGCGCGGGAAAACGACATTCAGGAACTTACTGATACCTGGCAAAAAAAAGTACAGCAATACCGGCAACAAAATCAGCCGGTACCTGCGGCCATTGCCGAATTCCGGTGGATGCTGGAAGAACTGCGCGTCTCCCTGTTTGCTCAGGAGCTGAAAACACCCTATCCGGTTTCAGCAAAACGCCTGAGCAAAGAATGGGATAAACGCACGGCTATTTTATAAATGTACTCAATAAAATAGCTCTGTTCGGAAAAACAGAGCTGTTATCCCGTCCGTTTTACCGGCAGTTATGACACAGATTTCTATTACTTTTCATCTGCTAACTCCTGGAAATCTTTATCTATATAACCAGGCAAACGAAATCTCACTTTGACCGGGGGCAGATCAATACTCATTTTCTGTGCCAGTAACTGACCGTCAATATACTTATTTTCAAAAACCGGTACAGTTAATTCACCGAGAAAAACCATCAACTGTTCATAGGACTGAAAACAGACAGCACACCAGTATTCACTGTCAGTCACTCTTTGTCTGAGCTGCGCAGGCATTTTTTTAACCTGTTGAAACTCTTCTTTCAGCCCTCTCATCTGCTCTAATGCATCTGCATCTGTATTCCTGTCAGCATGCTTTGAACATGAAACCGGTTCGGATTTACCTCTCTGCCTTCCCCTGTTATAAACAGATTGTGCAGATACTTTAATTTTCATTGTTTTATCTTTTTCCATTAGCACATTCCCAGCGATAAATTTCTAAATCACACAGCGGAAAATACTCCAGAATTTTTCGGTAATCCTTCGGATAGAGTTCTTTAACAGGTAACAAAAAACGTAAATCCAGACTATCAAATGAGCAGCCAAACACCCTGTAATCACTTCCCAGCCTGATGTTATGCTGCTTAAAACAGCGGAGCAAATCCCCTTTTTTCCAGTCCCATACTGGATAATACTGACACTGACTCTTCACAATCGATCCGTGTCTCTGCATACTCAGGCGCTGTTTGGAACTATGTTCCACTCTGGTACCGTTCGCTACCGGGGTATTGGACGGTAAATTAAATTTTCTGCACATCATCCGGCGGATATCAGCAAAATCAAAATTCACCAAATTTGCCTTATCAATCACAGATATATTAGATGGTGGCTGAAAAACATGTGCACTGAGCATCTGATACAGTGCTGGATGCGGCAAACGGGTAATTTTGAAATTAAACTGGCGTTCATATAAATCAAGCTGTTCTTCTACAAATTCCAGCTCGGGCACCAGATACAAATAATAGGGATAAATCTCAGTAAAACTATCCCTAATTGCCAGATACGCAGCAACAGCATTCTTACCTGTGCTAAATGCCAGAATACTCTGACGATGATCACAGGCCATCTTCCGGACTGTTCTGGCCCCAGATAAAATAGCCATATTTGCAAAATTCCCTTATAAACCAACACTGCATAACTCAATTAGTATAGCTAAAATAAATTTAGATGCTCAACATGCTACAATCACCATAAACTATTAAAAAATATAAAAAATAGCTGCATACTCATTAAACCAGCAATAAAAAAGCATAACCAACCTTATTTAAATAAATTTATGTCTGGCATTCAGCTTATTATGCAAATAAATACCTAATGATATATCTGGTAAAGTTTTCGATTCCTGCTTCAACCTGCTTCTTGACACTAAAAGCTATTTCCTAGCACATATTGACAAGTCAACTTATATAAAAAAATTAAATTAAAAATCAGTAATTTACAACATTAAACATTACATTAATTCCTGATTTAACATCATTCATAACCCAGCTTTAAAAATATTTATATAAATATCAAAACCATATTTAAAATATTTTGTATATTTCAGTAATAATAAGAAAATATTTGTAGACATAGATTAATATGACTGATATCATTAACACCTGAATATCTAAGCTATTTATTTCCCTGACCCGGTCATTTTGTTTATAAGCTTTTCTCCTACATTCCGGCTTATAAATTTTTAATGACGGGTTCTTTTTTTATATAAATTCAGAAATCTATTTTACATTACTAAAATTTTATTCTTTTTCTATCTATTCTATTCTTCTCAATTCATTAAAAAACAGAATAAAAAACTTCCTCATAAATAACTGTTAATTTTAAGTAAATTATTTGTGGTTTTTTTACAAATTAATCAAATTTTTATACTTTTGCTTTTTTATATAGGTATTACAATTTTCGAAGCAGGCATCAAATTCATCTTTACTGCTAAAGTCTTTTCTATCCAAATATATTAAACGTCTGTATGATCTGATAGAGTTTTTTCTCTTTAAATACAAATAAATTCTATTGTGAAATTTAATTACTGAATAAAAATCCTGCCATTCAAAGCATGTCTTATTTCCCTTTTTTTCTTTTGTCAGGCACTCAGAAGTAATTTCAATAATATAATTGCCAAATCCTCCTATTTTTTCAAATTCATCCTTGATTTTAAATATCGGATAGAAAATAGTTATAATATTCAGAATTATCAGAGAAATTGTTATTCTATTTATATAAATATTATAAGCATCAATACCAATTACTATAATCAATATTGGAAGTGTCATAATAAAAGCATAAAAGGCTTTAGTATTTATTTTAATAATCATAGGATTAATCCGGTAAAAATAAATTTATAATTACTGATGTTTTACTTACCAGTATATAAATTTTTTTTAACGCCTGATTTTTCATTTTAGCCATTACATTATACATTTATTTGTTAACTTAACATCGACCATAAATCCTCAAGTCAGACAGCATTCTGTTAAATTAAAATTTTAATTTCTTAAAAAAAGAATTTTAATTAACCTGAAATCCGGTTAATTATCCGTTTTACTACTTATCATAATCAGAAAGTGATTTTTAAGTTTGCCATTCCTGAATTACTGTGCCAGTGGCTGCCATTTTCATACTGATACTGAATACCTGCTTTCAGATTACGGCTGATCTGTACGTTTCCACCTACAGCAGCATTCCAGCGTGTTTTTGCTGAAGCCCATTTACCGGAACGTTCATTTCCGTGTATTCCGGCAAAACCTCCGCGCATTGCATATTCTCTATCGCGAAAATCATGCTCAATACCCAGCAGTCCGAAAATATCAAACACAGTATCCCGTATACCAAAACGATATTGAGTAAGAATACTGGCCGAACCGGCGACAACGCCTTTATTAAGCTTTCGGGCATATAAACCATAACCACTTACCCCCTCTTCGCTAAAATGATTCTGTTGCAAATAATCATATCTCAGACCTAGCTGCGGTGTCAGAATCAATTGATTCAGATAAAATGCTTTACCTCCTTTAAAAGCCAGTTGCCATACGTTACCTTTAGCTTTCGCTCCCGTGGCTTCTGACGACTCACCCAGCCATATTCGCCGGTTGACATCATTGGAAAAACGGTTGTATCCAAAGCTGCCGGATATATAGGCACCGTTCCATCGGTTTGGCGCATAAAATGAACCAGCAATTAGACCATTGGTTTTAATATCAGCATTGCCATATTGTTCATTCCAGCCGGTATTTTGAAAAGTATAGGCCAGCGCTGCAGATAATCCGTTACCAAATTTTTTACTGATACCGAATATACCGCTATTAGTATTCTGTTTTCCTCTGACAACAGTGGGATTCCAGCGATTCTGTGAATGATTAAATTCCATAATCACATTAACCTCATCAGAGTTATTCTGAATTGATGACATAAAGTCACTATTCAGTTTTCCTAATGTCAGAGTGCTGACCATATTAGCGTTACTGTAAACCGCACCGGATAAAGAATATAACGACCGCCTTAAACTCTGAGCGGACTGTACATTCTGAATTCTGGCCGCACCATCGAATAATTCTTTATCCTGTTCACTATATTGGTCCGCTGCGGGTATACCATCCAGCTGGCTGAAAGCCGTATCCACAGCTCTGGCAGCAGACTCTATTGCCGGATCGGCAATACTACGGGTTAACAGACCATTATTCATAACAGCTTTTTGTGCAGGAATACGGGTAATATCAAAATCTACATTATTGTCATCGTAAACCGTTTTACCATTTAGCAGAATTCCACCGGAAAATTCAGTTGAGTCAAATTCACCCAAGCGTTTTTGTGCATTAATAACAGCTACTTTTATCCCTGTCTGAGGCACAAAACCGGCTTTAAGCGCATCGAAATATAATCTGCCGGCCAGTCTGGCAGTACCATTGACAGTAGTCCGGCTACCAAGGCTGGTCTGAAAAGTACCCGCTGCCGTCTGGTTAAAACTACCATTAACAGTGGCATCCCGACTAATAAATGTACCTGAATTATCTACTGAACCAGTGAAGCCTTTAACCAGATAAGCAGCATCTTTACCAATTTGCGTTGCAGACTGGCTACTGCCATTTACGGCCAGCGTACCAGAATTAATCTGCGTTTTACCCTGATAAGTATGATTACCCTGCAATATCAGTGTTCCGGTACCATCTTTGATTAGCCCGCCTTGCCCGCTGATATCATTACTGAATACATAGCTGCCGTCGGTTACATTTGCTGAGAAATCACCGAAGGCAAATTGTGCCGGTCCGTTAACCGCCTTACCAATATTCAGCAGTCCCCAGCCATATACCGAATCTACACCTTTAGCGCCCAGGTCAGTGGCCGTCGTCAGTAATGTGGTTCGTAAATTATTATTGGTCATCCAGGGATATTTTTGTTTAACCAGTGCCGCAGCAGCAGTAACCTGCGGAGCAGAAAATGAAGTGCCCGTGATATAGGTTAGTGGCAATGCATTAATATCATCGCCGGGCTTTGCGTATAAATTAGCAATCTCATACTGATAATAAGCCACCATACACCAATTTTTAGTATCGCCGCATCTGTTGGAAGACTTTTGAATTGTATTATCGCTATTTACACCAGCAACAACGATCCAGCCTTTCTGCAATTCAGGTTCAATTAAAGGAAATAACGATTCAATACTGGGCTGACTTTGCCCATCATTGGCAGCTGCCCAGATAAACAGCATATCATCCCGAACCAGAGAAACAAAACGACCAATATAGGATGCAGATTTATCAGCAGGATTATTTGCATTTAAATAAGCTTTAGCTACATTAGTGTACCATTGCTTATTACTATAATAATTAGCGCCATAACTGTTATTGACGATTTTCACGCCAGCCTTATCAAGCGCGTTAAACGAATCTATGGTAGCCAGTAAATTGATTAATCCCGGCCCGCGGCTATCTGTTGCACTGGCTGAATAAATTTGCACCTCTGGAGCAATTCCGATTTTTTTACCCCTGACATCTTTACCGGCAATATTTAAAGCTACTGCATCACCATGCGGGTAAGCTTTACCATTATAAGGTGTCCCGAACTGTCCCAGATCAACAACATTGTCAGGTAAAGCCGGATGATTAACATCGACTGGCAAATCAACAATACCGACCTTCACCCCCTTACCATCCAGCTCCTGATCCCGTGCATCTTTCAGATTTAGCAGGTTAGCTTGTGTATTATCCTCACCGTATACACTGCGGGGATACTGGTTTTTACTCAACGGAACTTTTATTGCTGATTCGGTACTGTCCATTCTCGACGGATTGGATGAAGGAACAGGAATATTATCAGCCGGATCTATCGGAGTCGGATCAACCGGCTCATGTTTGTCTGGATCTGGATTAACTGGTGAAGGATTAACCGGAGGAGGAGTAACCGGAGGAGGAGTAACTGGTGAAGGCACATTTGGTGTGTTTTCTCCGTCTCCCGGTGTCTGGTTTCCGGTACCGGGATCGGTTCCGCCCGGTTTACCTCCAGTTTCAGTAGAATTAGAATGAACACCACTGCCACCGCCACCACATGCCGTTAAAGCAAATGAAACAGCAATCACTATTGATTTAAGCATTAAAGCTGAATGTTTCATACTGGCTGTTCCTTTATCTTAATTTGAAAAATAAATATAAAAATTTAAATTTCATTTTTATTAATATTTCTTGATAACCTTAATGAACATTGATTTGCTTATTCAGTTCGGGTTTAGCATTCAGGCATGATACATGGTCTAAATTACTGATTTACTTGTCTATATATTTATTAACCAAATAAGATTTTTTTTATCTATTTTAATATTCCGTACTATTATGTATTTAATTTCAGATTGGTAAATTATAAATAAATATACCAAAAAAATAATTTATAGCTTTATTTACAATATGGATTTAAACCGGCGAAATACTGGCTCTGAAAGGCCTTAAAGCAGTATCTTATTAAAAAAAATAAAATTTTTACGCATAAAGAATAATATTTTTTAAATTTTTTACTCATAAAACATAAATATATGCTTTATAAATTAATTATATTTGACTTGATATATTAAATATTTAGAAGAAAACATTTAAATAAACAATATGCGATTAAATTCAGCTAATTATTACTTATATTAAAAATACTTTCATAGACAACAACTTACACAATCAGTTACCGTTATAAAAGGAACACAAGGCAACAAACCGTAACTTGTTTAGATAAATAAGGAGATAAGCATGAACAAACGCAAACCGCTAAAAAGAGATATTAAATTCAGCACCACTGAAGAATTAAGGGAAAATGCACGCAAAAATTATGAAGACGGACCGATTACTTCTACTTATGAGCTGGATGTAGAACGGGTAATCGAACTGCTTAATATAGCTTTGGCTTCAGAATGGGTATGTGTACTGCGTTATCTGCGACATTACTACATGGCAACCGGCCTGTTTATGGATGCCGTTAAAGAAGAATTTATGGAACATGCAGAGCAGGAACAAAAACATGCAGCTATGCTGGCTGAACGTATCACCCAGCTTGGCGGTGAACCGGATTTGAATCCGGATGTGTTTATTCAGCGTTCACCGACAGAATATATTGAGGGAGAAACTTTACGGGATATGGTAGAGTCAGATTTGATTGCAGAACGTATTGTGATTGATCTTTACCGGCAGGCCATTATGTATGTCAGCGATTATGACACCACTACTAAACGCATACTCGAACATATTCTTGCTGAAGAAGAAGATCATGCAGACGAATTATCCGACATGATGGAAGGTTTGGATGGCAAACCCGTATCGAAAAAAATAATTTAATAATTTAGTGATTTAACATAAAAATCCGTAGTTAGTCTGCGGATTTTTTCAGACTGCTTTTCCAGCCAGTAGTGTATGTTTGAACTTTATATTTATTATTATTTCAAACTATCTATTATGACATAATTCTATTTATCTTTATAGCAATAAATCGCTCAAACTTGAGGCAAATTAATATTCCGACAAACCTTTTAAAGAAAATACTCAGGTAAATTGTGGTATGAATCTCTTTGCACTACAATCATATCAAGAGGTTTCCAGAAAGATATCTGGATTATTTTTCAATAGTTTATGGAGTAAACAACATGAAAGCAATGGTGTACTACGGAGCAGGTGATATTCGTTTTGAAGAACGGGCTAAACCAGTTATTATCGAACCAACTGATGCAATCATTCGTTTAACCCGGACAACTATTTGCGGTACCGATCTGGGTATCTGGAAAGGAAAAAATCCGGAAATTGAACAAACCGCCATTCAAAAAGACGGTCAATTCAACGGTCGCATTCTCGGGCATGAAGGGATTGGTATTATTGAAGAAACAGGCAGTGCGGTTAAAAACTTTAAAAAAGGCGATAAAGTCATTATTTCCTGTGTCAGCCGCTGCGGTACTTGTGAAAACTGTCAGAAACAGCTTTATGCACATTGCCAGAGTGGTGGCGGCTGGATTATGGGCTACATGATTGATGGTACTCAGGCTGAATACGTACGTACTCCCTTTGCAGATAATTCACTTTACCGATTACCGGCAAATTTAAATGAAGATGTGGCCGTTTTGTTGTCAGATGCCTTACCTACTGCACATGAAATCGGCGTGCAATACGGTGATGTTAAACCCGGCGATACAGTAGCCATTGTCGGTGCCGGCCCGGTAGGAATGAGTTGTTTATTAACCGCACAATTATATTCTCCCTCCCAGATTATCATGATTGATATGGATGATAACCGCCTGCATATGGCAAAAGAGCTGGGTGCCACGCAAATCATTAATTCTGCCAGTGAAGACGCGGTGGCGCGTGTTCTGGAATACACCAGCGGCCGCGGAGTAGACTGCGCTATGGAAGCTGTAGGGCTTGAAGCCACATGGAATATTTGTCAGCGTGTGGTAAAAGAAGGGGGACACTTAGCTAACGTAGGTGTACATGGGCAATCAGTCAACTTTGAGCTGGAAAAACTCTGGATTAAAAATCTTACCATTACCACAGGTCTGGTTAATGCCAACACTACCGGCATGTTGCTGAAAACCTGTTGCTCAGGCAAACTGCCGATGGAAAAGCTGGCTACTCACCATTTCCATTTTAATGAACTGGAAAAAGCTTATGATGTCTTTAAGCATGCTGCAGATGAAAAAGCCATGAAAGTTATTATTGATTATTGAATACTGCGGAGCAGATAAAAGCTTTAATTAAATCTGCCCTATTAAATAAAGCAGCCATTAAGGCTGCTTTATTGATTACTATCTGTTTACAAAATAATTATCCCTGAACAGCTATAGACAATTTACTGATTAAATCCGCTGAAAAATCGAACATTCAGCAATTCTGTTATTTGTCCGGTCAGCCTCAGAATTTAAAATATAAGTTTATTCCTCTTCATCCTCATCTTCCTGCACACTGACACTGTGTTCAATCAGACTGGGAACCACAAAAGAAGTGGCTAATGCATTTTTATTCTCAGAAAGATGTTGCAGATAAGCTTCATCAACATCACCCGTAATATAACGGCCGTCAAAGCAGGAACTGTCAAACCCTTCAATTTGCGGATTCAGCTTTAAAACGACATCTTTCAAATCAGCCAGATCCTGAAATACAACGCCGTCGGCACCAATTTCTGCAGCCACCTGCTCTGCATTACGCCGGTATGAAATCAATTCTTCCCGGGTTGGCATATCGATACCATAAACATTCGGAAACAATACAGCTGGCGCGGCGGAAGCAAAGTAAACTTTTATCGCTCCTGCCTCACGCACCATATCCACAATTTCCCGGCTGGTTGTCCCGCGTACAATAGAATCATCTACCAGTAGAACTTTTTTACCGCTAAACTCATAATTCATCGGATTAAGCTTTTGCCGCACAGATTTTTTACGTACAGACTGTCCGGGCATAATAAATGTCCGACCGATATAACGATTTTTAAATAATCCTTCCCGGTAAGGCTTATTCAGATGCAGAGCCAGTTCCATAGCACTGGGACGGCTGGTGTCGGGTACAGGCATAATTACATCAATGTCTGCTAAATCCAGCGTCCGTTTTACCTTTTCTGCCAGTGTTACGCCCATATTCAGGCGAGCCTGATATACCGATACTCCATCAATGACTGAGTCTGGACGGGCAAAGTATACATATTCAAACAGACAGGGCATCAGATGTGGTTCCTGTGCGCACTGCTGTGAAAATAGCTGACCTTCATTACTGATAAATATAGCTTCACCGGGTGCCACATCCCGTACGAGCTCATAATCCAGACTTGGAAACACTACTGATTCAGAAGCAACGACATAATCTGTATGACCGTTCTCTTCCCTTTTACCCAGACATAGAGGCCGGATACCGAGCGGATCCCGAAAAGCCAGTAAACCATAGCCGGCAATCAATGCCACCACACCATACGCACCATGTACCCGTTTATGCAGTGCGGCCACAGCAGCAAAAATATCCGATAAAGCCAGCGCAGTACGATTACCAACCTGATTTTCCAGCTCTCGTGCCAGTACATTAAGTAGCACTTCAGAATCAGAGCGGGTATTTACATGGCGTAATTCAGTAAAACAGACATTTTTAAATAACTCCCCGGTATTGGTCAGATTACCATTATGTGCCAGCACAATTCCGAAAGGGGAATTTACATAAAAGGGTTGCGCTTCAGCACTGCAATTGGCATTTCCGGCTGTCGGGTAACGGACATGAGCAATGCCAATATTACCTATCAGTTCACGCATATTACGGGTACGGAATACATCACGTACCATACCGCGACCTTTATGCATGTGAAACATAGTACCCTCAGCGGTAACAATTCCGGCAGCATCCTGTCCACGATGTTGCAGCATCTGTAAACCATCATACAAAAGCTGATTTACTGGTTCATGTGCCACAATACCCAATACACCACACATTACTTTCTCCATTCAAGACAAATAAATACGCGCGTTTTTTGTTATTAAAAACGCGCGTTGTATTTGGTTACTTATGTTCATGCTGTTATACCGATGGTGAATTCAGCTTATCAGCAAGAAAAGACGGCAGATAAGGCACCGCCACCATCGCCAGCCTTTCAAACATGCCTGCTGAAAATGAATCCCGCCACACAGGGGATTTCGGCAAATCAGTAAAAGAACATATCAGCACCACCAAAGTAACAATAATAATTCCTTTAATCGCACCAAAACAGGCACCCAGCATACGGTTAACTCCGCCAAGCCCGATCGATTTCAATGCCGAAGTTATCAGTGTACGCATCAGACGCTGAATAATCCATAACACACCGAATACCACTATAAATGACAATGAAACAGCCAGTGCCCGTGGCTGCATGGTGGTAAAAGCCATATCAGCCACAGGAGCTGCCAGCAGTCTGGCTCCGACAAATGCGACTACCCAGCACAACAGTGAAGCTATTTCGCCTACCAGTCCGCGCATCATTGCAACCAGAGTTGTTAACAATATCAGGCCGAGAGCCAGCACATCAAAAAGGGTCATGCAATACCAACTTCCTATAAACCAATTACCAGTCCGTCCAGACCTGCAGCATGCACTTTATCCAAATTTTGCAAAGCCTGACTGCGATTATTATAAACCTGGCTGCGTACCCGATACAGTGTGCCTTTACTAGTCTGCCGGCTGCTTATACTCGTGGTCACACCAACAGCCGCCAGCCTTTGCTGTACCAGACTTGCCTGTGCTTCAGTGGTATAAGCGCCAATCTGAATGACTGTGCGCTCCACAGGCGGTTTGTTACTGCTACTAGTAGCACTGCTCCGATTCTGACCAGAAGCAGAATTTTTAGACATTGTACCGGCAGCTTTATTTTCCAATATCTGCTGCGGTGTCAGTTTACCGCCTGTTGGATTATTTGCCGGTTTTGCTGGCACTGCTGGTTTTACAGATGTCGGTGTTTTATTAGCTGGTTTGGCTACTACAGCATCTGTTTTAGAATGGCTCCCAGTTGCAGTGCTCACTGGAACCGGCGTATTTTTTTCAATTTTTTTACTTTCAGCAGCCTCTTTATTTATCACCTTATTTTCAGCCGGAGTTCTTGATGACTGTAAAGATGGTCTGGTATGGACTGAATCTGTATTATTCTGCTGAGTGCCTGTCTGCACAGGACCGGGAGTTTTTACCGGTATGTCACTTGGTTTAGCCGGAATATCTGTATGCACAGCAGGTCTGGATACAGGTTGATGTTCAGTTCTTCCTGACGCGTGATTTGAGTTAATAGGAGTACTACCCGCAGATGCAGTTGTTCCGTGTACCGGTTCCAGTACGATCGCTGAAGCCGATTGTACCTGAGCGGTAACATTAACCTGAGAAGCCAAAGCTGTGGTACCTGACGCTGCATTTGCTGATGAAGCAGTTCTGACATCAAGCTGCGGTGCCGGTACAGGCTGAGGAGTGCGACGGCTCAGCATAATAACCAGCAATATAGCAGCAATGACCACCATAATTAATGCACCTACTAAACGGCGCCTGTTGCGCCGTTTCAGCTGTTCATAATTTTCCTGCGCATTCATTAATCACTAACTCCTCTGTCCTTATTGTTTCTATTTTCAGAATTTACCGAGATGATAAATCTATTATTTCTGCTACCGTGTGAAACGAACCAAATACAACAATTCTATCATTCTCACCTGCCTCTGATAAAGCAGCTTGATAAGCTTCCTTAACATCAGGATAAGCTGTCACAGCAGTAATATTATGCTGAATAAATTTTTGTTGTAAAGCCTGTTCAGTCATGCCGCGCGGCAAAGCAAGCGGAGCTATCAGCCAGCAGTCAAACTGGTCTTTAATAATTTCCAGAACTACATCAATATCTTTATCAGCCAGCATACTGAATACAGCCATGCGTTTTTCTGCATAGGGTAAAGCAATCAGACTGCTGCGCAATGCTCGTGCTGCATGAGGGTTATGCCCCACATCCAGTACCGTAACCGGTCGTCCGGGCAACACCTGAAATCTTCCCGGATGGCGTACGCGCAACAAGCCGCGCTTAATTGCGCCAATATCCAGAGGCAAACGTTCAGACAAACATTCCAGCACAGTTAAAGCACAAGCTGCATTACTAAGCTGAAAATTACCGCGCAATACAGGTATCGGTAAAGCATGACGGGCATGCTCACCTGTATACAAACTACTTTCTTGTGGATGAAAACGATACGACCACTGCTGCATTTCCATTTTATGGCAATCAAAATCTCGGCCAAGCAGAAGTAAATCTGCTCCTACCTCAGCTGCATGCGATGACAGACTGTGCGGTACAGGAATCTGAGCACAAATTACAGGCTTTCCAGCACGCATAATGCCTGCTTTTTCAAATGCCACTTTTTCTACTGTATCACCAAGAAATGCCTCATGATCCAAATCAACACTGGTAATCACTGCCACATCGGCATCAAATATATTGACAGCATCCAGCCGCCCGCCCAGCCCTACTTCCAGTATCATTACGTCTACCTGCTGGCGTATAAAAACATCTACGGCAGCCAGCGTATTAAACTCAAAATAGGTTAACGGTATCTCAGCCCGTGCTGTCTCTATATGCTCAAACGCACTGACAATCAAATCATCAGCAACAGCTTCACCATTAATCGCAATACGTTCATTAAAACGTAACAAATGCGGGCTGGTTAAGGTACCAACCCGATAACCAGCTTCATGATAAATCTGTGTCAGATAGGCACATACCGAACCCTTACCATTGGTTCCGCCAACAACAATCAGCGGACATACCGGCTTTAAACCCATCCGGTCACGAACAGCGCCTACCCTGGCCAGCCCCATTTCAATTTCGCCGCCGGCCACACCATTTTCCAGATGTTGCAGCCATGAAGACAAACCAGTTGCATGAAATTTTTCTGCCATTATTTTAATTCTTATCCTTCAGCCCGAGTCTGCGGATTACCTTATTCAAGATTGATTGCCTCAAACCAGATTGTGTATTGTTTGGCTGACACCAGCGTACCCATACTTGTAATCTTCGCCATGCCTGCGCATCGGTCATATCCGGTAGCAAAAGCTGGTATACGCAGCCGCGCGAAGTTTGCCAGTGTAAAGCCATCATATTTGCTCTGATAACAATACCACTGCAACACAGTTTAGCCGGTTCAGCAGCTTTGCCCTGTGTAAATAGCAGTGAAGCCTGCCCCTGTGGACTGATTTCAATTTTTCTGACTCTGCTTTGCTGCAAGCCATAACCTGCCCATAATGCAGATAATAACCATGCCAGCAGCCATACCAGACACAACCAGCCTGTACTGTAGAACACAATAGCCACTAGTGTCAGTACATGCATAATCACCGCCAGATATAAAGCACATCGGGATGGCTTCAGCCGCACAACACACGCCATCATCAGATACTAAACCTGTTCTTCACCATATACTGGAGATATATGTATATCTGTATCTACCAGATCCAGTACCATATCATGTACTTCTACTGTAAAAAAATTCCAGAACTGATCAATATCCAATACCGGCCACAGCTTACGCTCAACCTCCCATGCAGACAGCTCTGCCTCAAAAATCAGATTAAAGCGTTCACCAATATAACCAATGACCTGTTCCGGAGTTTCAAATTCCGGTACCAGCAATGTAGTACAATTACTCTGGAGCTGTGACAAAGTTAACTCAGGCAAATCATCACTGGTACTTTTCAGCCAGTCGAGAAAAGCCTGAGCAGGTTTCAGCACAACAGCACTGCGATCAACAAAATACATGCCCTATCCTTACTAATATTACTGAATAACCATATTGTACTGTAAACCTTCAGCGATAGCGTATATTTACCGCCCCGCAATTTTTAATTACCGTACAATCAGCTTATTGTGTCTACAGGGTTAACTGCCATGCCTCACACCATTCATCTAGCCCGGTTTCAGCAAATCCTTACGCCTGATGAAATCCTCACTGACAATCAGCTTATCGAACCATTTTGTACCGACCAGCGCGGCCGTTATCATGGACAGGCTTTTGCAGTATTACAACCGCATACTGTCAGCGCTGTACAGGAGATTATGCGCTATTGCCATCAGCAACATATTCCTGTTACTCCGCAAGGCGGAAATACCGGCTTGTGCGGCGGTGCTACACCGCATGCTTCTATTGCCGGTAAAGGAATTATCCTGTCGTTAAGTAAACTTAACCGCATGCGCAAACTCAATCTGGCTGACAACACCATTACCGTAGAAGCCGGCATGATACTGGCTGAAGTACAGAAAATCGCTCAAACTGCCAATCGCTATTTTCCCCTGAGTCTGGCCAGTGAAGGCTCCTGTCAGATAGGCGGAAATATTGCCTGTAATGCCGGCGGTCTGAATGTAGTGCGTTATGGCACAATGCGTGATCTGGTACTGGGTCTGGAATATGTCCTGTCCGATGGTGAACTGGTCAGTCACCTGTATCCACTGCATAAAAACACCAGTGGCTATGAAATGCGTCAGCAAATCATTGGCAGTGAAGGCACACTGGCGATTATTACCGCAGCCACACTAAAACTGTTTGCTCCGCCGCAAAGTGTATTAACAGCATGGATTGGCGTAGACAATATTCACTCTGCCACCAGTCTGTTAGCCGCACTGAAAAATTACTTTGCCGAGCGCCTGTCCAGCTTTGAACTGATCAGTCAGGCGGCTCTGAGTTTGTCAGCCAGCTATAGTCAGTTACGCGAACCAACTCATGCGAGCTGGCATATTCTGGTAGAACTGAGCGATAGCCTGCCGGCACAAAATTTAACCGATCCCTTAATCAGCGTACTGGAACAGGGCAACTGGCTTAATACAGTTATTGCTCAGTCTGAAACAGAACGTCAGCATTTATGGGGTTTGCGTGAAAACATATCTGCTGCACAACGCAGTCTCGGAGCCAGTATTAAGCATGATATTGTCGTTCCGATTGAACATGTTGCTGACTTTGTCGAAAACTGCCAGCAACAACTGATTAAAACCTTTCCGCAAACCAGGACCATTTTATTCGGCCATCTCGGTGATGGCAGTCTGCATTACAACGTTTTTATTGCTGATATAATGAATAATGATGTTTATCAATATGAAGAAAACATCAATAAAGTCGTATATGAACAGGTATTAAACTACCATGGCAGTATAGCCGCCGAACATGGCATTGGTCAGTTAAAAAATCAGTGGCTGCCACGTGTTCGCAGTAACGCAGAAATCAAATGGATGCAGGCACAAAAGCATAACCTCGACCCTGAAGGTATCCTGAATCCCGGAAAAGTTTTACCTGTGCATACATGATATAGTAAGCATTTTTAAATCAACTATGAATATGAGTGAAGTTACTCTGTATACCGACGGTGCCTGCAAAGGCAATCCTGGCGTAGGTGGCTGGGGAGCATTTTTACAATCCGGCAGCCACAGTAAAGAGCTTTTCGGCGGTGAGGCTAATACCACCAATAACCGCATGGAGCTCACAGCTGTAATTCAAGGACTTGCAGCATTAAAACGCCCGTGTATTGTTAACATCTACACAGATTCACAATATGTTAAAAACGGCATGCAGGAATGGATTCATAACTGGAAAGCACGCGGCTGGAAAACTGCCTCAAAACAACCAGTAAAAAATGCTGAACTATGGCAGGCACTGGACAGCGAAGTAAGTAAGCATCAGGTGCACTGGCACTGGGTTAAAGGCCATGCCGGACATCCGGGAAATGAAAAAGCGGATGAACTGGCTAATAAAGGTGTACAAATTTTTTTTAAATAATTTTTTTATTTGTAAATTTAAACAATATTATTTTAAAATAAATTTTCTACTTCAATAAGGGAGATTTTTATGGATATTTTTAACAGTAATAATAAGGATGAGGATTTACAAAAAAATATGCCAGAAATACTTACGTGGGCATATACTCAGGCAGTTAATGGAGTTGTTGGTATAGGAAGTGCAGAGGATTTAGCTGAAGAATACTTACATTCAAACAACTATGATAAACTAGAAGCTATTAATAGTCTTATTAGATGGCAAAATACTAAGGCGGCAACAGGAGGATTTATTACAAATTTAGGTGGTTTAATAACACTGCCTGTTTCAATACCAGCTAATTTAGTTACAAGTATATATATTCAATTAAGGATGATTGCAGCTATAGCCAGTATAAGCGGAAAAGAATTAGGCGACGATAAAATAAAAACACTTTGTATTTTATGTCTCACAGGAAATAATTCCGCAGAAATTCTAAAACAAGCTGGCATAAAAATTGCGGAAAAATATACTGCGGGGTTGATACAAAAATACATAACCCGAGATATTATTATTTATATAAATAAAGCTGTCGGATTTAGACTCATTACTAAAGCAGGAAGTACAGGAATATTAAATTTGACAAAAGCTGTTCCTATTGTAGGGGGATTAGTAGGCGCAACATTTGATGGCATTACAACAAATATTATTGGAAATACTGCCAGAGATTTGTTTTTAGAGAAAAAATCCACTTTAGTAGAAACTAAATAGTTTTTCAATTTTCTTATTTGTTAAAATTATTTCCATTAACAAAAAATCCAAATAATAATTATTTGGATTTTTTTGTATTTAAATGTTTAAGGTAACATTACATTTTGCCATTTATTTCAACCATATCAGGAGCAGCAGGTTTATCTTCCGATAATTTGATAATCAAACAATCAGTTCATCATCAGACCTGTAATAAAAGCTGCATACTAAAGAAAAGCTGATGAACTGGCTAACCGTGGCGTAGAACTAGCTGAATAAAGCTTTAATTTCTTTATAAATTATTATCACCTACCCACTTCTCAGCTACCATAATAATGCTATCATGCCTAGAAGCGCATACTGTTTGATAAGTTTTGGTATTGGCTTACAGGAATTTAAAACTCAGCCTAAGCCGGCAGATGTGGGCTCAAAGAAATTTTATGGAAAAAACAGATTAATTTAATTAAACCGTTTTTTTATTTCATGCTAAAATATTCCAATATTATTGAAAACTCAATAACACGCTTGCAATGATTATTTATAATTAAGCTATAAATATAGGTATAAAATACCTAATTTTTCACCTAAAACATAACTCAGTATCTAGTTGAATTTTTTAATAATAAATCAAATTTCCATTTAAAACAATATATTAATTGAATTAAAAATATATTCAGTGTACCTGTATTTAATACAGTTTTAATCTCATTTGAGAAATATAATGGTGTGTGCATGATTAATTTTAATTTACAATCATATTATAAGAACATAGGCGGACTTATTTTTGAATTTGCCATACCCCCTAATAAAAAAGCCGTCTACAGTACTACATCTAAATACCTGACAGAAGGTGCGTTCAGCTTTATTGAGGGCATTATATACGAGTATGTTCCTAAATACGGTGAATATGGGCATTGGGGAATCACCGAAGTTAATACAGAACAATGGCTACTTATAAAACCGGCACTATTAAGGCTTAAGACCAGGGTTGATCAAGCCCAGAATTTAAAAGAACTTAAAAATGATTTATTTGATTTTCGTTTTGTCTGTATGCTGGAAGACGATTATTTAAAAGAAACGGCTCACAAGTTTTCTAAATCCAAGCCTTTGCTTTCTCAGATGATTATCGATTTTATAGCCTGGATTGATGTAACTATACAAAAGTATGGTTCATTCTATATTATAGGCATATAACTTTTTCATTTACTAAATCTATAAAGTTTTCAATTAAACTTGTAGCATTAATTTTTTATCCTATCTTTGGCAAGGTTTGTTTATCTTTTTGGAATATATGATATTCCAGGATGATTTACATTCCCGCTATTTATTCCGTCATGATGATTGCCTGCTTTATTGATCCATGCTAAGGACAGGATTTAACCAGACTAATTACTTAACATATGAAATTAAAATGATGACGTAACAAAAATAAATAACCTATTGATTTATTAATTGCTACCTTCATGCTGCTGTTCATATTATTTACAATTGAAATCCGTTGCTTTGATTAAACTGCTTAACTTTTTGCTGTTTTATGTACATAAACCTAATATCCGCCGTTTAACGCAGCGGTTAAAACATAAAACTATCATTATAACAGGCGCCAGTTATGGCATTGGAGAGTCGCTTTGTTATCTTTTAGCCGATATTGATTGCAACTTAATATTGGTTGCGCGCACAGTTGATAAACTGCGCGAATTAAAGCAACGGCTTACTATGAGCAAAGCTAAAATTGACATTTATGCAGCTGATTTGCGTGATCAGGAACAAATTGATGGATTCATAAAATATATACAAAATTTACCTGTTGACATATTTATTAATAATGCCGGTAAATCGATTTGTCGCCCGGTCATGCAATCGTTAGACCGCCAGCATGATTTTGAACGAACAATAAAATTAAACTACCTGACTCCGGTACAATTATGCCTTGCACTTATCCCCAAATTACAGCAAAGTAAAGGACATATCATTAACGTTTCGGCTGTCAATGTGTTGTTTGCTCCAGCGGTGAATTGGTCAGCATATCAAGCCTCAAAAACGGCATTCGATCAATGGCTGCGTTCAGCAATGCCTGAATTACAAAACCGGCAAATCAAAGTATCGACAGCATATTTACCTTTAGTAAAAACAAGGATGATCGAGCCGACCAAAGCTTATCAGAACTTACCTGCATTACAGCCAAAGCAAGCTGCTACAATTATAAGTTATTTATTACAAACACAAAAACGCCAATATAAACCATGGTGGGCGATGATAGTGCAATTGGCCAGCGTCCTGTTTAATGGCATCTGGTTTAAATTAAATTGTTATTACATTAAGAGAAAATGATGATAAAAACAATCAAAGCGCTATACACCATTAAACTTTTGACTTTTAAAGGAATTTTTTATTTATTAATGAGTTTTCGTTCGGTTGGAATGAATTTAATGGCATTGCTCTATGTACGTCAGAAGCTGAGCCCAGACCAAATCGCCATTAATGAAAATGATAATTACATAAATTATCGTACACTTTATACGCAGTCACAGCATTTAGCCAAAAAATTAGCGGCGCATTGTGACATAAAACCGCATCAAAAAATAGCCATAATGGCAAGTAATCATACTATTATGATTCAAACTCTCTTTGCTATTGCCCGGCTAGGTGCAGATATTTACTTACTCAATACAGAACTATCAGCCAAGCAATTACAAAATATACAAGATGCAGTAAAATTTGATTGGATCATACATGATCCTCAAATTCCTATCTTAATTGATGTCAAATCATTACCAACAGATCATCCGGAGCAAATTTCCATTTACTCGCTCTTAAAGGATAAGATGCCACCCTATTCCGGCAATCTTAAAGTTACCCATTTTAATAAACTTACTGTGTTAACCAGTGGTACAACAGGACGTTTTAAAATGGCAGGACGCAATAGTAAAGCACAAAATTTTATCAGTCCTTTTTATCAATTGTTGATGAAATTAAACCTGAGCAAATATAACAGAATCTATATAGCAACACCGATTTACCATGGTTTTGGTATTGCGACATTGTGTATGTCGGTACTATTAGGTGCCACTATATTTATCAATAAACGCTTTGATGCCGCCAAAGTTTGTCAACTTATTAACAAACATAACATTGAAGTTATCACCCTCGTTCCCTTAATGCTCAGTCGAATGATGAATTATTCTGTAACGCAGTTACGTAGTTTAAGATGCATCATCACCGGCGGCGCACCAATTGCTGTCACGCTGGTTCAACGAACAATTAATCAACTTGGTAAAGTGTTATTTAACTTATATGGCACATCGGAAGCTGGAATATGCCTGATTGCAACGCCGGATGATTTGATCACTCACCCATCAACTCTAGGTAAGCCTGTTAAAGGATTATCAGCCAAATTAATGAACAATGGCAAAGAGGATGCGATAAAAGGTGAACTCTATATCAAGTGTGCATGGTCCACTCAGGGCAAAAACTGGATAGCTACTGGTGATATAGTTCAAAAAGACAGTACAAATAATTATTATCTAAATGGTCGGGCTGATGACATGATAGTTTCAGGCGGTGAAAATGTTTACCCATTCGAACTCGAACAATGCTTAGTTAACCATCCTGACATTAACGATTTAGCCGTTATTAGTGTTAATGATGAGGAATTCGGACAGAGATTAGTGGCATTTGTGGTATTAGCAGCGCATACTGAACAAACCGAAGATACTTTAATAGACTGGTTAAAACCACAAATTGCACGTTACCAGATGCCCAAAAAAATATATATCATTGACGAATTGCCCATGACTCATATTGGCAAAGTTGACAGAAAACAACTTATCAATCGATATTATGAATTATCTAAGATCTGAGTTAGCGAAAACACCAGTACTGATAAACATAATAATATTTTTTAAAATTTTTATTTTTCAAAAGCATTATCATTGCTTGTTACCCGCTCAACTAATCCTTTTATCGTATTTATAAAAGGATTTTTCTCCGATTTATAATACATAATATAATCAATATCTGGTAATGCCGGAAGTTTCAGGATATCGGTGTAATCGATAAATTTCTTAGACATTGACGATCTGTTCAGGCAGCCTATGCCTAATTGAGCCTCAATAGCAGACTGCATACCAATAACACTGGAAGCATAATGAGATAAATTATAAGATATTTTATTATTTTCTAATTTATCTATAGCTAATTTTTGTAATAAGCAGCCTTTTGGCAAAGTTATAATTGGCAGCGGAGCAGATCCGGTTATACTAAGATCTTTCGAGCCAGCCCAGCAGAGCGGTTCATGCCCTACAACCATAAAATTATCATTATCGGGTAATCGCTGTCCGTTTAAATGAATAAATAAAGCGATATCATATTGTTCCAGAGTATGTTCAAGAAGCATTTTTGAACTGCTCTGAATTGAGACATTAAATTGAATATTCTGACATTGGTCACGTAGCCCTCTTAATACAGATGCTATCGTAGCAGGCATAAAATAATCTGTAATTGAAAGTGTCAGCTCATATACCGAATCATGGTTTCTAATATCAGCTATGATATTATCATTTAAAGATAATATCTTTTTTGCATGCTTATACATTTTTTCACCGATAGCTGTCGGTTTCGCGCCGTATCTGCCACGATGTAGCAGTTGTGCATCGCAAAATACCTCAAGCTTTTGGATTTGTTCACTGATAGCCGATTGAGATTTAAATAAAATATTCGAAGCTTTTGTGTAGCTGCCCATTTCTACAATGACAACAAATGTGTGAAGAATTTCTAAATCAAGTTTTTCCATAGTGTAATCAGTCTTCATCAATTAGTGTCATTAGATTTCTTTAATATATCGGATTTTCCGTTATAAATAAATCAAAAAATCCTGTTTTACAGATATAAAAAATTTTAGCTATTATTTTCTGGAAAAACAACAGGAGTTCATCAATGTCTTTAAACTCAAACAAATTGCCGGATAAAAATAAAAATTTTTTTTCTGATAACCATAAATGGAAAGTTTTATTTACAGGTGCATTCGCTAATACATGCTTTACCTTTGTTATCGGCGGCGTACCTGCAGCCTCCATTATTCTACGTAATGATTACCATATCCAAACATCTGTATTAGGGCTTTTAATGGGTATTGTAGGTTTTGGAATTGCTGTAAGTGAATTACCCTGGGGAATTGCCACTGATCGCTTCGGAGATCGGCCGATATTAATTACAGGATTGTCCACAACTGCCATAGCTCTTTTCACCTTGGCTTATTTTGCAAAAATATCATCACACACTTCAATAAGTATCATTTTATGTGCCGGTTTACTAGTCGTCGGTCTTTTTGGGAGCAGTGTAAATGGTTCCAGTGGCAAAGCGATCATACAATGGTTTAAACCACAGCAACGCGGCTTAGCAATGAGTGTAAGGCAGGCAGCTGTACCACTTGGTTATGCATTAGGAGCATTATTCTACCCTTATATATCAATTCATTATGGATTCTCGACCACACTATTTATATCGGCATTTATTTGTATTCTGGCTGCATTATTCAGCTATCTATGGATTATTGATCCGGATAGTGAGAGTGAACGCAAAACACCGGATATAACACAATCACTAAAAAATAAATCAACTCAGCCAATGAAATCATTGAGAGTGTGGCGCATTGTATTAGCTGTGGGTATTCTATGTGCGCCACAGTTTGCATTGATGACATTTTCAATGCTTTTCTTGCACGATTTTGCCGGATTAAGTATTGGATATATCAGTATCCTACTATTTTTCATACAAATCAGTTCAATACCAACACGTATCGGTAGTGGCTTTTATACAGATAAAAAGGGAAATAGAAAATTTTTTCTGAAAGCGGTTACAGCCCTGTCATTCATCTTATTCGCAGCCCTTACCGTATTTACTTATTTTTCATATAAATTCAATATACATCATTTTGCCTACTTTGTTAGTTTCATTATTCTTATATCTGGTATATCAATTTCTTCCTGGCATGGAATCGGATATACCGAACTGGCTACCGTTGCCGGACAAAAGAGTGTTGCAACCGTATTAGCCATGGCTAATACAGTAGTATATTTCATTCTGTTTGCAACTCCAGCCATAATTCCATGGCTATTACATCAATTCTCCTGGGTTGGCGTTTGGGCAGTCATGGCTGTTATTTGCGCAATAAGCTATTTCTTATTTGAGAATTCATCATCTGAAAAATAATTTTTTATTCATAGGTAGGAATGTACCAACCTGCTTTACTCTGCATAAAACAGACTGAATTTTTGGTTGGTGATTTTACCGATAAATTTAATTTATCAAATTTTGAATTGATTTATGAAGATTATTTTGAAAATAGCTAAACAGTTTTTAAGATTTGAAATTTCATTTTTCACTTCATGATAATCAATCATTTTATGATATGAGCTGAAATATTGATAAAAGTTTAATTTAACAATATTTCAGCCATATAACATTCTTATTGACTAAGATTTATTGAAAAAATCAAATCGAAATAAAGATATTTTCCACAGACGTAAAAAACTAATAGCTACATTAAAAGGTATAAAGCTTATAAATCTGCTTTAAACTAAAGCATAGTTAACACATTGAAAAATTAATAATAAGCAATTACTAACAAAAGAGGTGTGGCTAATACTGTACTTTTACACAATATCATCATCAACACATTTAACAGCAAAAGAATGGTTACTTTGTCTGATATGTGGGAGATAAAATCTGAAGCATCTGGCCATTATTATAGTTAAACCATTCAATATAAAAATAGTGAGCATAACACCAGTTATGCTCACTATTAGCTATATGTTGACTAGTTAGCCAGACACGACTATTACATCATGCCGCCCATGCCACCCATACCGCCCATGCCACCCATATCAGGAGCAGCAGGTTTATCTTCCGGTAATTCGGTAATCATGCAATCAGTAGTCAGCATCAGACCAGCGATAGAAGCAGCATGCTGCAAAGCAGTGCGGGTAACTTTAGCCGGATCCAGTACACCCATTTCCAGCATATCACCATACTCACCGGTACCAGCGTTATAGCCATAGTTACCAGAACCATTCAACACATTGTTGACTACAACGCTTGGTTCATCACCAGCATTGGCAACAATCTGGCGTAATGGTGCTTCAACTGCTTTCAGTACGATTTTCACCCCGGCTTCCTGATCGGCATTAGCACCTTTCAGGTCTTTAATCGCAGCACGGGCACGCAGCAGGGCAACACCACCACCGGCTACCACACCTTCTTCTACCGCAGCACGGGTAGCATGCAGGGCGTCATCCACGCGATCTTTTTTCTCTTTCATTTCAACTTCAGTAGCAGCACCAACTTTAATTACTGCCACACCGCCGGCCAGTTTAGCCACGCGTTCCTGCAATTTTTCTTTATCGTAGTCGCTGGTAGCCACTTCGATCTGTTTGCGGATTTCAGCAACACGTGCTTCAACAGCAGCCTTGTCACCCAGTCCGTCAATCACAGTAGTATTTTCTTTACCAACTTCTACACGTTTAGCCTGACCTAAATCTTCCAGAGTGGCTTTTTCCAGAGACAGACCAACTTCTTCAGCAATAACAGTACCACCGGTCAGGATAGCAATATCCTGCAACATGGCTTTACGACGGTCACCAAAGCCTGGAGCTTTAACAGCAACAGTTTTCAGGATACCGCGAATGTTGTTTACTACCAGAGTAGCCAGAGCTTCACCTTCAACATCCTCAGCAATAATCAGCAACGGACGGCTGGTTTTTGCCACTTGTTCCAGAACAGGCAGCAAATCGCGGATGTTAGAGATTTTTTTATCAAACAACAAAATATACGGGCTGTCCAGACCGGCAATCTGTTTTTCTACATCAGTAACAAAGTAAGGAGACAGGTAGCCACGGTCAAACTGCATACCTTTAACAACTTCTACTTCATTTTCCAGTGATTTGCCGTCTTCAACAGTGATCACGCCTTCTTTACCCACTTCATTCATGGCTTTGGCAATGATTTCACCGATAGATTCATCTGCATTAGCAGAAATAGAAGCAACCTGAGAAATTTCTTTAGACTTTTCCGGAACCGGTTTAGAAATATTTTTCAGTTCGGCAATAACAGCTTCAACAGCTTTATCGATACCGCGTTTCAAATCCATCGGATTCATACCGGCAGTAACGTATTTCATGCCTTCAGTAACAATAGCCTGAGCCAGAACAGTTGCCGTAGTGGTACCGTCACCAGCCACGTCATTGGTTTTAGAAGCAACTTCTTTAACCAGCTGTGCGCCCATATTTTCGAATTTGTCTTTCAATTCTACTTCTTTAGCAACAGACACACCGTCTTTAGTGATGTGTGGTCCGCCAAAGGCACGATCCAGCAATACATTACGACCTTTAGGGCCTAAAGTTACTTTTACCGCTTCAGCCAATACATTGACACCAGCAACCATTTTCTGACGGGCTTCGTCAGAGAATTTCACGTCTTTTGCTGCCATTTGCAACTCCTAATCTTTAATAATTAATTACGCAATAAAATTTAATTTCTGGATAAATAATTTATTCAACGATACCGAAAATATCTTCTTCGCGCATTACCAGCAACTCTTCACCGTCTACTTTAACAGTCTGGCCGCTGTATTTTCCGAAAATTACTTTATCGCCAACTTTAACATCCAGTTTCTGACGGTCACCGTTTTTCAGCAGTTTGCCATTACCTACGGCAATTATTTCACCCATATCAGGTTTTTCAGCAGCAGAACCGGGTAACACAATACCAGAAGCAGTTTTTTCTTCAGCTTCCAGACGTTTTACGACAACGCGGTCATTCAAAGGACGAATAGTCATATTATCTTCTCCACATCTTTAGTGCCCGAGGCACAGCAAAGTTGGTTAATACAAACCCGCATTTTCAGCGGGGCGTAAATATAAATTTATTCGTTACTTAAAGTAGGGCTGGCTCGCCGCAATTCAAGAGTAAGTAAAATAATTTTTTTCCTTACTCTTACAAATACTTAGCAAATTTGACAAATTATCTTAGTCATTACAGACAGATAGCTGCAATTACAAGCAAATCTCCTGCATCCCGTTTCGACCCGATAAATTAATTTGAGACAGAGCAAATATATTACCTCAGCCCGCCGGACAGATTCCGGACACAGGTAACACATCAAGAAAAAAGATAGTTTATCTGCTAATTACAGATAAACTGTTTTTTGCATAATATTAAGTATATATACCAGATTAAAATATAAGTGGTGAAATGCCAAATAATGCTGATTAACTTAATTACCAGAATTATTTTACCAAATTCTGAAAATCAGAATTTCAATTTACAGAGGGACTTATTTTCTTTCAAATCTGGTATCAATCTGGGCTGATAACGTTTCGCGGGCACGTGCAATACGTGAACGCACTGTACCTACCGGACAGCCTAATTCCTGAGCGATTTCTTCATAGGTCAGACCATTTATCTCTGATAAAATAATCGGCTGACGCAGATTGGCCGGCAATTGATTAATTGCTTCATCAACAGCATCAATCAGCTCACGATTAAGTAATAAATCCTCCGGAGTCTGATAATCTGACAAATGTTCCAGTACATCAGTTTCATCTCCGTCCTCATCCATAATCTCAGTAATCATTTGCGGTTCACGTCCGTAAACAGCTGCCATAGACTTAGCCGTATTCATACCGATACAGCAAAGCCACGTATAAAACTGACTTCCGGCACGAAATTGCGGCATAGCTTTATAAGCTTTAAGAAATGTTTCCTGTACCACATCCAGCGTTGTTTGCTCATCATGAGTAAAACGATGCAGAAAGTGTTTTAAACGACGCTGATACTTTCTGACCAGCAAACTAAAAATCTGAGCATCACCCTGCTGAGCCCTTCGCACCAACACCTGCTCTTCCACCTGCCGGGTAGAATCATCATGCATTTTATTATCCTCTAGTCATTATTGTTGTTGCATCAATCAGCAGCTGAATCTGCGATAAATCTAGTATCAGCCTTAAAGTTTTACAGCCTTAGAGGCAAGTCCTCCATAATTGGCATCCATCCGTCAGTTATACCTCTGTCAATATCAACAGCAACATTAATAACAGCGGCACACTGATTGTCTGAGTCACATAAAACCGGCCAGACAGCACGCATAAAAGGAGGGATCTTCCTTTCTTGTAATAATTTTCTAACTTTTTTTCTTCCTCCTCTCAGAACAATAGTATCTTCATTATCTGCCTGACGCACTATCCATGCAGCATCAGTTTCCGCCAAACCAAAAGGATGCCGGTTCCATTGCAGATAACGGGCAGTAACCAGTTTCTGACTGGATACCGGTAACAATCCATACCAGTGCCACTGCCCGCTTACATCATACTTATCAATCCATAATCTGGAATCATAATAGACCACACGTGCATGCGGTAAAGCCCATTGTGCACCGGTTTTGTCTTCCATCAACTGTCGTGCAAATTCTGTTAGAGCCGCAGACGTAGACATTCCCAAACAATGCTTTTGCGTAAATAGACGCAATTGCTGCCGACGGCGTGATTCACTTAAATTACGCCATAAAGGTATCTGAAACCCCCTTTGCTGTGCATGCAGCATAGTCCAGTCAGCTTCAGCTATTTCATTTAATAAGGACAGTTCATCCTGTAAACGTTCTACTGCCGCTTCTATCTGGGTATCCAGGTGTGGCAGATGTGTGCGCCAGTATGGCAAACCGTCCAGACGCAGCCAGTTGCGTAAATAGGCACAATTACTATTACTGTCATCTTCAATATGCCCAAGTCCTGCGGCATCTGCATATGCCTTGAGCTGTTGCCGGGAAAAATGCAATAGCGGACGCCAGATAACAGTATTTTCAGTTAATGAACGTATCGCCGGCATAGCTGAAAGCGAACGTAAACCACCACCGCGCAGAGCCCCCAAAAAAAAGGTTTCAATTTGATCATCTCTGTGATGCGCCAATACTACCGCATCAGCCTCACTATCAGCATAAACCTGATAACGTGCTTTACGCGCAGCGGCTTCCAATCCCTCTCCGGCCGCACACACATCTACCCTGACAAGTTGCAGCGGAACTGACCACAATGCGCATAATTGCTCACAGAATGCAGCCCACTCATCCGCATATCTGCTCAAACCATGATGCACATGAATTGCAGATATCTGTATCGGCAGACTATCACGCAACTGAGTCAGCGCGTGTAACAATACCACTGAATCCAACCCGCCGCTGAGACCTACTGCCAAAATACAACGGTCAGCCATAGAGGCTGACCATTGTTGTGCAATACTCTCACATAATTTACTTACCGCTGAACTGACCATAGCTCATCAGACGATCAAAACGCCGGCTTAGCAATGTCGACAACTGTTTGCCTTTAGCATCTTGCAGCTGATGGGTTAGCACCGATTTTACCCGTTGCATAATTTCCGGATAATTACGATGTGCTCCCCCCAGAGGTTCCTCAATCACAGTATCAATTAATTTCAAATCATGCAGGCGTTTGGCAGTAATCCCCAGAGCCTGAGCAGCTTCCGGAGCTTTTTCAGCCGTTTTCCATAGAATAGATGCACAGCCTTCAGGTGAAATCACTGAATAAGTCGAAAACTGCAGCATATTGATGTAATCACCTACAGCGATTGCCAGAGCCCCGCCGGAACCACCTTCACCAATCACTGTACAGATAACCGGTACACGCAGCCGTGCCAGCTCGTATAAATTACGGCCGATGGCTTCAGACTGCCCTCTTTCTTCCGCTCCGATGCCCGGATAAGCTCCCGGAGTATCAATAAAGGTTAGCAGAGGTATTTGAAATTTTTCTGCCAGCTTCATCAGGCGCAGAGCCTTACGGTATCCTTCGGGCTTAGGCATACCAAAATTACGGCGAATTTTTTCCTTGGTATCACGGCCTTTCTGATGACCAATAACCATTACGCTTTCACCATTAAAGCGTGCCAAACCGCCAACAATGGCAGCATCGTCTGCAAACGCACGATCCCCGTGCAATTCTTCAAAATCTGTGCACAGAGCATCAATATAATCTAAGGTATACGGACGCTGTGCGTGACGGGATACCTGCGAAATTTGCACCGGCGTCAGTTTGGCAAAAAGATTTTTGGTTAAATCGTCGCTTTTCTTTTTCAGGCGCGCGATTTCTTCGGATATATCCACAGCCGATTCATCCTGTACAAAGCGCAATTCATCAATTTTCTGTACCAGTTCAGCTATAGGTTGTTCAAAATCCAAAAAAATCTGTTTCATTGTTAAAATATCCGCAAAAACATGTATCAGCTATGATACGCGAAGAAATGAAGCTATGCAGCCCTTATTAATAAAAACCTGATAGCACAATTATAGATTATAATAATAACAATATGATTTATAAAATATAATTATAAAAAAACATCTCTACAGCCACCTGCGCATCCGAATCACACTTTAGCGTTTTCTATCAATTTAAACAGATATAGCAACAACTTAAACCACATGCCTCAGCAGCAATGCTAATTAAATAAACATCCGATAACAAGCAGATTCGAAACACTATATACGCAACAAATATGCATTAACAGCTTGCCAAGACTAGGAATTACCCACTAAAATTAGCGATTTTCTGTTATCTTGGCAGAATAAAATTACTTCGATTTTTTCACTAAGGAATACACTATGGTAGTTATCCGTTTGGCTCGCGGTGGTTCTAAACACCGTCCTTTCTATAACATTGTCGTAGCAGACTCTCACAACCGTCGTGACGGCCGCTTTATCGAACGCGTTGGTTTTTACAATCCTGTTGCCAATGAGAAACAGGAACGCGTACGTCTGAGCGCAGACCGTCTGAACCACTGGATTGGTCAGGGCGCGCAATTAAGCGAAGCTGTTGCCAAGCTGGTTAAAGAACAAAAGGCTGCGGCCTGATTTAGCAGTAAAGCAAATGAATAGTACACAGCCACAATGGGTAGCAATGGGCTATATAAAAGGTGTGTTCGGAGTAAAAGGCTGGGTGAAAGTCCATTCTGATACTGAATATACCGATAGCCTGCTCGACTATCCGCAATGGCAGCTGAGTAAAGATGGCCAGATTAAAACTGTAAGCATAGCCGAAAGCAAAATCAGCGGCGATGAATTACAGGTAAGATTTGACGGCATAACCGATCGTGACAGCGCAGCATTACTGCGCGGCTTTACCATCGAAATAGACCGCGCCAGCTTTGCCGAAACCGATGACAATGAATATTACTGGACAGACCTGATCGGAATGCAGGTACATAACCGTACACAGGAAAATCTGGGAACTGTCAGTTCATTAATGCAAACCGGTGCGCATGATGTACTGGTAGTAGATGGTGCTTTTGGCCGTAAACTGATTCCCTTTGTCTCACAGTACATTGATGAAGTTAACTTGCCTCAACAGCAAATTGTTGTTGACTGGGGCAGTGATTACTGATGCACATTCAGGCCATTACCCTGTTTCCGGAAATGTTTACCGCCCTTACCGGCAGTGGCGTAACCGGTCGTGCATTACAAAAAGGTATATGGGAATTTGCTACCATCAATCCGCGCCAGTTCGCTGATAACCCGTTGGGTTATATTGATGACCGGCCATTTGGTGGTGGTCCGGGAATGATTATGATGGCTCCGCCCTTACAGGCAGCCATTGATACAGCCAGACAGACTTGTCCCGAAGGACGACTGATTTATATGAGTCCGCAGGGCAAGCCACTGAATCACGCACAGACAGCAAATCTGGCCAGAGAAAAAGCTTTGATTGTACTGTGCGGCCGCTATGAAGGTATTGATGAACGCATCCTGACCAGCAACGAAGTAACCGAAATCAGTATTGGTGACTTTGTGGTTTCCGGCGGTGAATTGCCGGCAATGATGTTAATGGATGCAGTAATCCGTTTGTTACCCGGCACACTTGGCGATACGCGCTCAGCAGTAGAAGATTCATTTGCCAATGGTTTACTTGATTGCCCACACTACACCCGTCCGGTAGAATTTCGTCAGCAGACAGTTCCCGACGTTCTACGTAGCGGTAATCATGCTTTAATCGCACAGTGGCGATTAACTCAGGCGCTCAGGCGCACACTGACACGCCGTCCGGATTTACTGGCCGATCGTGAATTAACCCCAGAGGAATCCAGACTCTTGCAGACGATCAGACAAGAGGAACGGGATATCCCATTATAATAGGAAGCTTAATATGAACTTAATTCAACAATTAGAGCAAGAAGAAATCGCTCGCCTGAATAAAGAAATTCCGGCTTTTGCACCAGGTGATACCGTGGTTGTTTCTGTACGTGTTACTGAAGGTAGCCGTACCCGTTTACAGGCCTATGAAGGCATTGTAATCGCCCGTCGTAACCGTGGTCTGAACAGCAACTTCATCGTTCGTAAAATTTCCAGCGGTGAAGGTGTAGAACGTACATTCCAGTTATATTCTCCAGCCGTTGAAAAAATCGAAGTTAAACGTCGTGGTGATGTACGTCGTGCCAAACTGTACTACCTGCGTGGCTTAACCGGTAAAGCTGCCCGTATCCGTGAAAAACTGCCGGCTCGTAAAGCCTAAGCAGTATTTACAATTACTATTAGCCGCCTGCGGCAGAGCTAATACTCAGGCCGAATCATCAGATTCGGCCTTTTTCTTTATGCTTTCGGTCAAACCGGCAAAACAGAAAATGTCAGAGCTTTTAAATAGCATGAAATAATCAATAAATACTTATTGAAATAGTGTTATATAAAAAATACTGAATAGATAATTGAATTTTTAAAAATTAATTTCTCTGGCAGAAATAATCCAAATCTGTGAATGCCAGCCACGCCTATCCTCTCCTCTGCTCACAAACTCTAATAATTTACACAGCGGCAAAAGGTGAAAAATGTTAAAATTATCCGGTTTTTGGTTTACTCCACCCTAATTTAACTTGCTTTGTCTTACCCAAAGGAAACACACCAAATGAGCCAGTCCCTGAGTTATCGTGATGCCGGTGTTGATATTAATGCTGGTGATTCTTTGGTTGAAAGAATTAAACCATTTGCTAAGCGTACCATGCGGCCTGAAGTATTAGGTGATTTGGGCGGATTTGGTGCTCTGGTTGAAATCAGCCAGAAATATCGCCACCCAGTACTGGTTTCTGGTACCGATGGTGTAGGTACCAAACTGAAACTGGCCTTTGAATGGGATCAGCACGACACCGTAGGCATTGATCTGGTAGCTATGAGTGTCAATGATATTCTGGTGCAAGGGGCAGAACCATTATTCTTTCTGGATTATTTTGCCTGCGGCAAACTGGATGTTGAACGTGCCGCTGCTGTTATTAAAGGCATTGCTGCCGGTTGCGAACAGTCCGGATGTGCACTGATAGGTGGTGAAACTGCAGAAATGCCGGGCATGTACCCCGATGGCGAATATGATCTGGCCGGCTTTGCAGTTGGCGTTGTAGAAAAAGAACAGGTAATTAACGGACGCAGCATTGTTGCAGGTGATGTTGTATTAGGTCTGGCTTCAAACGGTATTCACTCCAATGGCTACTCACTGGTTCGTAAAATCATCGAACGTGCCCAGCCTAAGCTTGACGCTGAATTTAATCAGGGTAAAACATTGCGCCAGGCAATCATTGCCCCTACCCGGCTTTATGTAAAACCTATCCTGGCGGCTCTAAAACAATTTACCATTAAAGGTATGGCTCATATTACCGGTGGCGGTATCAGTGAAAATGTACCCCGCATTCTTCCTGAAAACACCGTGGCCGCCATTGATTCTCAATCATGGCCATTACCCAAACTTTTTCAATGGCTGCAACAAGCTGGAAATGTAGAAATTCAGGAAATGTACCGCACTTTTAATTGCGGTATTGGTATGGTTTTGGTGGTGAGTGCAGAAGATGCAGATGCGATACAGAAATTTTTGCAGCAACAAGGCGAAACTGTTTATCAGATTGGTCGTATTCGTTCTCGTCAAGGGGACGAACATCAAACCCAGATAAATTAAAGGATAATTTTGATAACTGATTTAAATTTATAAATTTTCAGGTTAAGAATATTTTTTTAGTAATACTATAAACTTATAAACACAGGCAGCCACGTCTGGCTGCCTATTTATTATGTTATAATAAATATTATAAATGATATATTAACGCCTGCAAATTTTCTTAGAAGCGCTGTAACTGCCATCATTACATACAAATTTTGTACCGGCACAATGGGAAATACCCCCTTTTTTACCAGAACATGGTTCACGACCTCTGGCATTAGCTGGGTTAAATACACTAAACATAAAAATAGCAGCACTAAAAGCTAAAACCCAATTTTTCATTGCTTCTCCTGTTATTTATCTTTAATAAGTAAATTTATTATAATTAAATATTAAAATTAAATGCAATTTATGCATATATTAATATTTGATTTTAATCAAACATGTAAATATTAAATATTAAAATCTATTTATGAAGATTAATTATTAATAAAATAATAGAATCAGTTAATTGAAATAATAATAGCTTATACTTTTTAAAAACTGTAATAATTAAATATAGCCTTTTGCCAACATCAGATAATTGCCGGCAAAAGACATATTATCGTTTATTTCGTCAATAATGCAGGGAATAGCCTTTCAATCCATTGACGCAGTAAAATCAGTTTACCATGAAAAAAATGGCCGGAACCGGGTACAACCAATACAGGTAAATCCTGCCCTTCAGCCCAGTTCAGGGTGTTCTGCAACGGTACCACTTCATCCTTTTCACCATGAATCAGTAATGTAGTAGCCGGATTATAGGCACTGGGTGCATCAATGGTATACATACCTATAGCCGGACCCATCAGCAATAAGGCATCCGGTCTTGCAGTGAGCGCGCTGAACAAGGCTACATAGCCACCAAAAGAAAAACCGGATAATACCAGTTTACTAACTTCTGGATGCTGAGCACGGGCAAAGTCAACCACGGCAAGGCAGTCCGCCACTTCGCCGCGACCATAATCATGCTCTCCTTCGCTATTACCCACGCCACGCAAATTAGGCAGATAACAGTGAAAACCCATTCCTGTAAGTGCTTTTGCTGCTGTCTGTATCACTTTATTGGTATTCAGCCCGCCTTGTAAAGGATTGGGATGATTAATTACAGCCACACCACATGCTGTACCCTGCGCAGGTAAATAAATAGTTTCAAGCCTTCCTGCCGGCCCGTTAATCCAGATGTTCGGTTGTTGCTTCAGCATCAGATTTACTCATTACTTTCAGGTTTATCCATTAACAATCGGGTAACAATACGATCGTTTGCCAGTTCTTCATCCAATATTTCCTGCAGGTCACTTTCGTCTACATAGGTATACCAGCGTCCCTGCGGATAAAGCACCATAACCGGTCCTTCATCACACCGGCCAAGACAGCCGGCACTACTGATACGCAGCTTACCTACTCCCATCAGCCCCATAGCCTTAGCATGACCTTTGAGATAATCAACTGCATCTGCACCAACATCATCGTCTCCACAGCTCTGGCGACACGGATTATCTCGGCGATTGGTGCAGACAAAAAGATGTTTAGCATAATAACTCACGGGTTTTCCTTTATTCTTTGTTTCTGTTCACACCGGCAATATCCATTTTGCCAGTATGAAATATTTAATCATTAAATGTCAGCACACGATTACTGTGTGATTGCTGAGCTTTAATAGAAGAGAGCATAGCGGGCAAATCCAGATTAAATTCAATTGCACGCTGTGCAGCCCGTTTTTTCAGTTTATCCCAGTCACGTACTGAAGGCGGGTGCTGAAAGGCCAATACGGCAATATTGCCATGAGTTTCAGCCGGCACCATTAGTACTCTGTTGTCAAATACACTACGTAACCGGCGTACAAAAGTCTGAAACCGTTTGTCACCCTGCCACCAGTTAGTAACAAAGATGCCATGCTCACTCAGTGCCTGACGGCAATCCTCAAAAAAAGGTTCAGCAACCAGACTGTCAATAATCTGCTCACCATCAAAGCCATCAACCAGAATGATATCTGTATTTCCCCGTAATATCTTGATGTATTCGGCACCGTCGTCTTCAATAATTTCAAATTTTTCGCCCTCAAATGGCAGCTCAAACATACTGCGGGCAATACTGATAACCTGAGGGTTGATATCGACAGCAGTCTGACAGGTATCAGGCAGGTAAGCATCTATCCAGCGTGCAAATGAACCACCGCCCAAACCTATTTGGGTAATATGCCGGGGCATGCTGTCGGCAAACAATAACCATGCCATCATAGCCCGGCTATACGATAGCACCAGTTCTGCCGGATCATCGACATTCATAGAACTTTGTATAGTAGACGTACCCAGATGGAGTGAACGTATATTGCCTGATTCGGATATGCCTACTTCGGGTAACTCATAGTGCGCAGGACGTAAACGACGATAGGGGTGTTGTGGCATAGTAATTTCCGTCATCAGATAACAATAAAGTAGCAATTGGCCGGATGGCTAATATGCAGTCTGATAATATTCAATATCAGATTAGCAGTAAACCGTTTAAAAATAATATTAGCCTCACTGATAAGACTGGAATAAACAGCAAATATAGTGAGGCCAGTTGGTTGTGTATTATATAGTTATAACAAATCTTATGTCTTATCTGGAATCAGCATCATTAATATGATTAATTTTAATAAATTTAATATTTCTTAAAATAAAAAGGTTTATATAAAACATCACCACAATTATTTAAATAAAACACATTATTCCAATTTTTGGATAGTGTTTTTTTATTTCCGGCGATAAAATAATTAGTGCTTAGATAAAAATTACCTACTCCCCAAGAATTAATATTTATCTTTTCAGGAATTTTAGCTTCTTCCACAAATGTCCCTATATCACTTTTAGTAGAATCTAAAATATAATTTTTACTGATCATTGACCATTCAGACTTACTTAAAATACTACAACAGTTATTACCATATATCTCAGCACCACTATTACTTTGAATTAAAATTAAATTTTCCAATTTAAAATCATCATTGATAAAATTCTGATCTAATGTTACATAGCTCTGTGCTTTATCAGTATTAATAAGTTCCTCAATTTTTTCCATGTAACTCTCTCCTTCTTCTACTTCTATATGTTTTTTAAGCTCCTCATTGTTTAAATTCAAAGGAATTCGCCATACTCTGCAATTATTCTGACTTTTACAATCACTAGAAGTCCATCTTTTCACTCCATTGGCATCCAAAACATCATTATTCCAAAATAAACTATTCTCAAATATCATCCGCTCAGTTAAGCTTTTCATTGCCTTATGCCAAAGCTCTTTTTTGGTGTAATACCTTCTGTCCCGCCAGCAGTACCCTTCTCTATTCTTTTTCTCAAACTCTTTCTGTGAAATATTAAAAGGTATGGAATTCTTTTTTAATATGTCATACCAGAAGCGATAAGGAGATCTTTCATAGAATAGTTTTTTTATTCCGAATCCTCCTGCAATAATTAATATTATGAATAAAAAACTTATTATATATTTTGTTTTTTTGGGGTTAACTTTTGCTTCAGTCCATATTTTATCTATTACCCAAACAAGACAAAATATTAATATCAAATCGATTAAAACTATGCCAACAATGATTAATATAATTACAAGCATACTAGTATCTTTCTAAAATATTATGTCTTGTTAGCTGCTAAACGGTTATTGAATCAATTTTCTGATACTGTAATCTATAAATCCGGTGTTTCCATTTGTATTGCTGAATCACAAACTATCTATCATGAGATTTGTAATATCCAAAGAGTAATTTAATAACTATCTATGTAGTAAGATTAAACAAGTACAGATACAGAATAAGGTCAATGGACTGATTAGTGCTGTTATCAGCAAAATCACAAGCAAAGCAAAATCCGATAATGATGCTCTAAATCAGCAATAAAAGCAGGCAAACCATCCCCTCTACTCAATATTCCTGAAAGAGTATGAGCTGATATACATAGGATGATACTGGCAGGACCGCTTGCCTGCCATTCATAATATTTTATGCTCCGGCAATCTGATGCAGGGCTTCTTCATATTTAGCCAGTGTTTTGGCAATTATGTCTGCCGGTATATGTGGTGCCGGTGGTTGTTTATTCCAACCGGACTCTACCAGCCAGTCACGGATAAACTGTTTATCGAATGAAGGCGGATTGCTACCAACCTGATAGCTGTCTACAGACCAAAAACGGCTGGAATCCGGGGTAAGCACTTCATCCATAAGCGTTAAAACACCATTCTCATCCAAACCGAATTCAAATTTGGTATCGGCAATAATGATGCCTTTACTGCGAGCATAATCCGCGGCTTCTGAATATAGCTTAATCGCCTTAGCACTTACCTGCTCTGTCAGTTCTTCTCCCAGCAGAGAAGCACATTGTGACAAACTGATATTTTCATCATGGTCGCCTACAGCGGCTTTACTCGAAGGAGTAAAAATTACCTCAGGTAATTGTTCAGCTTCCCGTAATCCCGCTGGCAATTTAATTCCGCAAACAGCTCCGGTTTGCTGGTAATCACGCCAGCCACTGCCAGAAAGATAACCGCGAACAATAGCTTCTATTTTTAACGGGCTTAATTTTTTTACCACAACTGCCCGTTTGGCAATTTTGTCAGCCTGCTGGCGTGGCAGCACATCATAAACTGTTTCACCAGTAAAATGGTTAGGCATAATATGTTGCAGTTTTTTAAACCAGAAATTTGATATCTGGGTAAGAATTTCGCCTTTTCCTGTTATAGGTTCAGGTAAAATTACATCAAAAGCCGATAAGCGGTCTGTAGCTACCATCAACATGCGTTTCTCGTCAATTGCATACAAATCGCGTACTTTACCCGAATATATTTTTTCCAGCGCCAGCTCAGTCATCATCTACCTCTATTCAAGCAGTTAATCGCCAATATAATATACCTGTGCAAATCAATAACCTTGTGCTAAGGTAATCATTGTGCAACAAATGTTAGCAGCCAATGATTATTTTAACCGATATTGCAATACAACAGACAGTCTGTTTGCCGTACTGCAAGGGTTAAGTCGGTTGCTGATGTTAAATCGTAGATAAATTCCACGCCAATTGGAAGGAGAATTGCCATGGCTGATTTTGATTCACAAAAAAAAGATTTAATGAAAGAAGTACGTTCTGTACTGGATGAAGTTGAAGATTTATATGAAAACGCCGGCGACAACGGGTCTGATCAGGCCAAAGCATTGAAAGATCAGTTTCGTAAAAAACTAAGCAATACCAAATCCAAACTGTGCGATATCGAAAGTACACTGGCAGAAAAAGCCCGTGCTACAGCTGAACGCACTGATGAGCTGGTACATGAACAACCATACTATGCTATGGGTGTTGCTGCCGCAGTCGGCTTTCTTGCCGGTGTATTGCTGGGACGTTGCAGACACTAAACAACTTACGGCATAAGTTCATTCAGGCAATCTGGTCTGACGCTCGGTTGCCTGAATATAATTTACTTTTTAACGGATAATATACCATGAGTATAGGCAATCTTGGTCGTGACCTGCGTCAGCTGAAAATCTGGCTGACTTACGGCACTGAGTTATTGTGGATTCGCTTACGTATGCTGCGCCTGGATGCGATTGCCCAGCTGCAAAGTATTATTGTACTGATGGTACTTGTTGTACTTGCCGGAGTTATGTTTTTTCTGGGATTTATCAGTTTATTATTCGGTCTGAATACTGTACTTTCCCCTCGGGCTAAAGTATGGGTATTTTTTGGTCTTGCCATTCTGTTTTTACTTTTGATTCTGCTTCTGACTATATTGATTATTAAATTGTTACGCAAGCAAAGCCAGTTTATGACAAAAACACTGGATGCAATGAGTGAAGATCTCAGCTATCTCAGACACACCGGCAAGCATGAAGCCAATGGAGAACACAGACGACCATGAATAAATCTGATAAGCTGAATATCGCACAACAACGCGAATTGCTGGACATACAGGCACAAGGTACGAGATTAAAATTACTCGCAGAGCAGCTCAGGAATGGCGATAATACCCATAAATCACGTTTATGGCAGCGCTCGCTGAATATTGTGGATAAAATTCCGGCAGGAGGTTTGGCACTTAAGCTGGCGAACAAACCCAAACGCTGGCGCAATAAGCTGCTGGTGGGTGCAGTATTAACCGCGGCTACCCTGATAGCCAATAAAATTAGCCGCAATATACGTTAAAATACAACAGATAATAAAGATAAAGCCTCTTACCAGAAAATAAGAGGCTTTTATTTATAAAACCTGAATAAACTTAAATTCCACGCAGTAAATCATTAACACTGGTTTTAGCACGGGTTTTGGCATCTACCTTTTTGACAATCACTGCACAGTACAGGCTATGGCTGCCATCTTTTGCCGGAAGGCTGCCTGAAACCACCACAGAACCGGCTGGTACCCGGCCATAACTGATTTCACCGCTTTCACGGTCATAAATTTTAGTAGACTGACCAATAAATACACCCATCGAAATTACACTGCCCTCTTCGACAATTACCCCTTCAACAATTTCAGAACGGGCACCGATAAAACAGTTATCTTCAATAATTGTTGGTGCTGCCTGTAAAGGTTCCAGTACACCACCTATGCCTACCCCGCCACTCAGGTGAACATGTTTACCAATCTGAGCACAGGAACCTACCGTTGCCCAAGTATCAACCATCGTACCTTCATCAACAAATGCACCAATATTAACAAATGAAGGCATCAGTACTACATTTTTACCAATATGACTGCCGGCACGTACTACTGCACCCGGAACTGCACGGAAGCCTGCCTGCTGAAAATCTGCGCCAGTCCAGTTGGCAAATTTAGTAGGTACTTTATCAAAATAGCGATTGACTGCATCATCTGCCAGTACATTGTCACTAATCCGGAAAGACAGCAATACTGCTTTTTTGGCCCATTCATTTACCAGCCACTGATTACCCTGTTTTTCAGCCACACGCAGATGTCCGCTGTCCAGTTGCTGTAAAGTTTCAGCTACAGCTTCCTTTACTTCGGCAGTTACAGAAGCCGGAGTAATTTCCGCGCGGTTTTCAAAAGCAGTTTCAATTACTTGTTGTAAAGACATACAATATTCCTATAATCAATAATTCAGTTCCGGATTATCAAGGGTATAACACCATTATCTGCCAGTATCTGTGATTTGAAAGAGTCTGGCTGTGCCAGTGAACGCGGATTAAACTCATGCAGACAAGCTGCAAATTCAGCATAAGGAATTTTACGGGCACCGAAGCTGGCTAAGTAGTCAGTGTAAACCTGACAATCTATCAGCGGTACGCCTTGTTGCTGCAAATAATGCACGGCATGCACAAAAGCTATTTTGGAAGCATCCGAAGCATGAGCAAACATGGATTCACCATAGAATATCTGCCCAATCAGCACGCCGTATAAGCCTCCAGCCAGAATCGTATTGCCATCTTTATCCCGATACCAGCATTCAAATGAACAAGCATACTGCTGCTGATGTAACGAGTAGTAAGCCTGCTGCATTTCTGCGCTCAGCCATGTACCGTTCTGCCCGGGGCGCGGAGTTTGGGCGCAGTTGGCAATCACTTGCCGGAAAGCATAGTTCATGGTCACGGCATAAGGCTTATTGCGCAGATTTTTCGCCAGAGAACGACTGACTTTCAGCTCTGCCGGAAATAGTACCATCCGCTGCGCAAAAGACCACCACATAATAGGCTCATCAGGTGAATACCAAGGGAAAATACCCTGCCGGTATGCAGCCAGTATTCGGGCAGGAGATAAATCGCCGCCAACAGCCACCAATCCGTCACGTTGTTGCTGTGCAGTTTCAATATCCGGAAAATCCAGATTATTCCTGCTCAGAACCGGAACACGTAAGCGGTATTCAGGCTGATTCATACTTGAATATCCTGCCCTTTATTTCAGTTTCAGAGATATTTATTGTCAAACTGCTGGCACTCAGTGCATACACCATACATATATAAGGCATGGTCAACAATACGGTAGCCGTTATCATCAGCAATCTTCTTTTGCAGCTTTTCAATTTCTTCACTGCAAAATTCAGTTACCTTTCCGCATTTAATACATACAAGATGATCATGATGACCGCCGCGATTTAATTCATATACAGCTTTACCGGTTTCAAAATGATGGCGTAACAGAATATTGGCCTGTTCAAACTGGGTAAGCACACGATAAATGGTGGCCACACCGATTTCCACGCCTTCATCAAGCAGGCGCCGGTATACATCTTCTGCACTCATATGCAGTTCAGGCTGGGCTTCAAATAGCTCCAGAATCTTCAGTCTGGGGCCAGTAACCTTTAAACCGTTATCTTTTAATTGAGCTACATTGCTATTCATGATGCTTATTTCACCACTAAGTAATAATACTCGCTATAATACGCACTTTTAAGGCAATTGCCCACTGGGTGTCATACAATGTCGCCATCGCCATTGCTAACTGTTTCGTCCCGGATCAGAGGTATCAGTATGAAAAAAATATACTGCCTGCTGGCAGTGGCCGTTCTAGGCCTGAGCGCATGCTCCACAGCAAAACTGACACAAATTCCGTCGTACAAACTGAAAATTATTCAGGGTAACGAGCTGGACCAGAATGTTGTGAACTCTTTACAGCCCGGTATGAGTCGTGAACAAGTACAAATGCTGCTTGGCACTCCTTTACTCCGTGATCCGTTTCATGCCAACCGCTGGGATTATCTGTTTGTTATAACCCGTGCCAATGAAATTCAGGAAGAGAAGAAGCTGACTCTTTACTTTGATGCCAACGGAAAACTGATACATGCCGAAGGTGATGCTTTAACTGCTCAGCCTGTACCTGTAACGGAGTAAAACATGTCTACATCACGTTTAAGAATTGCTGTAGCCGGTGCCAACGGGCGTATGGGCAGAGCTCTTATTCAAAGCATCAGTCAGCGCCAGGATTGTGTTCTGAGCGGCGCACTGGAACACGACGCTTCCCCTGCTATCGGTCTAGATGCCGGGTTTGCCATCGGTCTGGAGCTGGGTGTTAGTATTTGTCACGACCCGGAAAAAGTACTGGACAATACCGATGTATTGATAGATTTCAGCAAACCGGAATCCACACTGAATAATCTGGCTATCTGTGAACGGCTTGGTGTCAATGATGTTATCGGCACGACCGGTTTCGATGAAACAGGCAAACAACGCATTGCCTCAGCCGCTGAAAAAATTGGCATTGTATTTGCCCCTAATTTTAGTGTAGGTGTCAACCTGACCTTTGCTCTGCTTAATACTGCTGCCCGAGTATTAAATGAAGGCTACGATATTGAAATTATCGAAGCACATCATCGCCATAAAGTTGATGCTCCTTCCGGTACTGCTCTGCGCATGGGAGAAGTAATTGCCGATGCACTAGGTCGTGATTTAAAAACTTGTGCCATTTACGGGCGCGAGGGACATACCGGAGCGCGTGACCCGCAGACAATCGGCTTTTCAACTATCCGTGCCGGTGACATTGTCGGCGAACATACAGCACTGTTTGCTACTGATGGTGAACGCGTAGAAATCAGCCATAAAGCTTCCAGCCGTGCTACTTTCGCTAACGGTGCTGTCCGGGCGGCAGTGTGGCTGCGTCAGCACCCACATGGTTTGTTTGATATGCAGGATGTACTTGGTCTGAAATAAAGTTATCTGACAAACACAGTAAACAGGGTTAGCTATTTATCTGGCTAACCCTGTTTATTTTAGACATTTTAGAGCGAAAAACGGCATAAAATTAATTATATTTTCAATAACATAACAACCATAAAAAAGCCATTGTCAGAAACAATGGCTTAAAAAATTTTGCAATACATACTTCATTATTTATGCAGCCATAGCCATACATTTATCCGCGCAGGCATTACAAGCTTCAGCGCAGCGCTGACAGTGATCCATTTTAAAACGACCACATTCCTGAGCACAGGCACGGCAAACTTCAGCACACAGCTGACACACCTGTACGATAAAAGCACTGTTCATGCACATAAAATTAACAGCAAGTGTGCACATAGCCGCACATTGCATATCTAGATGAATACACTTAGCCATCATTTTGACATCATCTTCCTGCAGACAGGCAGTAGAACAATATTGGCATAAAGCAATACAGCGGTTACAGGCTTCTATACATTCTTTAAATTTCTGGGCATCCATGGTTGATATCCTATTCAGCAATATTTTGATATAACAAGAGAAATCAAAATCAGTCTATAAAACCATAGCGCATGTTGCAATCCACTTACAGGTAAATAAAATTATGATTTAGATAGATTAATTTAATTTTTATCCGAATCTGTATTTCATATGCCAATTAACAGGTGAAAATTGTTTATTCACGTAAGTAAGCAAATATAATAGAAAAATAATTTCAGAATATAAATTTTTATTTTCTGATTAGCCATTCATAAAGCAGATTGATTACTTTCAAAGTAAAATATTAAAACCGTTTCAATAATTAACTTTATGTTTGATCATAAAAATCCAGTAATCCAGATTCGTCCCCTCTTTACATTATCAATAAATATCTATATTAATCAGTAATATATTGAAATAAGACAATATAACTCCATATTAATAATCTATTATTTTGAAGGAGTTTATTATGGCCAGCGGCTGGGCATCAGATGATGCGGTAAATCAGCAGATTGAAAGCACAATAGAAGATGCCATCAATCATGTTCGCCAGCAAATACATACCGCAGATGAAAGCGCAGAATTTTGTGAAGAATGTGGCGAAGCAATTCCTATCGGGCGTCGTCAGGCTATTCAGGGCGTTCGTTTTTGTGTTCACTGTCAGGCCGAACGGGATAAGGAAATGCAGAAAACATTCAGTTTATATAACCGGCGTGGCAGCAAAGACAGCCAGTTACGCTAAATTCAGTATAAATAACACAATGAAAATACATTTGCCAATTTTGTATATTTGATTGAACAAAATAAATAGCACTGGATATTAAAAGTAAAAATAAAGCAGTTTGTCTGTTTTAATCCTCTTACAGAGTTTTTTGCCGGTGATGATCTGTTTCTGTATTAATACCGCCATATAAATTGAGTCAGACAATAGCACCGCATTTCAATGCCGGAATTATCAGTACCATTCAGATTTTTCTGCAGTACCATTCTACTTTACCAATGATTTCAAAATTTTCCTCAGGATTATTCAGATCAATAGCAAATGCTTCGTATTCTTTATTAGCAGAAGTAACCAGTAATTGATTATTCGGTTTCAGCTGTGTACGCTTAACCTGTATATTATTTCCTATACGCAATACATACAGACCATCACCACCTTCTTTTTTATCATGATTAATCAGTACATGATCTCCGTGATTAAGTATTCCGGCCATACTGTCATCTTTGATAATAAAGGTACTCAGTTTTTGCGGATCTACATTCAGGATATTTTTCAGCCAGATACGATTAAATGCAAATGTGCATAAAACATTACTCTCACTGGCATTGACTTCATATGAATTCTGCAAAGAATACTCTGGAATAAATGCATAATCTCCGGCATATATTTCATTTGAGCGGCCGGCATAATCACAACTGCTTTCACTGAGGTGAGCACCGGTATTCACAGATAAAGGATTGGACAGCGTTGCATAGCAATCTTTATGATTATTTTCTCTGTCCTTTTCAAATTTAGGTCCTTGACCTTTTGCTAACCATAATAGACTTACCTGTGCAGCATCAGCTATTTTAATTAAATTTTCGGCACCTGGTTCCGCACCATCTTTTACCCATTTAGATGCAGTCGGATAAGCAACCCCTACTCTTCTTGCTAATTCAGAAACACTTTTCAGAATATCTACTACTTCCTGCATTCTAGAGGCAAAGCCGACGTTAAAATTTTCCATATGGGAATTACCTTCAAATAAAAAATATGTAAGGTCAAATTTAAAATATATTTGCAAACAATAATTTACAATTTTAAAATTATAAAAAAGCAACATTTTGGTACATTCTTTAAATTAAAACTTGCAAAATATAACTTTTACTATATAATTTAGTATGTAAATATATTAGGAGCATTAACTAATTACTTTAATATAATTAAATTTAACGTTAAATTTTTAACGTTAATGCTATACTATTAACTTACAGTATTGCATTTAATATTAAATAACGTACATTGGCTAAACATTCACTTTGCTTGCTTGGCACTGAATGAATAATACCATTTTGTCATGAGCAAGGAAATGCCAGAAAATGGGTGACTTCGTGTCTTTGTACTTTTTTTGTATAAAAAAATTGATCAAATAAAATAAAATATCACATTTTCTGAAACAATTGTTTAACCTAAAGCAATATTTTTCAAGTCATTATATGTGAATTTTTTGTTAAACATATAGTATTTTACTATTATTTCAAAATAAATACTCTTAAAATAAACCTTTATAAAAACCCTTTAAAACTTAATTTTTTATTAATTTTTAAATAAATTTCAATTAGTAAATTTATATTTATATTTCTAGTTATATATTTCCAATACTAAAATTTTTTTATATACAAATAAAACTTTCAAAATTTTTTTGGAAAATTAATTTGTAAACAAAAACAGCAAATTCATTTATTTTTCATTGATTTTAATTATACTATTAAATTTTTTTATTATAACTAAAAAATATATATAAAGTTAACACTTCATTTTTTATATTAATTTTTTAATGTGTAACTATAAATCAAGTTACAACCTACAAATGCATAGATAAATAATAGTGAAATCAAACGATTAACTCATTATCAGTATAAATTTGAAGATTCAGATAAGAGGAAATTTTTTATTCAGGGTTCTGTTTAATCAACACGTTTTGTATTTAATAATGATTAAATTAGATACGAAAAGACAGGTGAAGCTTTCAAATAGCAGAGAATTAATTTAGGTGACTTACAGATTGGCTTTGCTGGATTTAATGATAATACTGATGCAATCCATCTGTAGCTGAATAGGATCTAAGACAATTTATCTTTAATGTCATAGACGATCTGAGTATAGTTTATCATCACAGCTATTTTGTTAATAGTAACTTTGCTTATTTAAAGTCACTGACAGAATATTTCTGAGACTAAATTGCTCAGGCAACTATTTATTTTTCAGTGACTATTCGTTTACATTTATTTAGCAGTATCAGGGCAGGCGATGCCAGGTACCGGACTGTCCACCCTCTTTGTGTTGCAGACAGATATTACTGATAATCATACTGCGATCTACTGCTTTGAGCATATCATAAATAGTAAGCAGTCCGACACTGGCAGCAGTTAATGCTTCCATTTCAACTCCGGTCTGCCCCGTATTTTCTGTTTGTACACAAATAGTAATACTGCGTTTTTCATTATCAAGACTGAAATCAACATTAACCCGGGTAAGTGCTATCGGATGGCATAAAGGTATTAAATTACTGGTTTGTTTAGATGCCTGTATTGCGGCAATTCGTGCAATACCGAGCACATCCCCTTTTTTACTGTCACCATTGCGTATTTTATTAAACGCAGTTTCATTGACACTGATAATACCAGTTGCAATGGCAATGCGCTTACTATGCGGTTTGGCTCCCACATCTACCATATGAGCTTCGCCACGGTTATTGAAATGTGTTAACTCGTCTGAATTCATCTTGCTTCACTGACAGGCTAAAGGGTCTATATTACAATAATTGTCTTTGTAATGCTGGATGAGCTCTGAAAATGGATACATTGTCTTTATTAAAAATTGGTCTGGTTTCTATCAGTGACCGGGCCTCTACTGGCGTCTACACGGATCAGGGTTTGCCTGAACTGAAAAAATGGTTACAGCGTGCGGTATTGAATCCTCTGGAATTTGTTGAGCACCTGATTCCGGATGAACAGCCACTTATTGAAAGTATTCTGACTCAGCTTGCCGATGAAGATGCCTGCCCTCTGATTCTGACTACCGGCGGCACCGGCCCTTATTTACGCGATGTAACTCCGGAAGCAACGCTGGCAGTAGCCGACCGGGTAATTCCGGGCTTTGGTGAATTAATGCGGCAAATTAGTCTGCATTTCACTCCTACAGCTATTTTATCGCGTCAGGTAGGGGTACTGCGTGGCAATAGTCTTATTCTGAATTTACCCGGCAAACCATCTGCAATTGCAGAAACGCTGGGGGGCGTAAAAGATGAACAGGGAAAAACCCTGATACCGGGTATTTTTGCTTCAATACCTATTGCAGTAGATGCCGTTGGCGGTCCGCTTATCCGTACAGATTCCGATTTTTGTCCGGTAGTATTACCCAAGCGCTGATTGAATAATGCCTGATGTTCACAGACCAATTAATTTGGCAATGGATTTGATTGGCGGAAAATGGGAAGGTGTGATTCTTTATTCAATAAATAACATTCTGTAATTTTTAGCAGATAGGATAATATCCAGATTTATTTTGAATTTCTTAAGATTTGTATTGATCGAGCTTTAATAAAAAACAGTCTGGTAAATGACCAGACTGTTTTTTCACTGTTAAATATTTTTATCCACTTCATCCAGCGTAGCTTTGGCATCACCAAAACACATTCTGACATTTTCTTCATAAAACAGTGGATTATCTACACCTGCATAACCAGATTGCATGGAACGTTTAAATACAATCACGTTTTTAGCTTCCCAGACATGCAATACCGGCATACCGGTAATAGGACTATTCGGGTCAGTTACTGCTGCCGGATTGACTGTATCATTGGCACCAATCACCAGTACTACATCAGTATCGCTGAAATCATCATTGATTTCGTCCATTTCCAGTACAATATCATAAGGTACTTTTGCTTCAGCCAGTAATACATTCATATGTCCGGGCAGACGTCCGGCTACTGGATGAATCCCGAAGCGGACATTAATACCTTGCTGGCGCAGTTTGGCAGTAATACTGGCCACTGCATTTTGTGCATGAGCCACCGCCATACCGTATCCCGGCGTAATAATGACGCTATGTGCATTTTTCAGTGTATCTGCTACCTGCTCCGGTTTGATTTCCTGAACTTCGCCGGCTGGTATATTGTCACTGTTTGCGGCTACCGGCGCTACGCCGAAACCACCGCCAATTACAGACAGAAATTTGCGATTCATTGCCTGACACATGATATATGACAAAATCGCACCGGACGAACCGACTAATGCACCGGTAACAATCAGTAAATCGTTATCAAGCATAAAACCGGCAGCGGCGGCAGCCCAGCCTGAATAAGAATTCAGCATGGAAATGACTACCGGCATATCAGCTCCGCCAATCGAAGCGACCAGATGATAACCGAATACCAGGGCAATCAGAGTCATGACAATCAGAGCAAAACCGGAACCGCCAACACCTACGAACCATAGCATCAGTAAAAATGACAATACCAGTGCGCCCAGATTGAGCAGGTGCCGGTGTGGCAGTTGCAAGGGGCTGCTGGCAATCTTACCATTCAGTTTTCCCCATGCTACTAATGAACCACTAAAGGTTACTGCACCAATAAATACCCCCAGAAATACTTCAACCAGATGGATGGTGAACATGTCTGAGTCTACATCATGAGGGTCGATATAGCTGTTGAAACCCACCAGTACGGCAGCTAATCCGACAAAGCTGTGCAGCATAGCAATCAGCTCCGGCATCTGGGTCATTTCCACTTTCTTAGCCTGTTGCAGACCCACTGCACCACCAATAACCATGGCAATAATCACCCAGCCCAGACCGTGCGCATTTTCACTGAAAACAGTAGCAATCAGCGCAATAGCCATACCTGCTATGCCCATATAACAGCCACGTCTGGCACTTTCCTGCTGTGAGAGTCCGGCCAGACTCAGAATAAACAATACCGCAGCAACGATGTATGCAGCAGTTACGATACCTTGAGACATACCGTTTCCCCCTTATTTACGAAACATATTGAGCATACGGCGGGTAACAGCAAAGCCACCGAAGATATTAACGCTGACTATCGCTACTGCAATAAAGGCCAGCAGCGATACAAAACCATGTCCCTGCCCGATTTGCAGCAATGCACCTACTACAATAATGCCCGATATGGCATTAGTTACTGACATTAACGGGGTATGCAGGGCGTGGTTCACGTTCCATACCACAAAGTAACCCACTACACAGGCAAGTACAAATACCATGAAGTGATTCAGAAAAGCCACCGGAGCAACCGCACCTATCCACAACATCAGTATGACTGCAATTGCTGCCCAGATGATTTTTTTGTTTGCTGATGTCGGCTGTGCTGTCGCAACAGGAGCCGGAGCTGCAACTTTCGGTTCTGCTTTTGGCGCGGCGGATACCTGAATCGGTGGTGGCGGATACATGCTGTTGCCTTCATGAGTAACAGTCATGTTACGGATAATCACATCTTCGAAATTTAATGCCAGTTCACCATCCTTATTCGGTGTAAGCAGGCGTGCCAGATTAACCAGATTTGTGCCATAAAGCTGTGAAGACTGGCCGGCCAGACGGTTAGCCATATCGGTATAACCAATTATTTTCACCCCATTGGCGGTAGTAATAATTTTACCGGGTTCGGTATATTCGCAGTTACCGCCGGTAGCAGCAGCCAGATCCACGATTACTGAACCTTCACGCATGCTGTCTACCATCTCCCGGGTAATCAGTTTGGGAGCAGGTTTTCCCGGAATCGCAGCAGTTGTAATGATAATGTCAACTTGTCTGGCTTGTTCGGCAAACAGTTTCATTTCTGCTTCAATATAAGCAGCACTCATGGTTTTAGCATAGCCGTCGCCACTACTGCTTTCTTCTTCCTGATAGTCCAGTTGCAGAAAGTTACCACCCATGGATTCAATCTGGTCAGCAACTTCAGGGCGGGTATCGAATGCATTAACCACGGCACCAAGCTGACGGGCTGTACCAATAGCGGCCAGACCAGCCACCCCTGCACCTATCACCAGCACTTCTGCCGGAGGAACTTTACCGGCAGCAGTAATCTGGCCGGTAAAGAAACGGCCAAAGTTTTCAGCAGCTTCAATTACCGCCCGATAGCCACTGATATTAGCCATTGACGACAATGCATCCATTGCCTGTGCACGTGAAATCCGCGGTACCATGTCCATTGCCAGCACGGTAATTTTTTTCGCCTGTAACTGCTGTACCAGCTCTGACTGCTGCGCCGGCATGATGAAGCTGACCAGTATCGTGCCGGACTGCATGGCGGCAATTTCTTCTTTATTCGGTACATTTACCTTAAATATTAGCGGACACTGCCAGACAGTGCCTGCATCAGCCACTGTTGCGCCTGCTTCCTGATACAAACCGTCAGACAAGCTGGCTGCCTTACCGGCATCATGCTCAATAACAACTTCATGCCCCAATTTAATTAGCTGGGTAACGGTTTTCGGCGTAGCCGCTACTCTGGTTTCACCGGCAAGAGATTCGCGTGGAATACCTATCTTCATTCTTATTCCTTTCCGAGGAAGGTGCCGTAAAATAGTTGTAACTGTAAATATTTATCTGCTCTGATATATTTGGTCAGAGTTAATCAGTATAGACTGCCTGCCTAACTCATAACTATCAGAAGATAATATTTTCTGTTGTTTACAACCACTATATTATCGAAAACACAGCAATAAAACCTTTATTCAGGTCATTATTTGTGTCTGATTTAAAAAATTTAACAATTACATTTACATATAATATGTCTTTATCAATAATGTCTATTATCAGGATAGGCTATTATCTGTTTTCAACAAAAAAGCCAGCCATTAGTAATAACGGCTGGCTGTAATGTTGACAGGAACAAAATTTAATTCATGCTGTTCAGCGGCCGGATAACTTCATCAATCTGACGGTTCAGACTTTCCAGCCCGTTGCCGGATAAATACCACAAGTCAGCACTAAGATTAACGATTTGTGTACCTGCATTCTGCATAACTTTATTATCAAAATAATCGCTGCGCATCGGTGTATTGCCTATTGCTTTACTGCGGTCAACAACGTAAATAATATCCGGATGATATTGAGCAATAAACTGATTATCAACCATTATACGTGCCGGCCGGCCATTTTCAGCTTTATCCGGTACAGGCAGATCATTGGCATTTACAGCTCGTTTTACATGTAATTCATCGAAGATCAGCGCAGCATAGCTACCCTGATTCATCAGCATCACATTTCCATCATTATGTAATACCACGATGGCTTTTTTACCGGATTGCTGTGCGAGCTGACGGGCTGCATCCATTTTTAAATCCAGTGCATTCAACTGCTCCTGCGCCAGTACTTCTTTACCGGCAATTTTCCCCAGCATTCTGATCTGATTCTTGACCGCAGAATAATAATTTTCACCGGAATTAATTGAGTAATTGAGTGTAGGTGCAATGGCACTCAAATCTTTATAGAAATTATTTTGCCTTCCGCTCATGATTATCAGATCCGGACTGGCAGCTTTAATACCGGCAATATCCGGCTCCTTCATTTTGCCTGAATCCTGTACCTGTGCATTATGATATTGTTGCAGATAAGCCGGAATATTACTTACCGGAGCAGCAATAACACGATTGCCGGCACCCAGTGCATCCAGCGTATCTAAAGCACCGAAATCCATCACAACAATTTTTTGCGGTTGTACCGGTATCTTAATTTCTTCGCCAGCCTGAGTAAGGTTAATTGACGGTGCAGTGCTTTGACAAGCACTTAACCCCATCATCAGAGCCGATGCAACAGCCAGCGTTATTATTTTTTTCATAACTGAATTACCCCTTGAATTTTAAATTATTAAATAATGATAATTATTATCATTATTTAATATAAATGTCCAGCTTTGCAATACAATCCGGCTTAATATAAATTTAATAAGCGGATGTTATAACTTGCCGGACAGCATGAATTTAGTGTGCGCCCAGTTTCAGACCAATAATACCGGCAATAATCAGTGTCAGGCTAATCAGACGCATGGCACCAGCCGGTTCTTTAAAAGCAATGATACCGACAATGGTTGCTCCAACAGCGCCAATACCAGTCCAGACTGCATAAGCTGTACCTACCGGCAATGAACGCATGGACTGTGCCAGCAGAAGAAAGCTGCCAACCAGAGCAGCCAATGTAATGATACTCGGGGTGAATTTAGTAAAATTTTGTGAATACTTAAGACCAATTGCCCAGACTATTTCAAGTATGCCGGCCAGCAATAATGACACCCAGGCCATAATGATTCCTGTTAAGGCTGATGCAGGCCGTCCTGCGTGAGAATCTACCGGCCGGGTCGTCCCGAACGGATGCATAAATAAGCATGTGAATAATGGCATCATAATAGGCAGTCTGAATCAGCGTCAAGCAATCAAAACTCCATTGGAACAAAAACAGATGGCTATAGACCATCTGTCAGGATATTGATACTGATCGCAGTTCAGTCTGCCACAGTTATAATCAATATAATGCTGCGAACTTATTTCTTCTTCTGAATGAATTCAATTTTATAGCCATCAGGATCTTCCACAAATGCGATGACAGTAGTGCCATGCTGCATGGGTCCGGCCTCACGGGTTACACGACAGCCTTTAGCGCGCACAGCATCACAGGCAGCATAAGCATCATCTACCTCAATAGCAATATGTCCGTACCCTGTACCTGGATCATAAGCATGCGTATCCCAGTTATAGGTTAATTCCAGTACGGTACTGTCAGATTCTTCACCATAGCCGACAAAAGCCAGAGTAAAACGTCCGCCGGGAAAATCTTCCCGCCGCAGCAGTTTCATACCGAGCACATCCTGATAAAACGCCAGTGATTTATCCAGATCACCTACTCGCAGCATAGTATGCAACATTCTCATGTTATGTTCCTTATATCTTATTCTGTTTTTGTTTTTGCCAGATTACCCAGCAGCATGGCATCGCCATAACTGAAAAAGCGGTATCCGGCACCAATGGCATGCTGGTAAATGGCACGAATTTCATCATAACCACTAAATGCGCTTACCAGCATGAGTAAAGTTGATTTAGGCAGGTGAAAATTGGTAATCATGCGGTCAATTACCTTAAACTCATAGCCCGGCGTAATAAAAATATTGGTATCGCCCTGGCCTGCCTGTAATTTTCCGCTGCGTGCCGCAGACTCCAGTGCGCGAACTGCTGTTGTGCCTACCGCCCAGATTTTATTTCCTCGCGCCTGTGCCGCTTCAATCTCTGCAACAACTTCCTCACTCACGTCATACCATTCACTATGCATATGATGTTCAGCAATATTTTCTACCCGCACCGGCTGAAAGGTGCCTGCACCCACATGTAAAGTTACTTCGGTCAGGTGTACGCCTTTATTTCGCAATTGTTGCAAAATAGTATCGGTAAAGTGCAAACCGGCAGTAGGGGCAGCTACTGCTCCTTCATATTTAGCATAAATCGTCTGATAGCGCTCATCATCGTCATGATCAGCCGAACGGGTAATGTATGGTGGCAATGGCAAATGGCCGTGAGCTTCCAGTAGCTCCCATACAGTTTTGTCGCCGGAAAAATGCAGTACAAATAACTCACCTTGTCGTGCCTGCATCTGTGCATGCAATCCGCCTTCGAAAATCAGTTCTGTACCCGGTTTGGGCGATTTAGATGAACGCACATGCGCCAGAGCAGTATGATTATCCAGCACTCGTTCAATCAATGCTTCAATCTGACCGCCACTGGCTTTACGGCCAAAAAGGCGGGCTTTCATTACACGGGTATTGTTAAATACCAGAACATCACCGGCTGCCACATAATCTGCCAGCCGGATAAATTCACTGTCTGTCGGAGGCTGCCCGGGCAAAGCCACCAGCAGACGGCTACTGCCGCGCACAGCCGGAGGGTGCTGAGCAATCAGTTCCGGTGGCAAATCAAAATCAAAATCATTAATATGCATGTATATGTGCCCGAAAAAGGCAAAAGACGTATTATAAGCCGGCTTGCACAGACTGCGAAGCAGTAGCATATTACCCTTATCAGCCACAGTTTAAATATCCGGCTTATCAGTTTATTAAGCACGCAAAATAAGGCTGCCAGACTGTTATAGGGAAAACAGTTGTAGTTTATATAGTGAAATTTTTACGAAAATACTGGACATTTGCGCGCATTTTCGGCAAAAATGGCGCAATTTTGCGATAAACAATCAATATATGAGTGCCTCAATTCTGGTTTTAAACGGCCCCAATCTGAATCTTTTAGGGTTACGGGAGCCGCATATATATGGTCATACCACACTGGCAGACATTAATCAGAAACTGCTTGTACAGGCACAGGCAGCCGGCCTAACGCTGGAAACACTGCAAAGCAATGCCGAACATGTTCTGACAGAACGCATTCAGGCTGCATTAACTGATGATACCCGGTTTATTATTATTAATCCGGGTGCATTTACTCATACCAGCGTAGCCATTCGTGATGCTTTTGCAGCTGCCGGCAAACCATTTATTGAGATACACATTTCAAATGTACATGCACGCGAAGCGTTCCGGCGCCATTCCTATCTGTCCGATATTGCCATGGGGGTAATCTGTGGTCTGGGCGTATATGGTTACGAGGCAGCGTTACACCGCGCAATTGAATACATTCAAGAGACAGATCGCCAACACTAATACCTATTGCGATCAGGTCCAATCACACAAGGGTTCATAATATGGATTTACGTAAACTTAAAAAACTCATTGATCTGGTAGAAGAGTCAGGCATTGCTGAAATCGAAGTGACCGAAGGTGAGGAAAAGGTACGCATTACCCGCACTACTGCTGCTCAGCCAGTATATTCTGCACCAGTACAACAACAGCCGGCTGTTATGGCTGCACCAGCAGCAGTTCCGGCAGAAGCTGCTCCGGCAGCAGCCGTACCGGCAGCCGGTCCTGATCTGAGCAAAGCGATGAAGTCACCGATGGTCGGAACTTTTTACCGGGCAGCAAGTCCGACTTCTGCACCGTTTGTTGAAGTGGGGCAAACCGTTAATGCCGGCGATACTCTGTGTATCATCGAAGCCATGAAACTGATGAATGAAATTGAAGCTGATCACAGTGGCGTGGTCAAGGAAATTCTCGTATCCAACGGGCAGCCTGTGGAGTTTGGTGAACCGCTGTTTATTATTGAGTAATCTTAATATCAGTCATAACTCCCCTTTTTTACAAGGTACTGCCTCATGTTAAAAAAAGTTCTTATTGCCAATCGTGGCGAAATTGCGCTGCGCATTCTGCGCGCCTGCCATGAAATGGGTATTGCAACCGTGGCTGTGCATTCAGAAGCCGACAGTGATGCTCTGCACGTTAAGCTGGCTGATGAATCTGTTTGTATTGGTCCGGCCAGTTCCGCCCAAAGTTACCTGAATATCCCTGCTCTAATTTCCGCTGCTGAAGTTACCGATGCTGATGCGATTCACCCCGGTTATGGATTTCTGGCAGAAAATGATGGTTTTGCAGAACAGGTTGAGCAGTCCGGTTTCGTTTTTATTGGTCCGCGTCCGGAAACCATACGTCAGATGGGTGACAAAGTTTCTGCGAAAAAGGCGATGCAGGCAGCCGGTGTCCCCTGTGTACCCGGTTCAGATGGCGCATTACCGGAAGATCCGCAGGAAATTGAAAAAATCGGTGCTGCGGTAGGCTATCCTGTCATTATTAAAGCATCAGGCGGTGGCGGCGGTCGCGGTATGCGCGTAGTTGAAAAGGCTGAGGATTTACTGGCCGCAGTAGAAATGACCCGTACTGAAGCCGGGGCTGCTTTTGGTAATCCTGCCGTATATATGGAGCGCTATCTGCAGAAACCGCGCCATATTGAAATTCAGGTACTGTGTGATGAACATGGCAATGCCATTTATCTGGGTGAACGTGACTGCTCTATGCAGCGCCGCCATCAGAAAGTCATTGAAGAAGCACCGGCACCATTTATCACCGCGGAAGAACGCGAACGTATTGGTAGCGCGTGTGTAGCCGCATGTCAGCGCATCGGCTACCGTGGTGCGGGTACATTTGAATTTCTGTATGAAGATGGTGAGTTCTTCTTCATTGAAATGAATACCCGTGTACAGGTTGAGCATGCTATTACCGAGCTGATTACCGGTGTGGATATTGTGCAGGAGCAAATCCGTGTAGCTTCCGGTCTGCCCTTATCCTACACTCAGGCGGATATCCGTTTACAAGGACATGCTTTTGAATGCCGGATTAATGCCGAAGACCCGTATACTTTTGTTCCCAGCCCCGGTCTGATTACCAGCTGCCACCAGCCAGGTGGTAACGGTGTGCGCATTGACAGCCATATTTATCAGGGCTATACCGTGCCTCCTTATTACGATAGCATGATTGGTAAGGTGTGTACCCACGGGCGTGATCGTAATGAAGCTATTGCCAAAATGCGTGTTGCCCTGCAGGAGCTGGCCATCACCGGTATTAAAACCAATACCAACCTGCACCGTGATATTTTTGCTGATCCGGGTTTCATTCATGGTGGTGAAAGTATTCATTATCTTGAACAATGGTTACAAAAACACAAAGAATCACAAAAATAATTTACAATAAGCATACATTGCGCTTTTGTTTGCAGGCAGCCGCGGTGGCTGCCTGAAGTTTTATAAAACATCCAGTTACGGTAAAAAAGCCATGCACTACCAACAAGTTGTTATTACAGTTACACAAGATCAGGTGGATAAGCTCTCCGATGCACTAATTGAAAACGGCGCATTAAGTACAGCTATTGAAGATGCCAATGCCGGCAATGATAATGAACAGCCGATTTTCGGCGAACCTGATATGCCCACTGAACAGGTGTGGCAGCAAAGTAACATTGTGGCACTGTTTGATGAAAATACTGATATTGATTCCGTTGTCTCTACAGCGGCACAGGAATGTGCGATTGCCAAACCACAGTACTATCTTGAAACCATTCCTGAGCAGGACTGGGTACGCCTGACCCAGTCTCAGTTTGACCCGATTCAGATTTCTTCGCGCTTATGGATTACGCCATCATGGCATAACCAGCCAACTCAACCGGGGGTCATCAATCTGCAACTGGATCCGGGGCTGGCTTTCGGTACCGGGAGTCACCCCACTACCCGGCTGTGCCTGCAATGGCTGGATAAGCATGTGCGCAGTGGTGAAACTCTGCTGGATTATGGCTGTGGTTCAGGTATTCTGACGATTGCCGCACTGAAACTGGGTGTCGGTCGTGCCTGTGGTGTAGACATTGATCCGCAGGCAATCCGTGCCAGTCAGGATAATGCTGCACAAAATCAGGTCAGTGCTGAATTTTATCTTCCGGATAATTTGCCAGCCGGTCAGAAATTTGACATCGTTGTTGCAAATATTCTGGCTAATCCGTTACGCATGCTGGCTCAAATGCTGGCAGAACGTACCCGTACCGGTGGTGAAATTGTCCTGTCAGGTATTCTGGCAGAACAGACAGAAGAGCTCAGTGGAATATATCGTCAGTGGTTTGATTTGAACTCACCTAAAACACTGGACGGGTGGGTATGTATTAGTGGCCGTAAAAGAGCATAATTGCCCGGTTTTGCTATTTATCTGAAAATACCGGCATGACATGCTAATGCGATAACACGGCTATCCGCTTCTGACAGTACTTAATTGCCTCCTTTTTAACTATTTGGTTTGCTGAAAAATCATGTCTAAAACAATTACTGTTATTTGTCCTAAATGCCATGCAGAAAATATCGTAGCAACACCGCCACGTGACGGAGGACGTGTTGTGTGTGAACAATGCCGGCACAGATTTACAGTTGTATCCAAAATCCGTACGAATAAAAATGTCACCCCGCCGGCCGGAAGCAAAAATAATACGGCTGCTTCCGGACAACAGGTACCCAGTGCCAGTGAAGTAATGGATTTACTGCAAAATGCTCTGAATTTAAATCAGACCAACAGCAGAAATGCCCAGAGTCAGATATTTACCAGTGCACCAACACCAAAAAATACTGCGGTTATTGATAAAAGACCGAATCTGAATACTTTATTAAATCAAGTAGCCAATAAAGTTGAAATCCGCGTGCCAACGGTAATTGAACCGGAACCGGAACACTCGTCTGCGCCGCAGCCGCAGCTAGCCAGCAGTGAATTACTGCGCAACCCGCCACCTGTAGCAGAGCCGGTAAAAGAAGCTCCGCCAATAGTCAATACACCAGTCCATGTGCCTGAAGAAAACACCACCAGCATCTCCATGAACAGTAATGTGAATAACCTGAATAATCTTGTTTTTACCTTACTGCCTAATGACAATCCAAATCAGGCAGATGTACCATTACTGCTTAATGATGCAATCGAAAAAACCGATGCCATCCATGCCAAAACCGAATTTTTACATCATCAGCAGGATAAACTGTCCAAAGAATTTAACTGGACTCTGGCAACCATTGTTGCGTTAACTGTACTGATGATGCAGTTATTTTATTTAATGGCAGTAAAATGAACATTCATGCAGGTAATCAAGAAATTTTTAAAAGTAACCAGTTTGTTCACGATTTTCGTCAGGCCTCACCTTATATCCACCATCTGAATGGTAAAACGCTTGTTTTAGCAATCAGTAGCCATGTTTTGGTAAGCGACAAACTCGCAGCACTGGCCGCCGATATACTTTTATTAACCAGCCTCGGTATGAGGCTGGTTCTTATTCACGGGTGCAGCCAGTATATTCAGGCCATAGCTGGCAGTGATACTGCAATCAGCATAGATGAAAATCCGGTTACTGATAATGCTGCTCTGGAGTTAGTCAAACAGGCCAGCGGAATTGCACGCTTCAATCTGGAAGCAGCACTATCTATGATACCTACACAGGTTATGGAGCACAGCACTCCGAACCTACGTATTGCTGCCGGGAATTTCCTGCGCGCCAAGCCTCTGGGCGTAATTAACGGAACAGATATGGGCTACAGCGGCTGTGTTCGCAAAGTAGATTCGGCCGCTATCGAAGAGCGTCTGGCTCACAATCAGCTGGTATTAATCAGCCCGATCGGTCATTCGCTTAGCGGTCAGTCATATCGTTTGCAGGTAAATGAAGTTGCACAGGCTGTGGCAGAAGCCATCAGCGCAGAAAAACTCATCTTTCTGGGCACACAGCAGGGTTTACTGGATGAACAGCAACAAACCATCAGTGAACTGAACTGTGTTGAAATTGCCAGTCTGCTGGCACAAAACACCGGAAGCAGACGCCAGACAGAGCTGTTACAGACAGCAGCCCATGTACTTGAACACGGCGTTCAACGGGTGCATGTTCTGTCCGGTCTTCAGGATGGCAGCCTGTTACAGGAATTATTTACCCGTGAAGGCAGCGGCACAGCCATGGCTAAAGCGCCCTTTATGCGTATCCGGCCGGCTGCCAATAAAGATATCGGTGATATCCTGCAACTGATTGCGCCACTGGAAGCAGCCGGTATTTTATTACCGCGTGACAGTGAATACATGGAAAACCATATTCATGAATTTTCTGTGCTTGAGCAGGATTGTTATGTTTATGGCTGTGTTGCTTTACATGTTTATCCTGAAGCAAATGCCGGTGAGCTGGCATGTCTGATTGTTTCACCGAATGCCCGCGCCCGCGGCTACGGAGAACTGCTGCTGACTCATGTTATTAAACAGGCACAGCAATTACAGCTAAAAGAACTGTTTGCTCTGAGCACACATACTGGTGACTGGTTTGTCGAACGCGGATTTATCAGTGCTCATCTGGAACAGTTACCATTAGAGCGGCAGCAACAGTACACCAGTAACAAACGCCAGTCGAAAATATTTTGCCGCCAGCTTTAAACCAACTCCTGCAAAATATTCTACAATCTGTATTTTTCCCTGAATGACACAAAGGAAAACACATGAGCCATATGGTGCATTGCGTTAAACTGGGCAAAGAAGCGCCCGGATTGAAATTTCCGCCATTTCCCAATGAACTGGGTAAACGCATATACAATAACGTATCACAGGAAGCCTGGGATGGCTGGTTACGTTATCAAACCATGATTATTAATGAAAACCGCCTTAGTCTGGCCGACCCCCGCGCCCGTCAGTACATTACCCAGCAAATGGAAAATTATTTCTTCGGCGAGGGTGCCGACCAAATCAGTGGTTATACACCGCCTCAGGAATAAAAACTAATGGCTGTTCGATTTCACAGAGACGAACAGCCTTTTATTTTCCCGACATCTTTGCACTGTTTTATGGTTATCCAGCTTATTAAAAGTGATTTGTTTCGTTATAGCGGCCGTACAGACTGGTCTAGTTTTATTCGTCATTATCTGTTTAACCGGGGGTTCCGCTTTACTTTCTGGCTCAGGCTGGCCTCCGTACCGGGAATATGGCGCAAAATTGCCTACCCCATGTATGCATGGCAAAAACGCCGCAGCGGTATCATTATCAGCCCGCGCACAGCAGTAGGTTATGGTTTGTACATTGGTCATGGCGGCCCGCTGATTATCAATAGCAGTGCCCGACTGGGTAATAATGTCAATCTTTCTCCCTACACAGTAATTGGCGCTAACAACGGCCCCGCAGCCTGTATCGGTAATAACGTCTACATCGGACCCAATTGTAATCTGATTGAAAATGTACAGATTGGTGACAATGCCACTATTGGCGCCGGCAGTGTTGTGACTAAAAATATTCCGGCAAATGCCACTGCTGCCGGCAATTACGCTAAAGTACTGAATTACCAGAATCCGGGACAATATATCCACAACCGCTGGCCACCAGAAAATACAAATGAAGCTTGACCTGACAGCAAAACAGTGCCAATGTTAGTAACATTAACACCAGACTGACAAATTCTTACCCTTAATGACAGTTACAGGTATAGCCAATGTCCGAAATTCAGCCACATCTACTTTGCCGTGAACTTAGCCTGCTGGCTTTCAATCGTCGCGTTCTGGCACAGGCGCAGGATACACAGGTACCCTTACTCGAACGTTTACGGTTTTTATGTATCGTTTCTTCCAATCTGGATGAATTTTTTGAAGTAAGGATGGCATGGCTGCGGCGTACCCGTGAACTTTCGCCACATATTCCTCTGGCCAATGGCGAACTACCGGATACAGTTATTGCCAATGTAACCGAAGAAGCTCACGCCATTATTGCCGAACAATACAGATTATTTAACGATGAGCTGATTCCGGCACTGCGCAGTGAAGGCATATCTTTTTATCCGCGCAGTGAATGGAGTGAAGCACAACGCCAGTGGGTGGCTGATTACTTCCGAAATGAACTGTTACCCATTCTGACCCCTATCGGACTGGATCCTTCGCATCCTTTTCCGCGTTTACTGAATAAATCACTGAATTTTGCAGTAGAACTGGAAGGTAAAGATGCTTTTGGGCGTACCGGTGGCATGGCCATCGTTCAGGCTCCGCGTATTTTGCCAAGAGTACTGAAAATGCCTAAGGAATTATGTGACGGACATGATGGTTTTGTATTTCTGTCGTCAATCCTGCATGCTCATGTGCATACACTCTTCACTGGAATGAGCGTTAAAGGATGCTATCAGTTTCGCCTTACCCGCGACAGCGACTTAAGTGTTGATGAAGAAGATCTGGAAAATCTGCGCACGGCGATTGCTGGTGAATTACAGGGAAGACAATATGGAGATGGTGTCCGGCTGGAAGTAGCCGATAATTGTCCGGCACACGTTTACGATTTCCTGCTTAGCCATTTTCATCTGGGCCGCGACGAATTGTACCGAGTAAACGGTCCGGTAAATCTGGTACGACTGATGGCCGTACCGGATATGGTTGAACGCAATGATTTAAAATTTCCGCCATTTATTCCCGGCACACCGGCCATTCTGAATAAAAATCGCGATATGTTCAGCATCATCAGCCAGCGCGATATCTTACTCTATCATCCCTACCAGTCTTTCGAACCTACAGTTCGTCTGATTCAGCAGGCAGCTGATGACCCTCAGGTTATTGCGATAAAAATGACCATTTACCGTACTGGCAGTAACTCTGACCTGGTAAAAGCACTGATGAAAGCGGCACTGACAGGCAAACAGGTTACTGTGGTGGTTGAACTGATGGCCCGTTTTGATGAAGAAACCAATCTGAACTGGGCAGGTCAGCTTGAAGCTGCCGGTGCCCATGTCGTATACGGAGTCTTCGGTTATAAAGTTCATGCCAAAATGGCACTGATAGTTCGACGTGAAGACGGCAGGCTGAAACGCTACGCTCATGTCAGTACAGGTAATTATCATCAGGGCACCAGCCGTATTTATACTGATCTGGGTCTGATGACCTGCAATCAGGATATCAGCGTGGATGTTAATACCGTATTTATGGAAATCACCGGTCTGGGACAACCCAATAATCTGCATAAAATAGCGCAAAGCCCGTTTACTCTGCACAAAATGCTTCTCAACAGCATTAATAACGAAATTGAGCAGGCAAAAGCCGGCAAAACAGCTCGTATTATTGCTAAAATGAACGCACTGGTTGAGCCTTCTATTGTCGATGCCCTGTATGCAGCCAGTCAGGCCGGTGTACAAATTGAGCTAATAGTACGCGGAATATGTGTGTTACGTCCGGGTGTTAAAGGCTTATCAGAAAATATCCGGGTACGTTCTATAGTCGGCCGGCTGCTGGAACATGCGCGGGTATTTTATTTTGAAAATGGCGGTGATTCTAAACTATGGATATCCAGCGCCGACTGGATGGGGCGAAATCTGTTCCGTCGTGTAGAAATTTGTACACCGATTGAAACATCTGAGCTAAAACAACGTATAATCAAGGAAACTCTGATGCTTGCGCTGGCTGATAATCAGTGTGCATGGCTGATGCAGCCGGATGGTCAGTATGAGCGCATTAAACCAGCAGAGAAAGAGTCAATAACCAATATGCAGAATATGCTTATTGAGCGTTATCGCCAGTAATAATACTGGTTTCAAACCTAAAACTACCGAATGGCCGGTCAGAATGCTGAATTAATTGTGTAGTAAGCAGTTTTAGCCAGTGCCATGGCAAAAAAAGCAAGGTTATCCATCCGGATACCTTGCTTTTCATTTGAATACATAAAAATTACTGATGTCCAGTACTACCAAAACCGCCTTCTCCGCGGCTGGTTTGCGCAAATTCATCAACCACGGTAAAAGCTGCCTGCATAACCGGCACAATAATCATCTGAGCAATCCGTGCCAGAGGTTCAATCACATACGCTTCATGACTGCGATTCCACAACGATACTTTTAATTCTCCCTGATAATCCGAATCAATTAAACCAACCAGATTACCCAGTACAATCCCATGTTTATGCCCCAGACCGGAACGCGGCAATATCAGAGCTGCATATCCCGGATCAGCCAGATGTATGGCCAGTCCGGTCGGTAGCAGAAAGCTTTCTCCCGGCTGCAAAGTAACCGGTGCTTCAATACAGGCACGTAAATCCAGCCCGGCCGAACCAATCGTCGCATATTCAGGTAATTGTTCTGCCATTGACGGATGTAATATTTTAATTTGTACAGATAACTCAGAAGCACTCATAAAAACCAGTCTTTAAATAATAGATCATTAAAAATATCAGGACAGCACGCCCTTATAACACATCAGTAACAGCCTTTTACTGTCACGGCAATAATTGTGCCAGCCGTTCAACAATAGCCGCAGCCGTATCCGCTTTACTCATTTGCGGTAAAGCCGTTTCCTGCTCGTCATCAAGTAAAATTACCTGATTGGTCGTTTTACCCATAGCCAGACTCACATCATTAGCTACCAGTAACGGCACACCTTTTTTCAGCCGTTTAGCACGCGCATGTTCCAGAACATGCTCACTTTCTGCTGCAAAGCCAACACAGAAAGGAGCATCCGGCCGGCTGGCTACGGTTGCCAGTATATCGGCATTTTCAGTCAGTTCGATTATAGGAACAGCCTGTCCCGGCTGTTTTTTCAGTTTTTGTACACTGCGGTTTTTTACTTTGTAATCAGCCACTGCTGCTACAGAAATAAACACATCCTGCTGTGGCAACAAACGCTCGACTGCATTCAGCATAGAATCTGCGCTGACAGCCTGTTCAGTGTAAGCCAGCCCTGCTGCCATTGAGGTATTAATCTGTCCGTATATTAAAGATACACTTGCTCCGGCTGCACGGCAGGCTCGCGCCAGAGCCATACCCATCTGTCCGCTGGAAATATTGGTAATACCGCGTACCGGATCAATGGCTTCAAAGGTTGCCCCGGTTGTAATCAGCACACGTTTACCAGCCAGCACCGGCAGTGTCCAGACATCTGCCAGCAATTCCGCCAGTTCAGCCGCTTCCAGCATCCGTCCGCTGCCAGTTTCGCCGCAGGCCTGCTCACCAACTGCCGGTCCGAGTATTTTTATCTGATCCTGACGTAATAAAGCCAGATTGCGCTGATTAGCCGGATTATTCCACATCTGTACATTCATTGCCGGCGCAACAGCCAGCGGACAGGTACGGGCTGCTACCAGAGTTGTCAGCAGATTATCAGCCATTCCGTTCGCTATTTTCGCCAGCGTATTGGCAGAAGCCGGTGCAATCAGCATCACATCTGCCTGACGACTCAGATTGATATGAGCCATCCCGTTGCCGCCGGCAGCATCATGGGTATCCAGCAATACCGGTTCTCCGCTCAGTGCCTGAAAAGTAGTGGGACTGACAAAATCAGTAGCTGCCTGTGTCATCACAACATTAACCTGATGTCCTGCTTTTTTAAGCAGCCGCACCAGTTCACAACATTTATATGCAGCAATACCACCACAAATACCCAGCAACACCTTTTTCTTCATTACTTTTACATCCATCGTCATGACCGGCCGTAAACAGATATCTACCGAATTTTCATTTAACCCAGTCAGAAAAAAATAAAACAAACTATTTGATTATAAGGAAAATTTTTTGCACAATCCATTTATACTCATATTCACATTTTATAATTGAAATCAGTACAATCTCATTATCAGATACAACCGCTGAGTAGATCAGGTTTAAATGAATATAGCAGCCAATAATTACATGATACACTAGGCAATATTCAGCCTGCCAGACAGCATGTTCTCTGTCAGACCGTACTTTAGCTCAATCCTAACAAAATTTTATTCAATTTAAAAAGTACCGCTAAATCCCTGTTTACATACAAAGTTATACTCTAAGTGGAGAATTTAAACGTATTAACACTTAAATTTCATTGCCCCATACTAAATGCTTGCATACAATGCGTCCCCTAAAGCAGGAGCAGAATCGTTTTTGCACCGTTCTTTAAACATTACAGTAAACATCCATATGCCGAGCATTGGCTGGAACGATTTTTCTGGAGTAACCTTTAATTATGAGCGAAAACGCAATCACCAGACCCGGTGCCGATCCAGCACACTACTTACAGATTAAAGACATCGTCAAGACCTATGGCGATAATTACGCCGTAGACCATATTAATCTGACCATCAAAAAAAACGAAATATTCGCCTTGCTCGGCAGCTCCGGCAGCGGTAAATCGACTTTATTACGCATGCTCGCCGGTATGGAAACACCAACTCAGGGACAGATTATCCTTGATGGTGAAGATATTACTAAACTGCAACCCTACGACCGCCCTATCAATATGATGTTTCAGAGCTATGCCCTGTTTCCGCATATGACGGTCGAACAAAACATCGCTTTCGGATTAAAGCAGGATAAACTGCCCAAAGATGAAATCAGTGCGCGGGTAGAAGAAATGCTGCGTCTGGTACAAATGAGCAAATACGCCAAACGCAAACCACACCAGCTTTCCGGTGGTCAGCAGCAACGCGTTGCGCTGGCACGCAGTCTGGCAAAACGCCCTAAATTGCTATTACTGGATGAACCTCTGGGCGCTCTGGACAAAAAACTGCGCCAGCAAACTCAGCTGGAACTGGTGAATACTCTCGAAAAAGTGGGTGCTACCTGTATTATGGTTACTCATGATCAGGAAGAAGCCATGACAATGGCTTCACGTATTGCCATCATGTCGGACGGACAGTTGCAACAGGTTGGCACACCTTCTGATATTTACGACTATCCGAATAGCCGCTTTACAGCTGAATTCATGGGTGAAACCAATATTCTGGAAGGCAAAGTGACTGAAGACGGTGCCGACCATACCATTATTCACTGCCCAGAAATGCAGCAACTGGTTTATCTTGGTCACGGTATCAGCGGACCGGAAGATCAGAAAATCTGGCTGTCTATTCGTCCTGAAGATATCAACATCTATCGTGAGCAACCTCAGCAGGAATATAACTGGTCAGCCGGAATTGTCAAAGAAATTGCCTATCTCGGCAGCTTCGGTATTTTTCATATCCAGCTGCCTTCCGGCAAAATTATTAAAAGTCAGGTGTTATCCTCATACTGGGAACAATACAGCATTCCTATGCCCACATGGGAAGAAAAAGTTTACATCAGCTGGCCGGATAATCAGGTCAGTCCTCTGACCCATTAATTGGCGCGGGAGCTTAAACATGAACTGGTTTAACCGCCTCAAAGGCTTACGCCCGACACAGGGACTGGTTGTTGGCATTCCTTATATCTGGCTGCTGGTACTTTTCCTTATCCCATTTTTTATCGTACTTAAAATCAGCTTTGCCGAACAGGATATTGCTATCCCGCCCTATACTCCGCTGTATCATGTAGATGCTGAAATGGGACGAGTAAATATTCTGGTCAGCTACCAGAATTATGCCGACATTTTCAATGATTTCTGGCATTCTCTCGGACAAATGTTTATTGGCAATCTAGGCGATAATATTTACCTGCTGACTTACTGGTTATCAATTAAAACCGCTTTCACTACGACACTTATCTGTTTGCTGGCGGGTTATCCGATAGCCTATGCTATCGCCCGGGCTCCGGAAAGGATCCGTAACGGTCTGCTGCTTACCATTATGCTGCCTTTCTGGACATCATTTCTGCTGCGTGTATATGCATGGATGAGCCTGCTCGGCCATAACGGTATTATTAATACTTATCTGATCAAATGGGGACTCATCAACAACCCGATGAATATGCTATACAACTCATTCTCACTGAATCTGGTTATGGTATATACCTATCTGCCCTTTATGATTCTGCCTCTGTACACTCAGCTGGTAAAACTGGACAACCGCCTGCTGGAAGCCGCTGCCGATCTCGGTGCCGGTCCTATTAAAGCGTTTGTTTCCATTACTCTGCCACTATCCAAAGCCGGGATTATCTCCGGTTCGATGCTGGTCTTTATTCCGGCAGTTGGTGAGTTTGTGATACCCGAACTGATAGGCGGACCAAAAAATCTGATGATTGGTAAAGTACTGTGGCAGGCTTTCTTCGATCAGAATAACTGGCCGCTGGCGTCAGCAGTTGCTGTTATTATGGTGCTGTTACTGGTGATTCCGATTACCTTGTTCCATCGTTATGAAAACCGGGAAATTGAAGAAGGAGCCAGCCATGCATAAAAACATATCATCCTGGTTTCTCAGAGTAATGCTGTTTCTGGGGCTGGCATTTCTGTATATACCCTTGGTTGTCCTGATTATCTACTCATTCAACAATTCGCGACTGGTCACTGTCTGGGGAGGTTTTTCCATTCAGTGGTACAGTAAGTTATTACAGAATGAACAGATACTTGATGCTGCGTGGCTTTCAGTACGCATTGCTTTGTGCTCGGCGGCAGCCGCAGTCATTCTGGGGACACTTGCCGGCTACGCATTAGCCCGCATCAAACGTTTCCGTGGTAGTACCTTGTTTGCCGGTATGGTTTCTGCACCAATGGTTATGCCGGACATCATTACCGGTTTGTCCATGCTGCTGTTAATTATTCAGGTACAGATATTGTTGCAAAACAGTGTTTTTAGCTTTCTGTATTTTGAACGCGGCTTTTTTACTATCTGGCTTGGTCATACCACCCTGTGTATGGCCTATGTAACTGTTATTATCCGCTCACGTTTATCTGAGCTTAATCAGTCACTGGAAGAAGCAGCCAAGGATCTTGGTGCAAGGCCATTAAAGGTATTTTTTCTGATTACACTGCCTTCAATTGCTCCGGCTATTGCATCCGGCTTTCTGCTGTCCATTACACTGTCGCTGGATGATTTAGTCATTACATCATTCCTGTCCGGTCCGGGTTCCTCAACCTTACCAATGATTATATTTTCAAAAATCAAACTGGGTCTGGATCCGCAAATGAATGTACTGGCCACCATCATCATTGCACTGGTAGGTACATTGGTTATAGGTATTAATTACTTCATGATGCGGCAAAATACCCGACGTGAACGGGAAATGGCAGAAGCCTATCGACAGAGCCAGTTACTTGAGGCTAACAAATAAAAATGCATACATGGCAGCTATCTGATTTCGGTTAGCTGCCAATTTTTCATCTTCCTAATCAGTTTAATCATTGTAACTATGTCTACACACATGCCACCAGATACAGAACGCATTGACAGCTACTATACAGCCAGCTGTAATGACCACAGCCACTATCCAAGTTTAACAGGTACTGTTGAAGTGGAAACCTGCATCATTGGTGGCGGACTGAGCGGAATCGGTACTGCATTGCCATTGGCACAACAGCAGCATAGTGTAGCACTTATCGAAGCCGCCCGAATCGGTTATGGCGCCTCCGGCCGTAACGGCGGTCAGGTCATTTATGGTTACGCTGCTGAAATGAGCAATCTGGCCGGCATGATCGGACTGAAAAACGCACAAACACTCTGGCAGTGGAGCCGTGAAGCTGTCACTCTGATTGAACAACAGATTCAAACCTACCAAATCAGCTGTGACTGGCAACGCGGTTACGCTCATGCAGCCATCCGACCACGCCAGCTGCGTGCCTTAACTGAATGGGTGAAAGAAGCTGCCGAACACTATCATTTTCATGATTATGAAGTATGGAATTCCAATCAGCTGCAACAGCAACTGGCCAGTGAACGCTATACCGGCGCGATTTTTGACCATCAGGCCGGACATTTACATCCACTAAACTACTTACTTGGACTGGCTCGTGCAGCTGCCCGTGCCGGAGCATTGCTGTTTGAACATTCCCCTATGCTTTCGCTGGAAACATGGCAGCACGGATACCGGATTACCACACCAAACGGAAATATCATTGCAAAAAACCTCGTGATTGCCGTCAATGCCTTTACCCGTAGCCTCCGGCAGGCACCTATAAAGGCACTCGAAGCCAAAATCCTGCCGGTAGGTACATACATGATTGCAACCCAGCCGCTTGGGAAACGTGCTCAGCAACTTATCAAAAATAACATGGCAGTATGTGATACCCGTTTTGTACTTGATTATTATCGCCTGAGTGTAGACAAACGTCTGTTATTCGGAGGTAAAGTCAATTATTCCGGTCGTGAACCCGGCCGGCTGCAACTCATTCAGAGTATGCGCCGTGACATGCTTAAAGTATTTCCACAACTGGCTGATGCAGAAATTGATTATGCCTGGGGTGGTCTGGTTGATATCAGCATGAACCGCCTGCCCCATTTCGGGCGTCTTAACCCGCAACTCTATTTTTTACAAGGATTTTCAGGACATGGCGTGGCTGCTGCCGGTATGGGCGGGCAAATTATTGCTGAGGCAATCAGCGGCGATGACAGCCGCCTGTGCATGTTTGAAAAAATTATACATCACAACTTTCCCGGTGGCAGTTTACTGCGCCTGCCCATACAATGGGCAGGAACAGGTTATTACCGTCTAAAAGATTTATTACCTTAATTTTAAGAGTTATAAACTTAACTATAGTACAATCAATACCCGTTTTTGAATTCAAGCAACAGGCTTCATGACCGCTTCCGACTCTTCTGCCTTTTATCAGCATGCATTACAACAGTGCCTGCTCATACAAACCGGCCTGATGCAAAGCCATATACTGACTAACGGCGAAAAAGTATGGGTACGGCAAGCTGGTGCACGCAATAGTGCCTGGCGCTATCACTTATTAAAAATAGCTCAGAAAATAAGTGGTATTCACATGCTGCAACCTGTACCCAATTTGGGCGGAATACCTGCACTGCAAACCGAAGCATCCCGTCTGCGGGCTCTGGCCTCAGCAGGAGTGCGGGTTCCTGCCATTCTGGCGCAACAACCGGATGCTCTGATGATTAGTCATATTGGCGATCACAATCTGGAAAAAGAATGGAAACACTGTAAGCATCAGCCTGAACTTCTGTTGCAACGCTGGCAGCTTGGTCTTAACGCCATCGAAGATGTACATAAACGCAAGCAATACCTGAGTGAAACTTTTGCACGCAATATGATTTACATTAATCAGGACAGCATAGGCTTTATCGATTTCGAAGATGATCCTTTATCCGCGATGACATTAACGCAATGCCATTCCCGCGACTGGCTATGCTATCTGCACTCAGGTGCACGTTTAATGCAGGAATTCGGCGTAACTATTCAGGCTAAAGAATTATGGCATAGCGTACTGCATAATCAACCTAATGAAGTAAGTAGTATTGTCAACAAAAGCTTACATAAAATCCGCTGGATGCGTCATCTAAAGGCTAAATTTTATGGTAAAGATACACTTAAGCTTGCCGCGATGGCCGGATATGCCTGAAACAGCCCAGCTAACACAATCATGATCGATATTGCAAATTCAGGTATATAAAATAATTTTTCTCATCAAGCAAAAAAGCTGTAGCAACAATAACATGCTACAGCTTTTTTAAGCATTAACTGAATTCAGCTTGCAGCCCGCTGACAATGCATCACCATTTTCTGCAACATCCATGGTTCTAATAACTGAATATGCTTGTGCTCAACTTTTATCCAGCCTTCATGCTGAAATTTAGACAAAGTACGGCTTACTGTTTCCAGCTTTAGCCCCAGATAGCTGCCAATTTCTTCACGTGACATACGCAAAATAAAATCATTTGCAGCAAAACCACGAAAACTCAGACGATGAGATAAATTCACCAGAAACGCAGCCAGACGCTCTTCTGCACGCATATTACCCAGCATCAGCATCAGCTCCTGAGTACGCAGAATTTCCTGACTCATCAGACGATAAAAATGTATTTGTAATGAAGGCAAAATATTACCGGCATCTTCCATATTAGTGAATGGTAGCTCACATACCTCACTATCTTCCAGAGCTACTGCATCACAGCCATGAACATTATGACAAATACCGTCCAGCCCCAACAATTCACCTGACATAAAAAAACCAGTTACCTGATCTCGTCCGTCCCGGCTATTAACCATGGTTTTAAAAAAACCGGTTCGTATGGCAAATATTGCATCAAACGGTTCACCGGCACGAAACAGATACTCCCCTTTTTTTAAACGACGACTCTGACGAATAATCGCTCCTAAATCGGTTAGTTCCCGCTCTTTAAGCATTACCGGCATACAGAGAATATGCAAAGAACATTTTTCGCATAATTTCTGTACTATTTCACCCTGTTTATACAATCTAATCATAATATATTTAATAATTACTGATTACACTTTGCCCAGAACATCATATAAAAAACATATTGATATAAATCAATTTTTTAAAAACTATCCAATATAGTATTGTTATAGACAAAGTGAATTGAATTTCCTTCAGACCCTGATTTAATAAAAAAATTGGCTTATTATGTTTTCACTGCTTTACTTTACTGCCGGATGTATTCTACCATAAATAGTTATCACTCCTATCTATTTCACCAGACCAACACAAGAATAACCATCATTATCCAATGAACACACCACGCATCAACATAGAATTCGACCGTACCCTTATTGCTTCCTTACCGTCTTCCGGCCCGCGTTATACTTCCTACCCTACAGCAGACCGTTTTAATACTTCATTCACCGCAACTCAGTTACAAACTGCTTTACAGCAAAATATTGGTGACAAACCAGTCTCCCTGTACGTACATGTGCCTTTCTGCAATACCATCTGTTACTATTGCGGCTGTAATAAAATTATTACCAAAGATACCAGCCGTGCCGATATATATATCCGGTATCTGGATAAAGAAATGGCACTGCTGGCAAAAAACTGGCAGAGTAAACCGCTGCTGGCACAATTACATTTCGGCGGCGGTACACCAACCTTTCTGAATGATGACCAGCTCAGTCATATTTTTGCCAGTATCAGCCGCTACTTTACCCTGTCAGAACAGGGTGAATATTCAATTGAAATCGACCCGCGTAAAGTGACAGCTGAAACTGTAGCTCATCTGGGCAGACTCGGTTTTAACCGGATGAGCGTCGGTATTCAGGATTTCAATCCGGCGGTACAACAGGCCGTTAACCGCATCCAGAGCGAAGCTGAAACCCGGACAGTTATTGAGGCAGCCAGAGCTAATGGTTTTCACTCTGTCAGTGTCGACTTAATCTATGGCTTACCGCACCAGACTGAAGCCTCTATGCGCTGCACACTGGATCACGTACTGACTCTGCAGCCGGATCGCATTGCCATGTATCACTATGCACATCTGCCACATCTGTTCAAACCACAGCGGCGTATTGATACATCAGCCGTACCCAACAGCAGTGTTAAACTGGATATTCTGCAAAACACCGTTCAATATCTGTTACAGCAGGGCTATATCTTCATCGGCATGGATCATTTTGCCAAACCTGATGACGAACTGGCCATTGCCTTATCTGAAGGCCGCCTGCAACGCAATTTTCAGGGTTATTCAACCCATGCAGACTGTGACTTAATCGCCATCGGCGTATCCAGCATCGGCAAAATCAACAATATCTACAGCCAGAATGAAAAAGAACTGCCTGCCTACTATCAGGCTCTGGATGAAAACCGCCTGCCAGTTATGCGCGGCTACCAGCTTAATGCAGACGACTTACTGCGCCGGCGTGTAATTCAGGATTTGATGTGCCGCTTCCAGCTTAATTACATTGATTATAGCCATGCCATGCAGCAGCCTTTTCAAACTTACTTTGCTGCTGAGCAGTCTGATTTACAGCACCTGCAACAGCTTGGCTTGCTCAATCTTAGTGATCAGAATTTACAGGTTACACCCAAAGGGAGGCTGCTGATTCGCAATATCGCCATGGTATTTGACTACTATTTGCGCCAGAAGCGCACCGAAGCCCAGTATTCGCGTACATTATAATAATCAAACCGCAACAGTTACCATCGTTTTATCAGCAAGATAAATAACGTTGCCAAAATTAATAAATACTGCAACTGTTCGTCATCGCCATTTACTTAACTGCAAACCAATTTTACTGTTTAAAATTAAACCAGTTCCCACGGTAAATCACACCGTTTATGAACTGGTTTTAATTTTTCTCATTACGCAATTGCTGAGCAGCCCAACGTAAATCATATTGCCAGATATAAAGCATACTTCCGGATGCTTTCAACTCCTGCTCATATTTATCCCAGATATATTTACTGACATCCTTAGGCCAGCCAGATCCGCCTAAGTACTTCAGTGCTTCAATTACCCATAATTACATTATATCTCTGGTAACCACTGGTTAATCCTCCTTAAAATTATTCTGGTCATTTATGCCTGAACGATATATAAATTACTTAGTATCCTGAAAAAAGAACAGTCTGGCATCATTGAAATGTTTACTACACCTGATAAGCTGAAACAATTTTTACATTACGCATGCACTAGTACACTGCCCACTATACTTAATCAGCGCCAGGATACATTACAGCATCTGCCCGTTAATTTTCGCTGCGCTGCGGTACTGATGCCTGTTGACTGGAATCATGGTAACGCGCAAATCTGGCTTACTCAGCGCAGTCAGCAACTACGCCAGCACCGCGGGCAAATCGCTTTTCCCGGTGGCAAACTGGAAAATAATGAAAGCAGTATCAATGCAGCATTTCGCGAAAGCGAAGAAGAAACCGGACTAATTCGTAATCAGTGGCAGCTGGTCGGAACCTTACCTCAATGCTATCTGCCCAGCGGTTTCAAAGTTGTTCCTGTTCTGGCCTGGACCAATTCATCTCTATACTGGCAGCTCAACCCGTCAGAAGTCAGCGAAATATTCCCTGTACCCTTACCTGTTGTTCTGGATAGCAAGCTATACCAGCATAGTATTAAACAACATCAGCAACTTAAGCTTAAGGTATATCATTTACATTATCAAAACCGGCATATCTGGGGAGCTACTGCATGCATGCTATTACACCTGGCTCAATGCTATCAGGTATGGAGCAGGCAAAACCATCAACACTAATCCAGTAAATCAATACGTACTATTTCTCCGCATAACCGTCTTCCCTGCTCCAGACAATGTGCCAGTTTCAGAGCCTGAAAAGCATAAGTAAGCTGTGCCTGAAAACTTCCGGCAGCTATTTCTTCGCCATCTCCTGCCACACCACTGGGCATATCCAGCGCCACCTTAAACACATCTGCCTGAGAAACTGCATCAAAACAACGTGCAATAGCCTGAGGCAATTTACCATGGAAACCAGTACCATAAACAGCATCCACAACCAGATGAACAGACGGCAGCACAGTATGCAATTGCGAAGTATCAATACAATCTACAGTAACCGGCAGACATTTCCGGTTGGCTTCGGCAAGAGCTGATAATCGCTGTCCCTGTAAAAACATAATCGTTACCGGCCAGCCATGTAAAGACAATACTCGGGTCAGTACCAGCCCGTCACCTGCATTATTCCCTTTGCCACACAGTATCAGCGCATGCTGCGGGGAACGAAACCGACATAATAAATCCTTCGCTGCACGACTTCCTGCATGTTCCATCATTTGGGCATAACTCAAACCTTCCCGGTTCTGTGTATCCTCCCATGCTTTCATCTGTGCCACAGTCCACACTGGCATATTCATATCTTGTCCTTTAGCAGGAAAAACAGATTATAATCATACTTGGGTATTCCGGCGTTCAATCTGTACACCCACTTCCTTAATACCAGCAAGAATACCCGGCTTCACCACTTTCACCCGAACCCATAACGCCCCGTAACGGTTCAATATAAACTGCGCCACATACTCTGCCAGTGCTTCCAGTAACAAAAATTCCTGTTCAGCAAGTACCTCACGCAAATCATCAGCCACTCTGGCATAGTGAATCGTATCGTCAATATTATCGCTTTGCGCTGCCTGCTGAAAATCTGTACCAATATCCACATCCAGCAACAGTGTTTGCTGTTGTTGCCGCTCCCACTGATATACCCCAATCAGCGTCTGCGCAGTCATACCGTGTAAAAAGATAGTATCCATGTCCAACCTACTGAGCTAAAATGCAAACCCTCAGATTGTAGACTAAAGAAACCGCTTTATGGTCAATTACCTTGCAATTATCGGTGCCTATTTACTGGGCTCTCTGTCTTTTGCCGTTATTGTTTCGCGCTGTATGGGTATGCCCGACCCGCACAGCTATGGTTCTGGCAATCCCGGTGCTACCAATGTTTTGCGTACAGGCAAAAAAAGTGCCGCTGCTCTTACACTGCTAGGCGATGCATTCAAAGGCTGGCTGGCCGTCTGGCTGGCAAAACACTATCAGACGGTCTGGCAACTGGACAGCAATACCATTGCTATAATTGCCGTAGTGGTTCTCATTGGCCACATGTGGCCGGTATTTTTCAAATTTAAAGGTGGTAAAGGCGTAGCTACTGCACTGGGTGTACTCCTGGCTTTATCATGGCCTACTGCACTTATTTGCGCAGCGGTATGGCTGATTATGGCCTTTGGTTTCAAAGTATCTTCACTGGCCGCATTAATAGCTACTCTGATCAGCCCGTTTGCTGCCTGGTGGTTTATGCCTCAGTTAAGCTGGGTAATTGCTGTTATAGTAATTGATATACTGGTTCTTTACCGGCATAAAAGCAATATCAAAAACCTGTTCAGCGGTCGTGAAGGTAAAATCGGCGAAACTAAATAATAAATTGACATAGCGACCATAAATAAAAAAGACAGTTTTCTCAACTGTCTTTTTCTTTATCTCGGGCGTATTACTTCAAATTTTGTTTTTGCTGCTTACGATTGCGCCTGCGCTGACGAATTTCAGCAATTTTACGTTTAAAAAACTGGATACGCTGACGCTTTTTCCACCAGTAATAGACTAGTGCCAGTGCACCAACGCCAATCACAACATACACAACTGCCTGGAACTGATGTACCTTATGCATCAGCCAATCAATATTTTCCGCACCATATTCACCCAGATACACCCACACAGGTACAGAAATCATTGCTGCCAGACCATCCATCAACAAAAATTTCGGTATAGAAACTTTCCCGCTGATCCCGGCGGTAATGTAAATCGGGGTACGCAAACCGGGCAGAAAACGGGCAATAAATAATACCCAGCTACCATATTTATCAAATTTATCCTGTACCTGAGCATAGCGCCTGGGCGTCATTACCCGCTGAACAAAACGAAATTTCAGAATACGATGACCAAATACGCGTCCGGCACTAAACATCATACCATCGCCTACCAGAACACCGGCCATACCTACCATAAACATGGTATGTACATGCGCATGTCCCAGTCCGGCTATAACACCACCGGCAACCAGCGTTACATCTTCCGGTATCGGCACACCAAAGCCGCAGGCAACCAATACCATAAATACCGCTGCATAGCCATACTCAGTAAAAAAAGCTTCCAGCAATGCAAACATAAAATGCCCGTTCTTCTTTTATTCCTGTCAGACAGATTTACTCTGCCAAACCTGTCTTAATTGCATTGGCAATTTTTTCAGCTGCCTGACGCGCAACTTCAGTCTGACGAGCTTCTACCATAACCCGCACCACCGGTTCTGTTCCTGACGGGCGAAGTACCACACGTCCATTATCTCCGAGCTGTTTCATCACCTCATCAGCTACCGGCGCCGCAATACTCTGCCAGTCCTGATCAGGCTCAATATGAACATTAATCATAGTTTGCGGAAAAGGCTGCCAGTCAGTAAGTATACTGGCTAAATCCTGCTGTAAAACCTGTAAGGCTGCAAAGACCTGTAAAGCTGCAATAATTCCATCACCGGTATTATGCTTATCCAGACAAACTATATGACCGGAAGCTTCTCCCCCTAGTGACCACTGATGCTGATGCAGCTGTTCCAGAACATAACGGTCGCCTACTTTAGCGCGGACAAAATCAATGCCCAGCCGCTTAAACGCCAGCTCCATAGCAAGATTGGTCATAACTGTCCCCACTACACCGCCATCCAGACAGCCTGCTGAAGCACGAGCTTTGGCAATTACATAAATCAGCGCATCCCCATCATAGACTTTGCCGAATTTATCTACCATCATCAGCCTGTCGCCGTCACCATCCAGCGCAATACCATAATCAGCTTCATTCTGTAACACTGCTGCCTGTAGTGATTTAGTATATGTCGCACCGATTTTCTGATTAATATTATAACCATCCGGCTGATCGCCGATGCAGACCACATCTGCACCCAGCTCATGAAATACCTTAGGTGCCACAGCATAGGCCGCACCATTTGCCGTATCTACCACCAGCTTCAAACCGCGCAAATTCAAATGATTCGGAAAAGTAGATTTACAAAACTCAATATAACGGTCAACAGCACCATTTATGCGACGTGCGCGACCAAGTTCGCTGGAGGGGACAGTTTTTACCGGCTTTTCCAGCTCTGCTTCAATTTCCAGCTCCAGAATATCACTTAACTTGACTCCACCCTCTGCAAAAAATTTAATACCATTATCATGATAAGCATTATGTGAAGCAGATATCATCACACCGCAATCCAAACGCAGTGCACGGGTTAAATAAGCCACACCCGGTGTAGGTAATGGTCCGGTAAGCAGCACATTTACCCCTGCTGCTGTAAAGCCCGCTTCCATTGCTGCTTCCAGCATATAACCGGAAATTCTTGTATCTTTACCAATCAGCACAGTAGGCTGATGATCAGTTCCATGTTGTACCAGTACATGTCCGGCAGCATACGCTAATTTCAGTACAAATTCGGGGGTTACCGGAAACTTACCAACTTCACCACGCACCCCGTCAGTACCAAAATATTTTTTTGCCATCACCTGCTCCGACCGATTAATTCAAGACTATTATTGTAGAACAGGCATAGCTGTTCAGTCAGTAAATAAAATGTTATTTGAAAACTATCCGGTTCACAATAAATCTGAACCCGATTAAACTCTACTCAGATTACATAATAAAAACGCAGCCCGCGTCTGCTGACAATCTGCAACCTATCTTGTTAAATACTTCCGCCCAAGGCCGCCCATACCTGTAAACCCTGACGTGTTTCACGTACATCATGTACCCGTATAATTGCTGCACCACGTGCCACGGCTGCTACTGCCGCCACCACACTTCCGGCAACCCGTTGTCTTGGTTCAGTTTCATCAGTCAGTAAACCAATCATCGTTTTACGTGATACCCCAATTAGTGCCGGACAACCGGCGGCCGCATGCCAGTCTGCAAAATGCTGCATTAATGCGATATTATGCTGAAGACTCTTACCAAAACCAAAACCCGGATCTATTGTCAGACGCAAACGGTCAATCCCAGCCTGTTCACACACAGATACCCGTTGCTGCAAATACTGACCAACTTCAGTAACCACATCCTGATATTCAGGATTATGCTGCATATTTTCCGGCTGTCCCTGCATATGCATCAGACACACACCAATATTCTGCTGCTGCGCTAGTAAATCCACTGCACCGGCATCTTCCAGTGCCTGAATATCATTTATTCCGTCAACCAGTTGCTGCTCAAGTAACTGACGCATTACCCATGTGCGGCGTGTATCAACAGTTAATGGTACATTCCAGGTAACCAACTCTGTTAATACCGGCTCAATACGCTTCCACTCATCCTGAGGTGAAACAAAATCAGATCCGGGACGGGAGCTCTCTCCGCCAATATCCAGAATATCCGCCCCATCCTTTAATAACTGTTCCGCATGCTTTAATGCCAGAGTCAGAGAAGTACTGTAACTTCCGCCATCTGAAAATGAATCCGGCGTTAAATTGACGATTCCCATAATTTTCGGCTGAGCCAAATCAATTTGAAAACGCCCGCACTGCCAGTAATTTTGACTAGAATTATCCATACTTAAATCATAATCTCTTAACATTTATCAAATAATCATACAGTCTGTATTTGTGGTTAAACCAATAATACTAGCAATAAATTCTGCTCAGCCAGATAAAGTTATTTCTCTTCGCATCTCAATTTTTTTATCCGCAAAGTACAAATTCAGACTCACTGAAAATAACAAAAATATAAAATCTATTAAAAAATCATTGTAAATCAAAGAATATTGAAATAAACAAAGATATATAGTGAACTACAACCAGAATTGCTGTCAGAACTAAGACAGAATACCTTGATGTAAAATAAATTGATAAATCTCAAGATTTAAATATCCTGTCATTATCTGAGTTATATAAATAACCCAGACTCCAATATAACCATCATAATTGCTCTGATTTGACATTTATAACTGATAATAATGGAGAAATATTCAATTTATAAATTCACCTATTTTAAAGCCAGCCAGATTAATAAATGAAAGAATATTTGTCTCATGGGAAATATTGATTTACTACTTTCATGAATTGAACCGTTTAGCTGAATTTTTAACACCAGCTTTTGCCAGTATTTTATCATTTACATAATACAGAATCTTCCTGACTTAAATTACCATGCTTTTCAACAATTCATATGAACCAAAATAGCATATACCTATATACCAGAATAACTATTTTCAGTATTACTATTATATTTTGTGCCTCTTATTTTCAGATAAAACATAGAAAAAACGGCAGCTATTGCTGCCGTTAAAAATCATATAACTACATCAATTAGTCCTGTGATTTCTGTTCAGGTGCAGATGCTTTAGATTCAGTATGATCTGCATCCTCAGCCACAGCATCAGCTTTAATTTCGGATTGAGTTGCTCCATCCGCTTTAGCACCTGTTTCGGTTTCAGCTACCGCATCAGTCTTAGCTTCAGTTTCAGTCTCAGCTAACGGCTGCTCAGTATCGCCATCCTTAACTATATTTTCACTGAAATCTTTTGGCGGACTAGGCTGCTTACCTGCCATAATTTCCAGCACCTGATCACGGTCAATGGTTTCCCATTCAATCAGAGCCTTAGCCATGGTATGCATCTTATCGCGATTCTCATCCAGAATTTTATAGGCAATTTCATACTGCTCATCAAGGATACGACGTACTTCAGCATCTACTTCCTGCATGGTTTTTTCAGAAATATTTTTCGATTGCGTTACAGAACGCCCGAGAAACACTTCATTTTCATTTTCACCATATACCACTGGTCCCATTTTTTTGGACATACCATAACGGGTTACCATATCACGCGCAATCTGAGTAGCACGTTCAAAGTCATTAGAAGCACCAGTAGACACACGACCAATAAACAACTGTTCAGCTATACGACCACCAAACAGAATTGAAATTTCATTAAGCATCTGATCTTCATACATACTGATGCGGTCACGTTCCGGCAGCTGCCAGGTCAGACCAAGTGCACGCCCGCGGGGCATAATCGTTACTTTATGTACCGGATCCGTAAAATCCAGTGTCTCAGCAACAACAGCGTGACCTGATTCATGATAAGCAGTGGCTTTTTTCTCATCTTCATGCATAACCATGGAGCGGCGTTCAGGACCCATGTAAATCTTATCTTTAGCATCTTCAAAGTCACTCATGTCTACTTTGGTCTTATTCCGACGACCTGCAAACAGAGCAGCCTCATTTACCAGATTGGCTAAATCAGCACCGGAAAAACCCGGAGTACCACGTGCCAGCACAGGTAAATCCACTGATTTATCCAGAGGCACTTTAGCAGCATGTACTTTCAGAATCTGTTCACGTCCGCGGATATCCGGTAACGGTACCACTACCTGACGGTCAAAACGGCCTGGTCGCATCAGAGCAGGATCAAGCACATCCGGACGGTTAGTTGCCGCAATCACAATAACTGTTGTATTGCTTTCAAAACCATCCATCTCCACAAGCAACTGATTCAGCGTTTGCTCACGTTCATCATTACCACCACCCAAACCGGCACCACGCTGGCGGCCTACCGCATCAATTTCATCGATAAAAATCAGACAGGGAGCGTTCTTTTTTGCCTGCTCAAACATATCGCGAACACGCGATGCGCCCACACCAACAAACATCTCTACAAAATCGGAACCGGAAATACTGAAAAACGGCACCTGAGCTTCGCCGGCAATCGCTTTAGCCAGTAAAGTTTTACCTGTACCCGGTCTGCCACACATCAGAATACCGCGCGGTACGCGCCCGCCAAGCGTCTGATAACGCTGTGGTGCCCGCAGATAATCCACAATTTCCTGCACTTCTTCCTTAGCCTCATCACAACCAGCTACATCAGCAAAGGTTGTTTTATTAGATTCTTTATCCAGTAATCGGGCACGGCTTTTACCAAAAGAAAAGGCACCACCCTTGCCTCCGCCGCCTTGTGTGGAGCGCATGAAATAAAAAAATACACCAATCAGCAACAGTATAGGTAATATGCTGATAAACATATTAGTCAAAATACCCGGTTTTTCTTCCGGAATCACATTAACCCGAATATTTTTCGCTATCAGATTACTAACAAAATTATTTTCCAGCGGTGTCGGTGCATTGGTAATGAAAGAAGATTTATCATGACGCTGGCCCTTCAGCTGCAGACCATTAATCACTGAACCTTCAATATTTACACTGGCAATCTCACCCTTGTTAACCTGCTGAATAAACTGAGAGTATTCAATTTGCTGTTTACTCTCTTTTTTCTCAGTAATGGCATTGAATGCGGCCATTAATACTAACGCCAGCACCAGCCAGACCAAAAGATTCTTTACGGTATTCCGCACTGTCAGAAACTCCTAAGGAGGTTAATTAATTGTTGTTCAGAATAGTTAATATAGCCAACTTCTTCATATAGCATTGGCTATAACTACTATTTTTTACCGCGACCAAGCAAATAAATTTCGCTCGAGCGGTCACGGGATGCTTTCGGCTTGCGAACCATTACCTGAGCAAAACAATCCTTCATAGCCTGCTGAAACTCTTGCAGACCTGCTCCCTGAAACACCTTCACCAGAAAATCACCACCCGGTTTGAGATGTGCCTGAGCAAACTCCAGACCCAATTCTGCCAAATAAAAACTGCGTGCCTGATCAGTAATGTTATTGCCAGACATATTGGGTGCCATATCACAAATTACAAGATCCAGTTCACAACCATCCAGCAAAGTTTCAAACTTTGCCAGCACGTCATTCTCGCGAAAATCACCCTGAATAAAACGTACACCCGTCACTGGTTCCATAGGCAGAATATCCAGTGCAAATACCTGTCCTGCCGCACCAGCTAGCCTGGCCGCAACCTGCGACCAGCTACCCGGAGCACTGCCAAGGTCAGCCACTACCGCACCCGGTCGTATCAGATGATCCTTATCATTGATTTCCAGCAACTTATAGGCTGCGCGTGCACGGTAGCCTTCTTTCTGAGCCAGATGAACATAATGATCGTTAACATGCTCGTTGAGCCATGCACTGGAAGATTTAGAGCGAACACCCATGATGCAAATTCTTGAAAAAATCACCACATTGTATCGTGAAATTGATGCAGAATACAGCATTTCCCCTTATATAAAAGATAAATTCATCAGCATAAATAATTTTATCCACCGGCTATACTCAGCAATTTATCAGACCTGTTCCTCAGGTTTTATTCCAAATCTTTTTTTGTAGTGTAAATTACTCATCTGAATAGATTGACATAGTGAAACACCAGCGCACATATCTGATAAATTGTTTCATTAGCTGCACCAGAATAAAAGCCATAAGAGCGCTCAGCAGCAGATAACCGGGGATTTCAATTCTGGTACTCAATGGCATAATAGTATCGGACGTAGCAACATATGTTGCCCATGTATTTCTATCATCATCCAGGTCAATAGTTTCAATCTCAATCAATTGAAGATGTGGCTCCTCTTTAAGTACCTTATAACTGAAGGAATAATTACCATCTGATGATTTATCCTGCCCACTGGGAAATTTGGCCAGAAATGACGTATTTTCCGGTTTAAAATCTTTATTAATACTATAATTTACCTGAGTAAAAGTGCCATCAGGCCTAAATACCGCAACTTCAAAAGGAAAATGAGATTGGTTTTTGATGCTGCTCTTAGCGTACAGATGCGACACTAAAGGCAGACAAACCATGCACAACCCAAACCCTACAGCTAATCTGAAAATAAAGGTATCCAGAACTCTCAGTATGCCGAGACACAAAATCTGCGAAAATTTCATAATTATTATGATCTAATGGAAAAATACTAAATTTCTCTAACTAATCGGAATAAAATAAATATTACCAACAATAAACAAATATCACAGAAATTAAATATACCTGAATGTTTTATAAATTACTATTTTAATTAAAATAAGAAATACCTTATTAATATACTGATTTTGAATTTTTATTTTCAATACAAATATACAAGACCTCTCAACTATAAAAAATCGTCTGTCTCATTTAAAATAGCTTAACTCTGAATCTAACTTGAATAACAGGCTAATCAGATCGTAATCAATCCGGAAAGTAAAATGGCAACAGATAAATTAAACAGTAAAGAAAAAATGGCATTAAAAGCTCGTGCACATCAATTACATGCAGTAGTACTGATTGGTCAGCACGGACTGACTACTGAAGTAATCACCGAAACCAATCGTAATCTTGATGCACATGAACTGATTAAAGTACAGGTAGCAGGTGACGATCGTGCAGCGCGTATAGCCATTGCAGAAGAACTATGTAAAGCTACTCATGCCGAATTAATTCAGCATATTGGCAAACAACTAATATTATTCCGCCGCAAAGAGAATCCGGCAGAATAAATAAAAGCGATTCATTACATGAATCGCTTTTATTTTATCCGGCTAGTTTCTGTAAAACAGTAAACAATTTTTTAAATGCAGATAAATTAAATATAAAACACTTCAAGAATTTCATATTCGCGAATACCGCCCGGTGCCTGAACTTCTGCCACATCACCCTCTTCTTTACCAATCAGAGCACGTGCTATAGGTGAACCGACATAAATTTTAGCCTGTTTAATATCTGCCTCATCTTCACCCACAATCTGGTAACTCACTACTTCTTCGGTTTCCAGATCCTGCATTTTCACTGTAGCACCAAAAACCACCTTACCATCAGCATTGGTTTCTTTTGGATCAATAATATGCGCCAGGGAAAGCTTGTGCTCAATTTCAGCAATCCTGCCTTCAATAAAGCCCTGTTTTTCTTTAGCAGCTTCATATTCTGCATTTTCCGACAGATCGCCATGCGAACGTGCTTCAGCAATTGCTTCAATCACAGCCGGCCGAGCTACACTTTTAAGCTCTTGTAGCTCTTGTTTCAGCAAATTAGCACCAATTACGGTCAACGGAATTTTTTGCATCATATTTCTCCAAGATACCGCTGCAGAATGCATCAACGGTATTTCGTATTAATAACAAAAAGCAAGCCGCCCGATTTTGGCGGCTTGCGCTGTTCCATAGGTGCTATTTTAGCAGACCGGTATAAAATAGCAACGTTTATAACGACTATTTCATAGAATAATCAGCTAATTTAATTTGCCATAATATTCATCATCAATACTGCGGCTTTGTATGTTCATTAATCTGATTAATCGAACCAATCATCACCAGATTTATCTGAAGTCTAAACTTCATTTAAATATATTTTAATAAAAATATACATATTTTAATTATTTTATTAGTTTATGCCTCGGTTATCTAATCTTTTAGTTATTTCATAACATACAGTAAATCAATTCAGCTTGCTTTTATGAAGTTTAAAAAATTCAGTTTCGCCCGATAAGGAAAATCACTCAGATATAAATTTTTTGCTAAAATTCATCAGAACAAATTTACCAAAAGAATACTGCTGCTAACCATTTAAAAAATATATACATTGATTGGCTTGTTAATAAAATATTCAACATCACTACGCTAATTAGATTTAAATTAGGCTATTAGTATATCCTTTCGCTCTTGTTTTATATCTAATCAAATAATCCCGTTTAAAAATCCAAAATTATTTCAATATGAATCTATTTAAAACAAATAAAAATTTTGTAGCTATGCTATTAGTAATATTGTTATCTGCCTGTAATAAAACCAAATCATTAGAAGAAAGCTATAAAACAGATACTCTGAATGTAAATACAGAATTTATTACTGAAAAAAATATAAATTTAAATCAAATACAACAGATACCAGTTAATACTTTAGTATCAAAATACCCGCCATTAACAGATAGTACTTTTATTTTAGGCAAAGGAGATGGTGTGATTTCAGAATTCAGAATTGGTTTAAGAAACACATTTACAGAAAAAGAAATTGAAAACAGAGACATTCTAATCAGAGAAGTTACATGGTCTAGCAATAAAGATGAAAATTTAACTATCTGGTATGAGAAAAAACAGGATCAATGGGTTCTGGTAGACCATTTCATCTGGCATAAAGATGCTTTATTTTAAACATTTACTTAATCAATAAATATTAATTTATTATATAAATAATAGTCCAGACTATATCTTAAGAGCTAAATTTAATTATTTCATCTGATCGGTATCCAATCAACATAAAAATATATACTATCCAATCTAAGTATTAATATTTCATTAAATAAAATACCTTTCAAAGATATTTCTCTGAAAGGTATAAAATTGATTAATAAAAATCATCAGGTTTTTATCAGCTTAAAGTAGATTCAATGCTATTCTTTGTTATTAGAACGGAATATCGTCATCAATATCATCTACCGGAGCAGGAGTAGGTGCCGGCCGTGGTGCCTGACGGCGCGGAGCTGCCGGTGGCGGACTGGAAGCAGCAGATGCAGCATCATAACCATCCTGATTATAGTTACCTCCCTGTGCATAGTTATTTCCGCCATTCATCTGATCATAGCTATTACCTGAGCCGGAAGCCCCGTCATTGCGGCTACCCAGCATTTTCATTTCATTGCCGATAATATCGTATGCGGTGCGTTCGATACCATCTTTACCGGTATATTTACGGCTTTGAATCCTACCCTCAATAAACACCTGACTGCCTTTACGCAAATACTGGCTGGCTATCTCACCCAATTTACCGAACAGAGTAATATTATGCCATTCAGTACGCGTCTGGCGTTCACCATTACGGTCACGCCACTGTTCATCAGTAGCTATGGAAAAATTGGTTATTGCATCTCCGCTGGGCATATATCGTGTTTCAGGATCACGACCCAGACGGCCAACCAGGATGACTTTATTAACAGACATGGTGGTTTCCTAATAATGAATACAGGCTGTCCAAGATGACAACCCATAATTAAAAGATTACAAATATCGCAGAATGCCAGGAATTCAGGCCCATTGCCAGTGCCGTTGCCAGGCATTGATAACAGCATTCGAGTAAGTACTACGTCCTAAGCTACCATTATAACGCGCCAGCGCTCTTACCATATTACCATTCTCACGATTTCGATAATAACGCAGGATAGTACATCCGTAACGTAAGTTAGTGCGAATATCGAATAAGTTATGTTCCGGACGACCAATTTGTTTTACCCAGAAAGGCATTACCTGCATTAAACCGCGGGCGCCTACTCCGGAGATAGCATATTGACGAAAACGGCTTTCTACTTCGATCAGACCAAGTATAACCTGTGTATCCAAACCAGCACGCATTGATTCATACTGAATATTGGTTAATAAACGTTTTCGTGCATAATCATCAGGAATATGTGAAGCAAGACGACCCGACATGGCATTTAGCCAGCGGCTGGCCTCTGAAGGCGAAGAAAAAATCAGGCGCGGAGGATTGGCATTATTAACTGCATTGCGCATGATCGAAGCAACATCATCAGAAAGGGTTTCTTCACGCTGTGCACCTGCCAGCACTATACGCGGCACAGCTATCCCCAGCAGGGAAGCACCGCCTGCCTGTAACAGCCGGCGTCGCGAGACAGATTTATTTCTGTACGGCATATAATTTAATTCCGTTTGTGTATTGTATACAAACTGATTGCAAGATTACGATAGGTAATTTTAATTGATTATATTAAATATAGTTAGATATTTTAAAGTTTATACAGTATTTTTTATGACAACATGAGTTTTTCAATCCACAGAATCCATATCAGACAACTGTTTTAAAGAAAAAAGCCAATATCAATATTGGCTTTTTTCATAATATAACAGCTGAACTGCTTAACTCAGAGCGATCGGTACAAAAGCTTCACGTGCCAGCTCTTCTTGTGCCAAATCAGTTACTACTGTGGAAAATTGTACACCAAACCAGTTTCTGAAATTTTCAAAGCTCAAATCAGGCCACAAGCTTTCATCCTCACACCAGTCAGCCAGTTCTGCTGCAAAGATATCCTCATAACGCTGTTCGATTTCAACCCACAAGCTATCTATATCTTCACTGGCGGAAGTCAGATAGGCATTGGCATCCTGTTGCAAAATATCCAGAGATAACTGTTCCAGATCAATATCAGGTAATTTTTGCAACCAGGCCCAGAATGGTTCAAGCGGAACAAGCAAAAATACACTGCGGTTAACTTCATACATAGTCTTATTCCTTGTTTTATACTGATCTGAATTTCAGTTTTCGGAATGATCTTTATTACTGTTATAAAATACTAACGTTTAATGCACATTCCAATAGGGCTGACTTGCTGAAACCGGAGATTCAGACAAGTTGTCGCCTGTAATTTTATCTGGTGTTGAATCAGCTGTTGCCGGAACATTATCATCTGATTCAGTTACTTTTTTAACAGTTTGACTTGATGATACAGAAGCCGGCTGGGTAACGGCATTATCGCTACCCGGAGCTACCAGATTATCTATATCGTCATCATCTTCATCATCTGCCGGAAACAGTGTGCCGCCTACCTGATTGTTACGCAATTTCATATATACATCACGCATGTATGTATAGCGATCCAGTGCAGCATCATTCAAGCTATCGGTTACATCCAGCAATGCTTCACGCGAGGCCACTCCATTCAGGCCGGTAAGACTCCAGCGTACAGCATCTTCCTTGAAAATAGCATTTTCTATGGGGAATATATCAGTAATGGTACTGCCGATACTATCACGTACTGTCGACGGACCCAAAAGAGGATAAACAAAGTAATTACTGTTTTTCCAACCCCATGAGGCAAAGGTATCACCAAGGGTATTTTTGTTGTTCGGAATCCGGCCTGCATCAGCAATATCCAGTAAACCGCCCAGGCCAAATGTAGTATTAATACCAACGCGCACGAAATCTGTACTGGCTTTCTCAATATCCAGTCGCAGCAGATTACTGCCAAAACTCACTACATCGCGCAAGTTATTGAAAAAGTTGTTGACGCCTGTACGCACAGGTGAAGGAGTGACTTTTCGGTAACCGCGGGCAACCGGTGTCATGATATAACGATCAAGATGATCATTAATATTGAACATCACCCGGTTATAACCCTCATACGGATCTTTATAAGTATAGGTCTGTTCTGCTGCCGCCCAGCCAGCCTGACTGAGCACAAGCAGTACACAGCCTGTTAGCAACTTTTTCTTACTACTCATTGTAATGATTCCTCTACACCGTAAAGTGCCATCAGGGTAATGAGTCCCGCCGGCACACCGGCGATGTGCAACATAAATTTCTGTCTGTGCGCCAGCCGCTTAGCCGCCACGAGTAATGCCACGCAGGCAGAATCGGCTTCGGTTACACCACTGACGTCCACTTTTTCTATTTGTCCGGTTTGGATATAGTCACAGAAACGTTTGAAATCGTTTTCTCCTACTGTACCCATAGTTACCTTGTCATGAATCATCAGGGTTTTACCCTGCACGTTGGTTTGCATGATTATTTACCGTTTTTGGCACGTAAATCCGCTACTAAACCATCTATGCCTTTCTGGCTGATAGTCTGATTAAACTGGTTGCGGTATACAGTCACCAGACTGGCACCTTCTACAGCTACATTGTAAATACGGTATATATTGCCTGCCTGATACAGGGTGTAATCCATACGTACTGGTTTACTGTTAGGTGTTGTAACATCTACACGCACAATGATTTCGCGTCCGCCCTTATTAACGACAGGATTACTGTATACATTTGCCTGAGCATTTTTAAATTTCAGCATAGTGCCGGAATAAGTACGGATTAACAGGGTTTTAAACTCCTGAGTTAATGCCTGCTGCTGTGCAGTACTGGCGGTACGCCACGGAGCACCTACCGCCAGTGCAGTCATGCGCTCAAAATCAAAATACGGAATAGCATAGTTTTCAGCCTGACGACGTACCTGATTATCATTTTTACCATTGGCTGAACTTAAAATATTCAATACCTGAGTAGCATTGTCTTTAAGCTGGCTTACTGCCTGCTGTGGTGAAGCAAATGCCATACTAATGCTCATAATCGCAATACTTACCGCCCCGAAAAATGAAGATTTATTCAGTTTCATTAATATATTCCTTTAATTAAATTAAATTTGTTTATCTACTGTTACTTTTACTTATTCACTCGCAGAAACAGCAGTATCTGTTTTTTTATTATCGCTTTTGGCATTACCCTCAGCAAAACTGGTCATAAATTTACCAATTAACTGTTCCAGCACCAAAGCTGAACTGGTAATAGTAATATTATCCCCATCGGCCAGATTATCCGGGTCGCCGCCTTGCTCCAGTCCGATATACTGGTCGCCAAGCAAACCTGAAGTCAGAATCTGCGCTGAAGTGTCAGTACTAAACTGGTACTGTTTATCAATTTTTAAAGTCACTTTAGCCCAGTAAGTTTTCGGATCAAGTACAATTTTGTCTACCCGGCCAACCACAACACCGGCTGCTTTGACAGGCGCCTGTGTTTTTAAACCGCCAATATCGCTGAACGAGGCCGATAAAGTATATGTAGGCTGGGAAGAGCCGATCCCATTACCGCCGGCTACCCGAAAAGATAAAAATAGAATTGCCACTATGCCTATTAAAACAAATAGACCAACCAGCATTTCCAGACTGTTTTTTTTCATATCATTACCTTGTTAATCTGCACCCTATTTGGTAAACATCAGAGCGGTCAGCATAAAATCCACTGCCAGAATAGTTAGTGAGCTGGATACAACAGTACGTGTATTGGCGCGCAAAATACCTTCTGATGTCGGTTTTGCATAAAAACCCTGATAAACAGCTATCAGAGTAACAACTACGCCAAATACCAATGATTTAATTAAACCATTTACAACATCATAGTAAAAATCAAGATTATTCTGCATTTGACCCCAGAATACGCCGTTATCCATGCCAAAATATTTTACGCCAATCAGATAAGCACCATAAACGCCGGCAACATTGAATATTGAAGCCAGTAAAGGCATGGAAAGTACACCTGCCCAGAAACGTGGTGCGATAACTCTCGCCACCGGATCAATAGCCATGACATTCATGGCTTCCAGTTGTTCAGTGGTTTTCATTAAACCTATTTCACTGGTCATTGCACCACCGGCACTGCTGGCAAACAGTATCGCAGCCAATACCGGACCAAGCTCGCGCAGCATGGCGGCAGCCACCATATAACCAAGAATATCTGCAGATTTAAATTTAGCCAGCTGTGTGTAGGCCTGTAACCCCAGTACCATTCCGACAAACAGTCCTGATACTGCGATAATGACAATAGAAAGAACACCGGAAAAATACATTTGCCGGATCATCAGGCGCGGACGGCGTAAAACTGTTCCGCTGCGCAGCAAGGCGGCAAGCAGAAATAATGCTGCCCGCCCCAGATGCCGGACAAAACTCAGGGTTTTTGCACCCAGTTGCTCGATTGCTTTCATCACGCGATGTCTAAATCCTGTTGTAAGGTGGTGGTAGCCGGATAACGAAATGCTACCGGGCCGTCTGCCTGACCATGAATAAACTGATTTATCCATGGTGAATCCAGTTCACGCATTTGTAGCGGTGAACCGGAAAAAATAATTTCACCGTGTGCCAGAAAAACCACATGGCTGGCAATATCCAGAGATTGCTGGATATCATGTGTCACCATTACACTGGTAGTTTGTAAGGCTTTATTGACCTTACTCACCAGACTGGCTATTACCCCGAGTGAAATCGGATCCAGGCCAGTAAATGGTTCATCATATAGCAATAATGCCGGATCAAGTGCAATTGTACGAGCCAGTGCTACTCGTCTTGCCATACCACCGGAAAGCTCGGATGGCATTAATTGCTCTACCCCGCGTAAACCAACTGCATTCAGTTTCATGACCACCAGATCATGTATCATGCTTTCCGGCAAATCAGTATGTTCCCGCATTGGAAAAGCAACATTATCGAATACTGATAAATCCGTAAACAAAGCACCAAACTGAAACAGTACGCCCATGTTACGGCGATGGTAATACAGTTCTTCGCGGCTGAATTCGGAAATATCACGACCATTGATCAATACCTGCCCCTGTTGTGCACTGATCTGACCGGTAATTAAACGCAACAAGGTTGTTTTACCACTTCCGGAACTACCCATAATAGCGGTAAAACTGCCCTGCTCCAGTTTAAAATTAATATTTTTTAAAATGGGTCGGTCGCCATAAGCGAAAACCACATTTTTCATTTCAATAAACGGCGTAGCCATATTGAGAATTCCCATGCCGTATAGCAACTTAGATTTTATGATGTCTGTTGGTATTTATCAAATACAAGTGCGTAATTACTGCCCTGCTTTCCAGTGCCTGCTCATATCCACTGCAGCATGAATTGCTGCAAATAAACTGCTGCTGGTTGCTTCACCAGTACCGGCAAGATTCAGCGCAGTACCATGATCCACTGAGGTGCGGATAAAAGGCAGTCCCAGAGTGATATTAACGCCCTCTCCAAAACTTGCATATTTTAATACCGGCAATCCCTGATCATGATACATAGCCAGAACAGCATCAGCCTGTTCAAGCATGAAAGGCTGAAACAGTGTATCTGCCGGAAATGGTCCGGTTATTTGCATACCTTTCTGTTGTAACTGGCTGATTACCGGAATAATAATATCATTTTCTTCATTTCCAAGATGACCGCCTTCACCAGCATGCGGATTGAGACCGGCAACCAGAATACGCGGCTGTATCAGCCCGAATTTTGTCTGCAAATCATGATGCAGAATAGTTAGTACTTCGGTTAATAATTCAAGTGTCAGGGTATCTGCTACTGCCCGCAGTGGTAAGTGAGTAGTGGCTAAAGCCACTCTCAGACCGCCACCGGTAAGCATCATTACTACTTGAGAAGTAGCACTTTTAGCAGCCAGATATTCCGTATGGCCGCTAAAAGCAATACCGCTATCGTTGATAATTCCTTTATGAACCGGAGCAGTGACTATAGCAGCAAATTCACCCTGTTCTATGCCAGTATATGCTCTGTCCAGTAATTGCAATACATAAGCAGCATTTTGTACGTTTAATTTTCCTGCCTGAACAGATACCTGAACTGGAATATGACAAACTTCCAGTACTCCGGATACAGGTTTGTTACTATCTGGCTGATAAGCCTGTATGGTAATTTTTTTATTCAGTTGTGCCGCACGCTGCTGCAATAATTGCATATCTCCCAATACCACAATGCGTTGCGGCCAGTCCTGGCTGGCCAGATCCAGACAGATATCCGGACCGATACCTGCCGGCTCTCCGCTAGTAACAGCAATAATTAACTGATTCTTCATAAAAATAAGCCAGAATTATAATGATATTTTTCACAGAAAAATCAATAAAAAATACTTTGCTATCAGAATATGCAAACTCGACATTTGGACACTGATACAGGCTGCACGCATTGCAGAAAAGTCGTTTTTATCCGGTTAATCCAAAGGACGAATACTGATATAGGCCTGATCATGTAACTGTTTCAGGAAATTCTGCAGTAGAATTTCGCGTTTTTCCTGCACCAGTACTGCACGCATCCCGTTACGCTGACGTTCTTGCGGGCTGTCATTGCTTCTGACAGCTACCAGACGGATTACGTGCCAGCCAAACTGAGTACGCACCGGCATGGATATCTGACCCGGCTGCAATGATTTCACCGCAGCTTCGAATGGCGGCACAGTCTCACCATCGATAATCCAGCCCAGATCTCCGCCATTTTGTGCACTGCCATCCTGAGAATACTGCCGTGCCAGCTGATCGAATGAGGCACCGGAACGTGCCTGCTGAGCAATCTGTTCAATCAGTTTTCGTGTGATATCGTTATCGTTTTTCAACAAAATATGTTGCACATGATAGGAATAGGCTGTAACCGGTGGCGGCAGAGGTCTTCCTTCCTGCTGGGCACGTGCAATAGCATCATCTACCTCTGCATCACTGACCTGACTTTTGCCCATTACTTCACTTTGTTCAATTTTCTGTGCCAGCAGGTTTTCCGTTATGGTGCGGCGCAGCTGATCTTCATTCACACCTTCTTTAGCAATGCGCTGAATCAGCTCTTTAACTGTCATATGGCGTTGTGAAGCAAACAGTTCAATTGCTTCGTTTACATCGGCATTAGTCAGGCGGATATTGGAGCGCCTGGCAGCTTGCACCAGTAAATCCTTACGTATCAGCTGTGCAAGTGCCTGCTCGTGTAAATCTGCATTACTGATATTTTGTCCTTTTGGTAACTGTGAACGCATCTGGGCTGCTACTAAGTCCAGCTCGCGACGTGTTATTACATCATCATTGACAACTGCCACAATGTTATCAACTGGTTTGATATCCAATGCCATTGCCGAAGGCAATACTACAGCCAGCATCGTTGCTGCCAGCCAGGAATGTATCTTTTTCATTAATGTTTTACCTCATAAGTATTGCTGTAACCGGGAATTTGTGAAGTGAGCTGATTGAGGGAACCATTTCCCATACCTGTCAGGTCACGCAACTGCAATTGGAATAATACGGCGGTTTTGCGTTTTTTGTAATCATCTGTATAGCGGGAACCTACCAGTCCGGCACTCCAGCAATGACACGGACTCTGGTACTCTATCCCTACTGTCTGATTCAGAGATGTACTACTATTAAAATCATAATCCTGCCGTGCGACCAGATAGTAATTACGGGTTAGCGGCCATTGAACACCGACATCTATTGTACGCATTTTGCCATAAACATCATCATATAAATTTTCATAACGACCATATTTATAGCGAACACTGATAGTTTTACCTGCATTCGGTGTATAGCGGATGCCAAAGTTATAACTTTCAGATGTTTTTAAATCCTGATTATAATGCCAGTTAGTTTCAGCTGTGATGTGCTCGCTCAGGGCAGCACGTCCAAAAGCCACCATATCAGAGCGTTTGCGTTCTTTATTTTTAGGCGTGTTGTCATTCAGTTTGACGTTATCATCACGGAAATAAAAGCGCTGACCAATACCGGCTGCGAAACGTTCAATACCGTTAGTACTATCATATATCCGAGATTGCAGTGCTGTTGTCATAAAATTAGCCGCATTGATTCTGTCCTGTCCTGAATAACGGTTTTCATGAAATAACTGATCATAGGTAAAACTGTTTTCAGCTGTATCAAACAAAGGCATATCATTCTGATTACGTCGCGGTATATAGGTATAAAACAGACGTGGTTCCAGTGTCTGAATATATCCCTTGTTTAATCGATTGTTTTTCCATAAACGCTCAAAGGTCACGCCTGAATCCACACTAAGTAAAGGTACGGCACGATCCATACTGCGGCTATCCTGATTATCCTGCCGGTTCATATCATAATGAGTGGCATGAAAACTCAGTTTTGGCCGAATATAACCCCAGTTATTGGAATAGTCAGCAGTAAATGTGGGCAATAACACCATGCGGGTACCATTGGGATATTTATGTATCCACCAGTCTTTATGACCAGTTTCCCTGCCCTCAAAACGGGTTGCTTCAGCATAGACATTGACTGCGTAATGATTACCAAAATAACGGTTCCACGTAGCAGATAAACGAGGTAAACGTGAATAAGGCTGATCCTTATATCCACTGATTGAGGCCAGTGTCTGATATTTTTGCACCATTAAACTGCCATCAAATGTCCCGCCCCATAAATCCCGGTGGTAATTCAGCCATGCCTGCCGGTTCAGATTAGAACTGCCATTATCTCCGCTCCAAAAATCACGCCGGTAATCATCATCTGAGACCTGATGATAGTCAATACCGCCGGTTAATCCCTTTGCCAGTCTCTGGGAATGGGTAAAATCAATTTCTGCACGATTTTTGTGACTGCTTTTCTGATCATTCGGCACCCAGTCAGCACTAATCTGCCCCTGATAAGTCGGCTGCAGGTAACGTAAATCACCGCCCAGCTGTATGCCACGGCTACTAATAAAATGCGGCCGGATAGTTGCATCATAATTAGGAGCCAGATTCAGATAATAAGGAGTCATTATTTCAAAACCGTCAGATCCTCCTTTAAGTGTAGGCGTCAGAAACCCGCTTTTACGATTGCCGTTTAACGGAAAATCGATCCATGGTGTGTAAAACAGAGGAACACCGCCAAATACCAGCGTTGCATTACGGGCTACCCCGACATTTTTATCATAATCCAGATCAATACTGCCTGAACGGATATACCAGCTGTCATCGCCCGGATTACAGGTGTTGAATTTAGCACTTTGCAGACGATAGCGATTTTTACCACCCATCTGTATCTCGTCCCCGACACCTTGCAGACGCCGGTTATCATTTTCCATTTCAAAGCGGCCGGCATCACCGACACCCGTACTTTTAGCCATGTCGTAAGTAACATGTTCACCGGTAACACGTCCCTTACCATTATCTAAAGTAAAGTGATCACCAGCTTTAACAATCTGGCTTTCCTGATCATAATCAGCCCAGTCTGAATTCAAAGTGACATCATTACGCTCAATAATGACACTCCCTTTTGCATGTACCTGAACCTGTGACTGCCCGTTGACATCGTCAGCCACAACCCGGGTAACATCAGTACCCGGATTAGCTTCACCGCTGCTTTGTACAGGTTTAACAAAATTTTTCGGACGCTGTGGCGCTGTACAAACATTTCCTTCGCCCATAGACAAAGGTGAGGCCGCAAGAACAAACCCGGGCAAAGTACAAAAAACCGTTGTTAAGGCCAGAGCTAATGGTTTTGGAGAGAATAAGTAGGACAAAGTATCACCTAAACGGCTTTGCCAGTTAAAATAGTGTTTATTTTAACCTGAAAAATGTCATGCAACGAGAATCTGAATTAAAAAAATGGTTTCATACCTGCTATCCGCAACAGGAATTTGTTCTTAGCTTTGCAGCTGCTGATGCTGATTTCCGACGCTATTTCCGCGCTACTTTTACTGACGACCGTACAGTAATCTGTATGGACGCCCCACCGGATAAAATGAGTATCCTGCCATATATTAAGGTACAAAAGCTTTTTCAGGCTCTTAATGTTCCCGAAATCTATCATCTGGATACACAGCAAGGATTTATGGCTCTGGAAGATTTTGGTAATACCCCTTATCTGGCCGCACTGCAACAAGATAAACGTACTGAAGTACACAAAGTATTGCTGCTGGAAGCCATTGATGAACTCATCAAACTACAACTTTCAAGCCAGCCGGAGCAACTACCATTATATGATGAAGCCGTACTAAAAAGGGAAATGCAACTTTTTCCTGAATGGTATGTTCAGAAAGAACTTGGTTTATCATTAACTGAGAAACAGCAACAGTTATGGCAGCAGACAGTTAACAATATATTACCGGTAATATTGTCACAGCCACTGGTCTATGTACATCGTGATTTTATTGTTCGAAACATCATGCTCACCCGTGACCGTCCTGGTATTCTTGATTTTCAGGATGCATTGTATGGTCCGATTACTTATGATTTAGTATCACTATTACGTGATGCATTTATCGAATGGGACGAAGAATTTATACTTGATATTGTCATTCGTTACTGGGAAAAAGCAAGAGCTGCCGGATTACCGGTACGTACCGATTTTGATCAGTTTTACCGTGATTTTGAATGGATGGGTGTACAGCGCCATCTGAAAGTTGCCGGTATCTTTGCCCGCTTATATTACCGCGATGGTAAAGATAAATATCGCGGTGAAATTCATCGCTTCCTGAAATATTTACGCAAAACCAGCCGCCGTTATGGTGAATTGCGCCCGCTACTGCAATTAATTACTGAATTAATTGGCTCAGAAGAAGTTCAGACAGGTTATACCTTCTGAATAAATCAAAATGATTAAATATCTGCCAGGAAATAATAAAGCTGCCTTAATTTCTAAGCAGCTTTATTATTTAATCTGCAGAAATATTAAATAAAAATTTTAGTTTCTGCCAAAATCCCATTACTGCATAATTATTTAACCGGTTATTTAAGTGCCATTCCTGTTGTTTCATTTGTTCAAGTAAATTGTGTAAATGTGATACTTCAGATTTCATTTCTTCATACTTTAGATTTATATAATTAAGCTCTCTTTTTAAATTTGCTTGTTCATTATCATTTAATAGCTGCTTATTTTCTAATTCACGCTTATATGCGTCTTCAAGAGAAATAATCTTATCCGTATAAAATTTATGATTCACCGGATCTGAACGTATTTTGCCATATACGTTTTTCTCAAAAATCTTCTTTAGTGAGAAATAATAATTTTCAACATCTGCAACTGTAAATTTTATTTCACCGCCAAACTCTGTCTCTAGTTTTAATTTTTTTGATATACTCACTTCAATGATCGGTATATGATTCTTTTCAAAAGAGTGTATTTTTTTAGAATAACAAGCATTAGTATAAACAACCTCTATAGCCAGACATCCTTTCCATTTTTCCTGTAATTCACACTCAGAAGAAAAATAGCCAACAAGGTCAGGATAATATTTTTCCTCATCTTGATCAAAATGCTTAAATCGAAGACACGGCTCAACTAAAAATTTTGAAAAATTTAAAATATATTTATTTTTATCAATAGTAAATTTAATTACAGGCATTTCCAGTAATATCACTGTCGCTGCAGAATGATAAATAGACTCTTTATTGTTTTCATCAATTTCGTCGGATTTATACCGAAAAAAGCCATGTTCAGTTGGAATTAACTCCAGACGATTAATTTCATCATATTCCGTTGAGTAAAACGTTAATTCCAGATATTTTTTAAAATTTTGTTCTTTTAATCTCAGAACATCCCAGATATAAAAAATTTTTGGCTGCAAAGATTGATTTTCGCAAATAAAACATTGATTTTTATCTTTAGCATATGCCCAGATTTTTCTAGCCATTTGTTATTCTCCCCTGTATTAAATTTAAATAAAATAATTCAGATTCACAAAATTGACTTCTTTTTAAAGCTACAAAGGCATATACCCGTCAAATCGCGTCGTTTTACCAAAATACTGAAATGCCGGTGTCTTTCCTGCTAAAACTGCCCCATTAGCCGGTCTTTTTACCACGACCCGTTTTCGGGCTAATTTCTGTGCTGCGAGTAATAAAGCCTGATCATTATTCATATCTGCATTACCCAGTAATTCATGAAAATAAGCCATTTCTTTTTTTACTGCCGCTGCTTTTTGCTTTTGCGGATACATCGGATCCAGATAGACCACATCAGGCAATGGTATCTGCTTTTGTTCCGCGTCCGGTAAAGTAATACTGCCATAATGCAGATGAATCTGCTTTGCTATATGCGCAGTCTGTTCATCAACCATCGCACGTTTCAGCCCATCCGCAAATAAAACATATACATAAGGATTCTGTTCAAATACCACAACTTCCAGTCCCAATGATGCCATTACAAAAGCGTCCCGACCTAAACCTCCGGTAGCATCCCAGACAAGCGGCCGGTTTTTGGCCTGAATAGCACGTGCCAGTAATTCTCCCCCGCCAAAAAGCCGCCGGTGTCGTGCAGTACCTTCTACAAAATCAACCCGCACGACCCCTTTTTGCCCGGCTTTAGCTAAAGCAAGACTGTCATTTTCGTATATCAGATATAATCCCTGTTCGGGTGGTTGTTGCTGATAACAGAGTTTTTTACTGGCCAGCAATTTCTGTAAAGGAGTGATCAGATCAGTTTTATCTGCTATCTGACCGGTTAAAATCAGAGGCTTTACCATCAGACAATCCCTAACCGTTCCATCCGGTAACGCATAGAACGAAAACTGATACCCAGTAACTTGGCGGCCTGTGTTCGGTTATATCGGGTTTGCGCCAAAGCCTGTTCCAGGATTTTTCTCTCTATTTCATCCAGATAATCCTGTATCTGAGTTTTTCCGAACTGGTAATCCTTAATTTCCTCATTACTATCTGCGGATAGATTACTGCCTGCATTCTCTGCAGATTCAGTACGCGGATTATCCAGCTGATAGCTATGAATCTGTAAATCATCTATATCAATAATATGATTTTTCGACAGTGCAATAGCACGTTCCAGAATATTCTCCAATTCACGGAAATTACCGGGATAACTGTATTGCAACAGTGCTTTTTTTGCTTCCGGTGTTAATGTCATGGTTTCATCATGCAAAATTCGTTGCAGTAAAACCCGAATTAACTGCGGTAAATCATCACGTAATTCACGTAATGGCGGCATGATAATAGATACAACATTCAAACGATAAAACAAGTCCTGACGAAACTGACCTGATTCAACCAGAGCATTTAAATCTTTATGAGTTGCACAGATAATACGGACATCAACCTGCTTTTCTTCCATTTCGCCAATCCGGCGTACAGCACGTTCCTGAATGGCCCGCAATAATTTAACCTGCATCGATAGTGGTAAATCAGCTACCTCATCCAGAAATAATGTTCCACCGTCCGCATGCTGGAAAAAACCGGCCCTGTCTGATTCTGCTCCGGTAAAACTGCCTTTTTTATAACCAAAAAACTCACTTTCCATCAATGCTTCAGGTATGGCACCACAATTTACAGCAACAAATGCCTTGTCTCTGCGTTCTGACTGTTCATGAATACTGCGCGCTGCCTGCTCTTTACCACTGCCTGATTCTCCGGCGATGTATACCGGCACGTTACTTTTAGCCAGCTTGCTGATCAACTGACGTACTTCTGTTATTAACGGAGAATTACCCAGTAAACGTTCACGTACCTGCTGTTCGTTAACCGTTGCGGAAGCATCTTCATTTTTTTGTTTATTTTCAGACTGTTTAAATGCGGTTACCATTTTATTATCTATTTCGGTTTCGGCAGTATTATTGATTGTAATAACAGATTTAACCAGAGTACGCAGCTGTGCCAGAGTAATGGGTTTTTGTAAGTAATCGAAAGCACCATTTTTCAGTGCCTGTACAGCCTGCGCTGCATTTCCGTAAGCGGTAATAACTGCAATCGGAATATCCAGATTATGAGCAGTGATATAATCAACAATCTCCAGCCCGGAGCCATCCGGCATACGCATATCCGTTAGCACCAGGGAGAAAGCATGCGTACGTAAAGCCTTTTTTGCCTCAGCTACGCCAGCGGCAGTTTTTACGGACAAACCCATTTTAATCAGGGTTAACTCCATTAAATCACGAATATCGGCTTCATCATCTATTATCAGTACCGGCTTTTCTAAGTCCATCTGATTATTATTATTCATCAACCATCCTTGGCAAGGTTAATTCAAATCCATTAACTTCAGGGCGATAAATTAACTGACCATGATTAGCCTGAGCCAGCTCGCGCGCCACATACAATCCAAGACCAGTGCCACTGGGTTCAGTCGTAAAAAATGGTTCAAACAATTGCAACTGATTTTCCGCACTGACACCAGCCCCATTATCAATTACAGTAATGGAAATTTCATTTTGCTCTTCTATGCAAAAAATAACACGAATAGCATTTTTATTCTGCAAACTATGACGCCATGCATTATTCATCAGATTCCATATAATCTGCTGCAAATGTACCGAATCACACCAGACGATTAAATCTCCTTTATCGGCTTGTAGTTCAATACAATTTACGGCCTGCTGCCTGATCAGTATAAATTCCTGCAAAAAGGCAGTCCAGAATACCCGCAAATCAATTGCCTGCTTATTTTTTTTATCCCGCTTGTTCAGCATACTGATATCTTCAAGCATTTTATCAATACGACTGATATTATTTTCTATAATATTAAACAGCCGCAGTCGTGTCGAATCATATTTTTCTTCCTGTAACAATTCATTGGCCTGTCTTATTGCAGACATCGGATTGCGAATTTCATGAGCCAGATTAGCCGTTAACTGGCCTAATGAGGCCAGTTTAATGGCCATAGCCTCCTTATCAATTTCAGTACGCGAACGCATTGATAACATCAGTAAAGGTGTATTTGCTTCCTGTAACAAGCGTGCATGCACCCTCATCGGCCAATTATTCAGTGTACAGTTTATTTCGAAAATATTTTTCTGTTCAGTATGCCAGTAATGCATAACCTGACGAAATAAAGCAGTTTGTTTATCAACCAGCAGCATCGGGAAATAATTCTGCGCCTTCCGGTTAATCAGCCACACCAGACCGCTTTCATCCAGTACAACTACCCCTTCCTGTACATAATTAAAAGCACGGTCGAGCAAATTCCGGTAACTGTCCAGCATTTTTGACTGCTGATCTTGCAAACTTTGTGAACGCGCCAGTAAAGTAGCGGCATAGGCAGTCAGACCGGCCACAAGAAAGACAGCGGCAATCAGCATGATGGCAATAATGCATATCCGCATACTGTGATTAGCAAAACCATTACGGCTTAGCTGCGTCCAGGTAATGATGACAATCAGTAAAGTTACATAACCGGCATAAATCATCGGATACCGGCCACGGCTGAACAAACAGGCCGAACCGACAAATGGCAGGAGTAAAATACCAAAACCGCTATCCACTCCTCCACCCATATTCATCAGCCAGGCTATCATGGTAATGTCTACAGCAGAATTAACATTTGGTAGTGCATCCGGCTGATTCTGCCAGCGTGGTACCAGCATGGAAAAGACAATCAGAATACCGTAGAGTGCTGCCCAGCTATACAGTTCAATTTTATTGAATATAGGTACAGCCAGACCGGGCTCATCCATGCTGCGGGTCAGCAAATAAAACGTCATAATTGAAAACAGCAGACTTATACGCGCAATATTCAGCAAAGCTGAAAGCCTGTCCAGATATTGCGGCCAGCCATTTATATACGTTTTCATACCGGCTTAGTTTCCGTTATCCAGATCACCATAGACGGCAACGATATCACCCGAAACGCTTAATTCCTTACCTTTATGTCCGCGTTTATTAAGAATATCCTGAACGCGTAAGGTTTCCTGATAGCGTCCGCCACGTTTTCCCTGAGTCTCCAGTTTAAATTCCGATTTATTTGTCAGAGTAAGATAAAGCAGTTTCTCATTAGCCGGTAAACTCATAATTTGCAGACCACGGCCTTTAGCCATCACTTTCAATTCATGTAATGGAAAGGCCAGCAGACGATTGGCACTGGAGATGGCAATAAGTTGAGTCTGCCCGTTTACAGACAGGCAGGCAGACGGTACAGGAAGCGGCGGCAGCAATGCCTCATCACTATTAACCGTCATAACAACTTTACCGTTTTTAGTACGGCTGACCATATCTTTAAATGCAACCACAAAACCATATCCGCCACTGTTACTCAGTACATAATGCTGTTGCGGCAAGGCACTGAGCATAGCTACAATTCTGGCACCTTTATCTAAATCAACCAATGAACCTGCAGGCACACCATCACCACGTCCACCCGGAATACTGGCAGCATCCACACTATAAGCTCGCCCGCGCGAATCAAGTAAAATTACCGGCCAGACTGTACGTCCCTCTACTGCCTGAAGCAGACCGTCACCTTCCTTGAAAGTAGTCTGGCTTAAATCCAGATTGTGTCCGACACGCGTTTTCAGCCAGCCCTTCTGTGACAATACCAGTGTAACTGGTTCATCTGCAGTAGTTCGTGTAAGCGTAGCCCGCTCTGCCGGCTGTATCAGTGTACGCCGGTCATCTCCATAGATTTTGGTATCAGACTCAATTTCTTTGATAATCAGTCGTTTTTTAGCTTTATCATCTTCCAGAAGGGTGGTTAACTGATCATGTTCCTGCTGTAGTTTATTAAGTTCTGTTTCCAGTTTAATCCACTCCAGTCTGGCCAGCTGACGTAAACGGATTTCAAGAATATCATCCGCCTGTATCTCACTTAAACCGAATGCAGACATCAATTCATTTTTGGGTTCATCTGATTCACGGATAACCCTGATGACTTCATCAATATGAAGAAATGCCGTTTGCCGCCCATGTAAAATATGAATACGTTTTTCCACCTGTTCCAGACGGTATTGCAAACGCCGGGTTACAGTCAGTATCCGAAAATCCAACCATTCACGCAGAATCTGATATAAATTCTTTTGTGCCGGTTTATTATCCCGCCCCATCATAACCAGATTGACCGGCACATTCCCTTCCAAACTGGTTTGTGCCAGCAAAGTATTCATAAATTCTTCAGGTTGAAGACGACTGGATTTCGGTTCAAACACCAGACGCACTGGTTCCTGACTATCTGATTCATCACGCACCCGCTCAAGCAGTGATAGCATTAATGTGCGCGTATTCTGCTGTTCCTGAGTGAGATTTTTTTTACCGGTTTTCGGTTTGGGATTAGTCTGTTCTTCTATCTCAGCCAGAATTTTTTGCGCAGAAGTACCGGGAGGTAATTCTGTGACAATAGCCCGCCAGTGTCCGCGTGCCAGTTTTTCAATTTCATAACGTGCGCGTACACGTATACTGCCTTTACCCTGTGCATAAATTGCCTGAATATCCTCTGGTGCAGTAATAATCTGACCACCACCGGCAAAATCAGGACCGGGTAAATACTGCATTAAGGCTGCTGAATCCAGCTCAGGTTTTTTCAACAGAGCCACAACAGCTGCACTGACTTCGCGTAAATTATGTGAAGGAATTTCAGTTGCCAGACCTACTGCAATACCTGAGGCGCCATTAAGCAATATCATTGGCAGGCGTGCCGGTAATACAGAGGGTTCAGCAGAACTGGCATCATAATTGGGCACAAAATCCACAGTACCCATATCGATTTCCGATAACAGCAATTCAGCAATCGGTGCTAAGCGTGCTTCGGTATAGCGCATAGCTGCTGCGCTGTCACCATCACGTGAACCAAAATTGCCAATACCGTTAATCAGAGGGTAACGCAAGGTAAAATCCTGTGCCATCCGAACCATAGCATCATAAGCTGATGAATCACCATGCGGATGATATTTACCTAGTATCTCACCAACCACGCGGGCAGATTTTACCGGTTTGGCACCATGAGCCAGCCCCATATCTTTCATAGCATACAGAATGCGTCGCTGAACCGGCTTCTGCCCGTCAGCCACATCCGGTAATGCCCGCCCTTTTACCACACTCATGGCATAGGCAAGGTAAGCACGTTCTGCATACTGACCAAGTAACAGATGATCATCACTGCGGTCTGATTGTTGAATAGATTCACTCATACTTATTCTGACTTAATTAAATTCTTCTGTGGAACAGATTATCTAAGCTACCTATTGTAAAGGATTTTGCTTTTATACCCAAAACTACTGCTTCTGGTTTGATGAAATAACAGAACAGAAATTCATGTTATAAAAACCATTATCATTTCAGCTAAATATTGTTGGTTTTAATACAACACAAACTTTGCAGAAATTGCAATTTTTCTAAAGAATAAACTTTTTTATCTAATTTTTTAAAAATTTTCTTATGCCGGCAATATATCGTATTTAAATTATATATTGATTTTAAAAATAAAAAAGCTGTCCGGAGCTCAGCCCGGACAGCTTTAATAACTTTAATCAATTAATCAGCTTGTCGGCGAATGACTGCCGGAATTTCGAAGTCATCCAGCACAGACTGATTTGAGAAATCAGCAGCAGCCAGATTCATCCCGCGTGCACTGCGTCCTGAACGTACCACACTTCCGATATCCGGATAGGCATCTTCAGTACCAGTGGCTTGTACGGTTTGCAAAACACGCAAACTGCTCGGTTGCTGGTGATGTAAAACTTTCTGTTCCTGCAATCCGGTAGCAATAATGGTTACGCGGATTTCGCCTTCTTCCATACTGTCATCTTCAGAAGTACCGTATTTCAGGGCGGCATCATCATGTGCATATTCATCAATCATGCACATAATTTCTTTGTATTCAGACATTTTCAGGCAGCCTGGTGCGGTAGTAATATTAACCAGCACACCCTGTGCGCCATCCAGAGTCACGTCGTCCAGAAGCGGGCTAGCAATAGCCTGTTCTGTAGCAATACGGGCACGGTCAACACCATGTGCACTGCCTGACCCCATCATGGCCATACCCATAATACTCATGACATTTTTCACATCGGCAAAATCCAGATTAATGATACCCGGATTAGTAATGACTTCAGCAATTCCGGCTACTGCATTACGCAATACATTGTCTGCCGCACGAAAAGCCTCACGCATACTTACATCTTCACCCAGTGCTGACATTAATTTGTCATTCGGAATCACAATGAGTGAATCAACGGTATTTTTAAGAATCTCAATCCCGTTATTAGCAACGTGAATACGTTTACCTTCATATTCAAACGGACGGGTAACAACAGCAACAGTCAGAATACCCATCTCTTTTGCCAGCTCAGCTACTACCGGAGCCGCACCTGTACCTGTACCCCCCCCCATACCAGTGGTGATAAACAGCATATTCGCTCCGCGAATAGCATCAGATAATGCTTCGCGGTCTTCCATTGCGGCGTTACGGCCAATTTCCGGATCGGCTCCTGCGCCGAGACCACGGGTGAGATTATTGCCCAGCTGAATGCGTTTAGATGCTTTACTGTTTTGTAAAGACTGTGCATCAGTATTGGCACTGATAAACTCAATACCGGCTACCGCATTTTCCACCATATTGTTAATAGCATTACAGCCACCACCGCCGATACCAATGACTTTGATAACTGCAGCACCGACTACCGTCTCCACAACATCATATACCAATTGCATTTATGTCTCCTGACAAAACCTATGCATAAACGTCATCTGCCCTTGTATAGCTATCATTATATAGACAGTTATATACAATGCGCAAAAGTTCTGTCATTTAATGTTTGAGTTTAGTTAAAAATTGTTCTTAAACCAAGTCTGTAATTTTTTAAGCCATGAATCTTTCGGTTCAGAAGCTGCTGCCACAGGCATGTCTGTTTTGTTTTCTTCTTCACAGGCAGACTGTAACAGACCAATAGCAGTAGCATAACGCGGATTGCGAATCCGTTCTGAGACACCACCCATTTCCTGCGGCACACCAATTCGGGCTGGTAGATTAAATACATCCTCTGCCAGCTCGACCATTCCAGGTAATAATGATGCTCCGCCGGTAAGAACTATGCCTGAAGTCAGCACATCCTCAGGAAAACCGGAACGGCGCAATTCATTTAGTGTCAGTTCCAGAATCTCTTCCACGCGCGGACCAATTACACTTGCAAGTGTCCGACGCGAAATCTGGCGCGGATTACGGTCACCCACACTGGGCACCTCAATCATATCATCAAGACCATCCATGGTTGCCAGTGCCACTCCATGATTGATTTTGATGTATTCAGCTGCACTGTGGGGTGTACGCAACGCTTGTGCCAGATCTTTGGTAATCAAATCCCCTGCCACCGGAATAACGGCTGTATGCCTGATAGCTCCGTTAGTATATACGGCAATATCTGTCGTGCCGCCGCCGATATCAATAACACAGACACCCAGATCTTTTTCATCTTCAGTCAGTACTGCCTGACCACTGGCCAGTGGCTGTAATATCATTTTATTGATTTGCAAACCACAGCGATTGACACACTTCTGGATATTCTGCATCGCTGTTACAGCACCGGTAATAATATGTATGCGCGTGTCCAGACGAACCCCGCTCATGCCAATGGGTTCACGCACACCCGGCTGATTATCAATAATAAATTCCTGTACCACTGTATGTAAAATATCGTGATCCGGCGGAATATTGACAGCTTTTGCCGTTTCAATTGCACGGTCAATATCAGCCTGACTGACTTCTCCGTCCTTGATTTTAACCACACCCTGTGAATTGAAACTGCGAATATGATTACCTGCAATACCAGTTGTTACACAGTCTACCTGTACATCAGCCATCATCTGCGCTTCTTCCATGGCCTGCTTGATTGCTTGTGCAGTGGTTTCAATGTTGGTCACCATACCTGCTTTCAAACCGCGCGACGGAGCCTGCCCTAAACCAACAATGTGGATTTCATTATCTTCCTGAACCTCACCAATAAGAGCGATTACTTTTGAAGTGCCGATATCCAGTGCACTGATGTATTTTTTACCTTTAACCATGGTCATCACTTTAAAATCAAATAATCAATCGGTCTGTCCGGATCAATCCAGATTTGCTTCATACTGATCCGCCACTTCAGATGCATTTACTGCTCTGGTACTTGCAGCTGAATTAGCCTTATTTTTGTACCGTAACGCAAAACCATCCGGATAACGCAAATCTACATAATCGATATTACTGGCCTGTTTCTGTAAAACCTGTGGCCATGCCCAGACAAAATGAGCCAAACGCTGTTCTACCTTTTCCCGCCCCAGTTTCAGGGTAATTCCGTTGCTTAAGGTCAGCTGCCAGGCAGAACGATTACTTAACTGCAACTGCTGAATATGCAGACCTGTTGATTGCAACAAATTTTCGAATGTTAACAAATGTACGGTCATGTAGCGAGCAGAACCGCTGCTTCCAACAAATACCGGCAGCTGCTCATGAATTACTGCATTAAATATCTGTCCGTCAGTATCCACCAGCTGCTGGTCATTCCAGCGTGCAACAGGGTCCCGCTCCCTAATGTCTAACTGTACCGTATCCGGCCAGATTCGTTTTACCTGTACTTTATATACCCAGGGTAGTTTAGCCAGTGCAGATTGTGCCGCACTCACATCCACAGTAAAAATATTACCCTGCAAATATTGTCTGCTGATTTGTTCAATTTCAGCCGACTGCAAATGCTTCAACGGATGTATTACCTGAATTTGCCGGACCGGAAAATATGGCGAATGCACCAGCCACGATCCGCCTGCTGCCAGCAGGCAGAACAATACACATACATATAACCACCGATAAAGCCGTTTTAAGGCTTGTGCATTATCCCAAAGTCGCATGACTTAAAATTTCAACACACAAATCTTCAAAACTCAAGCCAATTTCACGTGCAGCTTTAGGCACCAGACTGTGTCCGGTCATACCGGGTACAGTATTAACTTCCAGAATATAGATTGTACCGTCCGCATCACGCAGAAAATCTACTCGCCCCCAGCCCCGACCACCCAATGCTTTAAAAGCACGGGCTGTCAAATCACGCATATACTGCTCATCTGCCGGTGCCAGATCAGCCGGACACAAATACTCGGTATCATTGCGATGGTATTTAGCTTCATAATCATAAAACTCCGTTGCCGGTACGATGCGAATACTTGGCAATACCTGTTCACCAAGAATACCACATGTATATTCACCACCTTCGATGGCCCGTTCAGCCAGAATTTCACCATGGTACTGTTTCAGTTGCTGATAAACTTGTGCCAACTCACCAGCCTGCCTGATTTTCACCACACCCACACTACTGCCTTCTGCTGCAGGTTTAACAAATAAAGGTAAACCCAGCTCTTCTTCTACTGCAGCAAAATTACTATCATCATGCAGCACAATAAATGGTACGCAAGGCAAACCAACTCCCTGCCAGACTAGACGACTACGGAATTTATCCATACCCAGCGCACTGGCCGCAACACCACAACCGGTGTAAGGAATATCAAATGCTTCCAATGCCCCCTGTACGACTCCGTCTTCTCCATAAGAGCCATGCAGAATATTAAAAGCCCGGTCAAAGCCGGCACTAACCAGTTCAGACAATGGCCGCTCAGACGGATCAAATGCATGTGCATCTATACCACGGCTTTTCAATGCAGTAAGAATTGATGCACCACTAGCCAGTGAAACCTTACGCTCACTGGAGAAACCGCCCATCAGTACGGCAACTTTACCAAAATCACTCATTGTTTGTCATTAATCCTGTTTTTCTTTTAATAAGAACAGTATGTAAAATAATTAAACTGCTGTCATTATACTGCAGCAGACATTCCGGTAAGCATGGCAGGTACTTTGTTAATACTGCCGGCACCCATATTGAGCAAAACATCACCATCTTGCAAGACATTTAATAACGTGGGCGCCATTTCGTCTACGTTTGCTACATAAATCGGCTCAACTTTACCCAGCACTCTGATCGCACGCATTAATGCCTTACTGTCAGCCGCCACAATCGGGTCTTCACCAGCAGAATACACTTCCGTTAAAACCACGCCATCAGCTTTACTCAAAACCTGAACAAAATCTTCAAACAAGTCCCGTGTACGTGTATAGCGGTGTGGCTGGAATGCTACGACCAGACGACGCTGAGGGTAGGCTCCTCGTGCAGCAGCTATGGTTGCAGACATTTCAACAGGATGATGACCATAGTCATCAATTAGTAATGCTTCGCCACCATTCGGTAATGCAATCTCACCGTACTGCTGAAAACGGCGACCCACACCTGCAAAACTTTCCAGCCCAAGTTGAATTGCCGGTACTGAGACACCAATTTCCAGTGCAATCCCGATAACAGCCAGTGCATTCAGAACATTATGCCGCCCTGGCATATTGACCGTCACACTAAATGGTTTTATGCCTTTTTTACGCGTATGGACATCAAAATGCATTTGTGCACCATCGGCAACAATATTAGTTGCATATAAATCAGCATTTTCATCCAGACCATAGGTAACAAAAGGTTTCTGAATCAACGGTAAAATCTGACGCACATGCTCACTGTCAATACATAGAAAGGCTTTGCCGTAAAACGGCATGCGGTGCACAAAATCCACAAACGCCTGATGTAGTTTTTCTACATCATGATCATATGTATCCATATGATCGGTATCAATATTGGTAACGACCGTAAATAAAGGTGTCAGATATAAAAACGAAGCATCTGATTCATCTGCTTCAGCAACAATATATTCACCTTTACCCAGCTTGGCATTGGTTCCGGCTGCAGTTAACCGACCACCAATAACAAAAGTCGGATCCAGCCCCGCTGCTGCCAGTACAGAAGCAGTTAAACTGGTTGTTGTGGTTTTACCATGTGTACCGGCAATGGCAATACCGCGACCAAAGCGCATGATTTCAGCCAGCATCATGGCTCGCGGAATTACCGGAATTTTTTGTTCTTGCGCCGCTACCACTTCCGGATTATCTTTTTTAACGGCTGTTGATGTCACTACTACATCTGCACCAGTAATATTTTCAGCACTGTGTCCAGAACAAATATGCACTCCGATTGCCCGTAAATGCCGGGTTGCGGCATTATCAGCCAAATCAGATCCACTTATCTGATAACCTTCATTATGTAAAACTTCTGCAATACCGCACATACCGGTTCCGCCAATCCCTACAAAATGAATATGGCGGATACGGTCTTTCATGTTTTCTTTCATACTTTATAACTTTTCCTGCCAGTCTGAATTGTGATTGATAGCTCGTGTCTGAACAATTCATCCGGCTCAATCAAAATTTAACGGATACTCGCCAGCGCTGCTGCCGCAACCTTAGCCGCACTGTCAGGCTGAGCCAGCGCACGTGCTTTAATCGCCATGTCTAAACAGCGTTCGCGCGATAAATCGGCCAGCGTAGTCATTAATGTCTGCGTATTCAGATTCGTCTGCGGTAATAATATTGCCGCACCATCTTTAACCATAAACTGTGCATTAGCTGTCTGATGGTCATCTACCGCATGCGGATAAGGCACCAGAATTGCCCCGACTCCGGCAGCGGTTAATTCAGCAATTGTCAGTGCACCTGCCCGGCAAATCACCAAATCGGCGTTACGATAGGCTGATACCATATCTGTGATAAATTCAACACATTGCGCCTCTACTGCGCACTGAGCATAATTCTGCTCCAACTGTGTCAGTTTATTTCGTCCGGACTGATGCAGCAGTCGCGGACGCTGTTCAGCCGGTAACAAAGCCACAGCCTGCGGCACAATCTGATTCAATACATCAGCACCCAGACTTCCGCCAACTACCAGAATATTCAGCTCACCATTTCTACCGTTAAAGCGCTGTTGCGGTGGTGGTAATGCAGCAATATCAGCACGTACCGGATTACCTACCAGTCCGTTTTCATTTGCAAATACTTGTGGAAATGCATACATTACCTGATTGGCAAAACGAGCCAGCACTTTATTAGATAAACCTGCAATCGCATTCTGTTCATGGATAATCAAGGGTAAACCGCATAGTTTTGCGGCTATACCTCCCGGAAAAGTAACAAAACCACCAAAACCAATGACAGCATCTACCTGATGCCTGCGAATAATCTGACGTGCTGCCGCAATGGTATTTAATAAGGTAAAAGGTAGCATTAGCTTACGCTTTAGCCCGTTACCGCGTATTCCTTTGATTGCCAGGGTTTCCAGTGGTATGTCGTACTGCGGAACCAGACGGGTTTCCATCGCCCCGTCACTACCCAGCCAGATAATACGATGACCCTGTGCCTGTAATGCCTGAGCAACTGCAAGCGCAGGAAAAATATGACCGCCTGTTCCACCAGCCATGACCATGAAAGTTTTTACACTCATTATTTTCCCGTCAAAACTATCAGAGTTTTGTGATTATTTATACTTTGAATCCACGCATCACACGCCGGTTCTCATAATCCACTCGCAACAGCAAACCCACACTGATTAAAATAATCATAACAGCTGAACCACCATATGACAGTAAAGGCAGAGTAAGCCCTTTAGTCGGTAACAGCCCGATATTCACACCAATATTAAAAAAGCTCTGAATGCCCAGCCAGATACCAATACCCTTGGCGACGAAAGAACCATAAAATAATTCTAAATCGCGAGCCTGTTTACCAATGGAAAAAGCACGGACTACCAGCCAGATATAACAAAACATTAATACCAGAATACCGGCAAAACCGAATTCTTCTCCAATGACCGCAAGAATGAAATCCGTATGAGCCTCAGGTAAATAAAAACGTTTTTCCAGACTGGCTCCCAGTCCGACACCAAACCAGCCGCCGCGCCCGATTGCCATTAATGAATGCGTAAGCTGATAACCTTTACCCAGAGGATCTGCCCACGGATCAAGAAAGCCGGCTACACGTGCCATACGGTAAGGCTCAAACAGCACCAGCATAACCATGGCCAGCAAACCAAAACCTACTACGGCCATAAACCAGCGAAACGGTAAACCAGCCAGAAAAAGCAAGCCTACCGCAATAACAGAAACCACTACAAATGAACCAAAGTCCGGTTCCAGCATAATCAGCCCGAGACCAAGTCCTACCGGAATACCTGCAAACCAGACTTTTTTGAATTCTTTCAAGATTTCAGCACGTCTGGTAAAAAAACTGGATAAATACAAAATTATCGCCAGTTTAAAAACTTCGGTAGGCTGGATATTAACCATTCCTACATTAATCCAGCGTTTGGCACCGTTAATTTCTCTTCCCATTACCAGCACCAGAATCAGCAACACGATACTGAACAGCAATACCAGTGGTGTCAGCTTTTTCCATGTTCGCAAAGGAATACGTGCAGCCACACAACCAAGTACACCGCCGCACAATAGAAAAATAGCCTGACGAATCAGATAAAAATAAGTACTGCCACCATCATGCTTTGCATATGCAACTGAGGCCGAGTAAACCATGATCAGACTGAAACTGGCCATCAATACCACCATCCATAACAGTGACTGATCAAAAGTATATCCGCGTCGCAATAGCTTGCGATCCAGCAGACGTGATTCAGTAATCATGCTGCGCTACCCTGCAATTGACGGACGCTGGCAATAAATACCTCACTGCGATGTGCATAACCCTTAAACATATCATAGCTGGCACAAGCCGGACTAAGCAGCACAATATCTCCCGGATGAGCCAGTTCAAAAGCACGTTCAGTAGCGTGCGGCAAATCGTCATAGTACTCTACCGGATAGGAGGCTTGTCCGAGAACTGCACCAAGCTGATGACCATCCACACCAATCAGTAAAACTGCACGTGCCTTATCCTGTAATGCAGCCTGCAACGGAGTAAAATCCTGACCTTTACCCTGTCCGCCCGCAATCAGCACAATAGGTTTATCCAACCCGAGCAATGCAGCACAGGTAGCACCAACATTAGTACCTTTGGAATCATCAATAAATGTCACACCTTTCACTTCGGCTACTTTTTCCACACGATGCGGTAAACCTTTGAAAGTGGGAACATATTGAAGCAATTGTGCACGCGGCAAGCCAATGGCTTCACATAAAGCAAATGCAGCCAAAACATTGGCCGCATTATGTGTACCCTGTAAAGACAGAGCATCACAAGCCAGCAATGGTTCATTACCGGCACACAGCATATCTTTATTCAACCAGAAATCAGTATTATGCTGTAAAGAAAACCATTTCACCGGCCGGTTATTCCGTACCATAGCACGACAAAAAACATCATCGGCATTTAACACTTGTATGGCCTGGCCACGAAAAATCCGGTCTTTGCTATGCGCATAATCCAGAAAATCATCATAGCGATCCAGATGGTCTTCTGATACATTCAGTACTGTAGCAGCAGTCGCATTCAGGCAGGGAGTAGTCTCCAGCTGAAAACTCGATAATTCCAGAACCCAGACATCTGCTGCTTTACCTGCGCGCTCCAGATAGGCTTCCAGTACTGGGGTACCAATATTACCTGCCACCACTGTATCAAGTCCGCATCGCGCACATAAAAAACCCACCAGACTGGTAGTAGTGGTTTTACCGTTTGAACCGGTAATTGCAATAATTTTACTGTTACTGCTTTCAAGTAAATCAGCCAGAATAGCCACATCACCCAGTACGACACCGCCGGCACGTTTAAAATCAACAATAGCAGGCTGACGCTGACTGATTCCCGGGCTTAAAGCCAGAATATCAAACTGGTGCTGTTCAAACACTGTTGCCAGCTCTCCGGTATATACGGCAACCTGATGACGCTCAGTTAAAGACTGCAATTGTTCTGCATCAGGCCGGGCATCATAAATAGCTACATCAGCACCTGCCTGAGTTAAAAACTCCAGCATTGAAATTCCGGTACGCCCCAGCCCTGCAACTAAAACCTTTTGATTACGCCAGTCAATCATGGTTAAGTCCTACACTAAATTTAACCCAAATGTATATCGTCTGATCCTGCTTATCTGACTACTAACGGATTTTCAGGGAAGCTAAACCAACCAGTACCAGAATCATGGTAATAATCCAGAAACGTACTACAACCTGAGTTTCTTTCCAGCCTTTTTGTTCAAAATGATGATGAATCGGTGCCATCAAAAAAATACGTTTACGCCGTAATTTATATGAACCTACCTGCAGCATGACAGACATTGCCTCAACAACAAATAAGCCGCCCATAATTACCAGCACAATTTCCTGACGCACAATCACAGCTATCGTACCCAAAGCTGCACCTAAAGCCAGTGCACCGACATCTCCCATAAATACCTGTGCCGGATAAGCATTAAACCACAGGAATCCTAGACAAGAACCACAAATAGCAGCGCAGAAAATCATAACTTCATTCGCACCGGGGACATGCGGCAGCTGCAGATAATGAGCAAATTCAGCATGACCGCTGACATAAGCAAAAATTGACAGACCGGCAGCAACCAGCACAATAGGAAAAGCAGCCAGCCCGTCCAGTCCGTCAGTCAGATTTACTGCATTAGAAGTACCAACAATGACAAAATACGTCAGAATAACAAAACCAATGCCACCCAGCGGGTAAGTAATTTCCTTGAAAAAAGGAACAATAAAAGTATTTGTAGAGCTTAAGTGTGCCACATAAAACAGCACCAGACCGGCTACCAGAGCCACTACAGACTGCCAGATCATTTTAAATCTGGCTGAAACCCCGTGCGGATCTTTGTAAACTACCTTTTTCCAGTCATCATAAAAACCCAGAGCTCCGGTACTCAGCATAACCAGCAAAAGTATCCAGATATAAATGTTGGCCAGATTAGCCCATAATAATGTTGTAACAGTGATAGCCAGTAAAATAAGTGTACCGCCCATAGTTGGTGTACCGGTTTTCACCAGATGGGTTTTTGGTCCGTCATCGCGAACAGCCTGCCCTACTTTGAGCTGAGTTAATTTGCGAATCATCCACGGACCGAATGCCAGACTCAGCCCCATGGAAGTCAGTGCCGCCATTACGGCACGAAAAGTAGTATATTGAAATAAATGGAAACCATTTATCCAATAGTGAAAAATTTCTGCTAACCACAACAGCATGGTTGTTTTCCCTTGTCACAGCCAAAGCCATAACCGTTATTAAATAATTTATTGCTATATGAATGATGCATAATCATCCAGATAGCCTGAGCCGGATAAAAACGGCTATTTTAAGTCGTTCAGCACTACTTGACGAGAGTTAGCAATAATTTATTTCTGTGTTATTGCTTGTACTACATCTTCCATATGCATAAACCTTGAACCTTTTACCAGAATGGTAGCTGTCTGCTGATCCCATGCACGTAAATCATCAATTAGTTTGTTTCGATCCGTATAAAATGCATCTGGTACACCATAAGCTTCTGCCGCAAACCGCGCTTCGTCACCAATAAAAAATGCCGCATCAATACCGCGTGCCCGTATATAAGCACCTACCTCTGCATGCAGAGCAGAAGCATTATTGCCCAGCTCACCAATAGCACCCATCACAATAATTCGTGGCGCAGGAAAAGCCGCCAAAACATCGATAGCTGCCTTAAATGCATCCGGGTTAGCATTATAAGTGTCATCAATTACCAGAGCGCCATGCACACTGCGCTTTTGTTGCAATCTGCCTTTAGCATTCTCAAATGAATTCAGTCCCTGTAATGCCGCTAAGGGCAAACCGGCACCCAGAGCAAGTGCACAGGCGGCCACAGCATTATGTACCATATGCAATCCCGGAACCGGTATTTGTAAATTAACCACCCCTTGCGGGCTGGACAAATCAAAACAGATACTTAATGGCTGCAGTACAATATTGCTGGCATATACATCACCCTGTTCTGAACCAAAGCGGACACATTGCTTACCTTGCAAAGCTGAAATATAAATATCTGACTGACCATCATCAGTAGGAACAAAACCAGTTCCATTTGCATTCAGCCCCTGATAAATTTCACTTTTAGCGCGGGCAATATCAGCAACATCTGAAAAGCCGCAGCCGATATGAGCACGCAGTGCGTTATTAACCAGAGCATAGTCCGGTTTGGTCAGGCCGGTTAAATAACTCAGTTCACCGGTATGATTCATACCCATTTCAATCACAGCATAGCGATGCTGCGGCTTTAACTGTAATAATGTCAGCGGTAAACCAATATGATTATTAAAGTTACCGGCAGTAGCCAGAACCGCACTAGTACCTGCATGATGCCGCAAAATTGCAGCCAGCATTTCTTTTACCGTGGTTTTACCTGCTGAACCGGTAATACCAAACACTTGCAATGCCGGATTAACCTGCATTCGCCATGCCTGTGCCAGCTCTCCCAACGCTTTTTCTGTGTCTGCAACTACCAGACATTTCGCCTTATTTTGCCAGTCTGAGCGACTGACAATACACAACTGAGCTCCCTGAGCGAGCACTTCATCAACAAAATCATGACCATCAAAGCGTTCACCCTTAATGGCTACAAATACATCACCCGGCTGAATCTGACGACTATCAATAACTACCCGTGTGACCGGCTGATTATTATCAGGTAACACTTGTCCAAAAGTCTGATAAATAAAATTAAGATCTAAATTTGACATATTATTAAGCAATTACAAAACTTTAGACTCGCTGTTGCAAAGCTGACCGTGCTATTTCAAAGTCTGAAAAATGCTGCTTCTGACCACCGATATCCTGATAGGTTTCATGACCTTTTCCTGCAATAAGAACAATATCGTCAACTGCTGCATGATTTACAGCATAATTAATCGCAGCTTTGCGGTCTGCTTCTACCAGCACCGGTTCAGCAACAGCCGGCAAAATATCATTAATAATTGCCTGCGGATTTTCTGTACGCGGATTATCGCTGGTTACGACAACATAATCCGCTCCTGCAGCGGCTGCGGCTCCCATTAATGGTCTTTTACCTGCATCACGGTCTCCGCCACAGCCAAAAACACACCACAAATGCGCTCCGTCAGGTTTAATTTCCTGCAAAGTCGATAATGCTTTTTCCAGTGCATCCGGTGTATGAGCATAATCAACCACCACTAGCGGCTGATTACTTCCCATCAAACAATCCATACGTCCGGTAGCAGGATTAATCTGCGGCCAGACAGCAATTACCTCATTAAAAGTAAAACCATTAGCACACAATACACCTATACAGGCTGCCAGATTCTGAGCATTAAACCGACCCAGTAAACGTGTATGTACTACTTCGTTTCCCCACGGCGTACACAAATGCACCTGCATACCACTTGCTGAAGCTTGAAATTGACTAATATGAATATCTGCATCAGCATGAAAACCATAAGCCAGTACAGTTAACTGCGGACAATCACGGCATAAATCCTGCCATAACCGATAGCCGAACTCATCATCAATATTAATAATGGCGTGTTTCAGCCCCTGCCAGTAAAACAATGAAGCCTTGCAATCACCGTAACTTTGCATGCTATGATGATAATCCAGATGATCCCGGGTCAGATTGGTAAAAACAGCACTGGTAAAAGGGACACCAACGACACGGCTCTGATCCAGACCATGACTGGACACTTCCATGGCAACGGCTGCAGCATTATTTTCAGCAAAATCACGTAACCATGTCTGATTAGATACCGCATCCATAGTAGTATTGGCAGTATCATGCAGCTGTTGCCAGTATCCATTCCCTACCGTACCCATAATGGCACATTTTTTGCCAAAAATATCTGAGGCCTGCGCCAGCCATTGTGACACTGACGTTTTACCATTAGTTCCGGTCACTCCCCAGACACTCAGCTTTCTGCCCGGATAGTCATAACAGGCAGCAGCCACCAGTCCGGCACGCTGACGTAAATCTTTTACAGCCTCATTCGCTACTTTCCAGCCGGTCTGCCATACAAACTGACCATCATCATCCCAGAAAACAAATTCTGCACCATTATCAATTGCAGCCTGTATAAAATCACGACCGTCACTATACTCACCCTGACAGGCTACAAATACATCTCCGGGCTGTACCTTTCTGCTATCCACCCGCAGTGTACGGCCGGCAATCAGCCGACTTGTTTCAGCACTTAAATGATATTCAGGCAAAATTTTTTTCAGGGAAAACATAACACTGTCGATTCAAACATTTTTATCGGGTACAAACAGACAGACAATCTGTGCAAACACACAGATTGTCTTCAGATTAATGCGTTTCAGAATGTGGCGCGGATTTTACCGGTCTGCTCGGAGAAACACCAAGTACATTCAGAGTGCCAACCATTACATCATGGAATACCGGACCGGCAACCGGTCCGCCGTAATAACCATTAGTAGTAGGATTCTGAATATTGACTGCTACAATAACTCGCGGATTGTCTGCCGGTGCAAAGCCGATAAATGTAGCCATATGCTTGGAATCAGAATAGTGTCCGTCTACCAGCATTCGCGCAGTACCTGTTTTAGCGGCTACATCATACCCGTCAATTGCCCCCTGCAAACCGGTACCACCGGGCTGCGTTACAGCAATCATCATATGGCGTACTGCCTTTGCAGTCTTTGGCTGGATAATCTGCTCACCCTGCGGGGCACTGTTCAGCTTAAGAAAACTCACTGGCAGTAGCGCACCGTCATTGGTAAAGATAGTATATGCCCGTGCCAGCTGGAGCAGACTCATCTGTATACCATAACCAAAAGACATAGTAGCCTGCTCAATCGGCCGCCAGTTATGCCAGTCACGTACTACTCCCGGTGTTTCACCCGGAAAACCGGAATGCATCCGGTGCCCGAAACCGACAGAAGTATACATGTTGTACATTTCTTCGGGCGTAAACATTGCAGAAATTTTACTTGTACCAACATTAGATGATTTCTGAATAATGCCGCCCACATCCAGATAAGGATAATTATGCGTGTCCCGTACTGTCGCCGGTCCGATTTTATACGGTAAAGTATTAAAACCGCTGCCTGGTTTGATTTTTCCGCTATCCAGCCCTTTAGCAATGGTAAACGGTTTCATCGCACTACCCGGTTCAATCATATCAGTTACCGCACGGTTACGGCGTGCATCACTATCGGTGGCACCCGGATTATTAGGGTCATATCCCGGTGAATTTACCAGAGCAAGAATTTCACCGGTTTTACCATCCAGAACCACAACTGAACCAGCTGATGCAGTGTGATACTGCATTGCTTTATTTAACGATTCATATGCAATTGACTGAATCCGCTGATCCAGAGACAGCACCATATTCGTACCATTCTGAGGAAGACGGTTACGCGGAGAATCCAGACTATCAACAATATTACCTTTATTGTCGCGCAAAACAACTTTAGCACCATCAATACCATGCAGACTGTCTTCACGCGATAATTCCAGTCCTTCCTGCCCCTTACCATCAATATTGGTAAAACCGATAATATGGGAAAAAATCGGTCCCATCGGATAATGGCGTTTACTTTCATGCTGAAAGGCAAGACCTTTAATATTCAGCGCAGCAACTTTTTCTGCAACCTCCGGCGACAATTGTCTTTTCAGATAAATGAAGTCTTTATTACGGCTAAGGCGGCTTTTAATGGTTGCCGCCGGTACATCAATTAATGCAGATAACTGTTGAATCTGAGTATCTGTCGGCATCTGCTCCATAGCAGAGGGCATAGCATATAAAGAGTCTGCGGGTGCACTGATGGCCAGTGCGGCTCCGTTGCGATCAGTAATTGTGCCCCGGGTAGCCGTGAGCGGCAGAGTACGGACAAAACGCTGATCACCCTGCTCTTTCAGAAATTCATGTTTCTCAGTCTGCAAGTAGATACCACGTCCGATTAGCATAGCAAAAGCTATAGCCAGAGCACCTAACACCAATACAATCCGCCCGTTAGTGGTTACAGGCTTAGCCTGTTTTACCTCACGGGGCAGCATGCGCGGCTTATAATCGTTTTTAATTAACATAGTAGTTTGTTCCACTGCCGGAAATACTGCCTGAAGCAGTACTCCATTATTCTCTGACCCGTCACATCACTGCTTAACCAAACGCGGCGCATCCAGCATCTGCGTTTCAGCCAATGACGGCGAATGCAAATTCTGCCGGGCTGAAGCATCCTGAATCAACTGATGATTAGATAACTTTGCCTGCGCTAACTTTAAGCGACTAAAGTCTTCGTTCAAAAGACTTTCCCCTTTTTGCGCTTTATCCAGCGCAATAAAAAACTGACGCGAACGATCCTGTACTGTTACAACAGCAAAAGCTGAAGCCAGTACCAATATAAGCAAAATAATGTTGATTTTATTCATAATTAATCAACTATTAGTCTTTATTTAATAACTGCGTTCTGCTACCCGTAATACCGCTGAACGGGCTCGCGGATTAACTTCAATTTCTGCCGGAGCAGGTTTTTGCGCCTTGCCTATCAGACGCAACGGCGGCTGCTCACGTTCTGCTTCTTTAACTACTGCCCAGCGTGGTAAAGGAGCCGGCTTGCTGTGCTGCTGCATAAATCTTTTTACAATCCGGTCTTCCAGTGAATGAAATGAAATCACCGCCATCCGTCCGCCGGCAACCAGACATTCCATCACTTGCGGCAGTACCACAGTTATTTCTTCCAGTTCACGGTTAATAAAGATGCGAATGGCCTGGAAGGTACGTGTGGCCGGATCCTGTCCGCGTTCACGAGTACGGACGACCTGTGCGACGAGGCGCGCCAGCTGGCCGGTTGTGGTAATCGGGCTTTGTTCCCGCTGCGCCACAATTGTCCGTGCAATCTGGCGACTAAACCGCTCTTCACCATAATTTTTAATTACCTCGTGTATATCCTGCTCTTCTGCCACAGCCAGCCATTGGGCTGCTGACTGTCCGCGCGTAGTATCCATACGCATATCCAGCGGTGCATCAAAGCGGAAGCTGAAACCGCGACCTGCATCATCAATCTGAGGAGAGGAAATACCCAGATCAAATAAGGCACCATTTATCCGGCTGATATCCAGCTGTTGTAACGACCGCTTTAATGCAGAAAAACCTTCATGTACAACCAGTACCCGTGCATCCTGCCTTGCCAGTTCCTGTGCTACAGCAATCGCCTGCGGATCCTTATCAAAAACAACCAGCCGCCCGTCTTTCCCGAGCTGAGACAGAATCAAACGCGAATGGCCGCCACGGCCAAAAGTTCCGTCAACATACACTCCGGCCGGCTGTACCTGTAAACCGGCAACTGCTTCATTCAGGAAAACGGTAACATGACCGCCATTATTTATCTGTTCACTCATAATTGCAGTTGAGTCTTACCCAACTCTGCCGCCAGCATATCTTCATCCATATCCAGTGCAGCATTATTCTGCTCTTCCCATAGCGCCCTGCCCCACACTTCAATGCGGTTGGCACGACCCACAACATAAACTTCACGCTCAAAATTCACCAGACGGCGCAAATGTGCCGGTAGCAATACTCTGCCGGCACTGTCTAAATCCAAAGTATCCGCATTATGCAACAGTAAATTCTGATAGGCCTGCAATACTCTGTTGCCTGCCACAGGAAGCTGTAACAGCTGAGCTTCCACACTGCGCCATGATGACTCGGGATACAGTAACAAATGTGTGCGCTTTTCCAGTGTGGCAACCAGTACCGGAGTGAAATGACGCGCCAGCAAATCACGAAACTTGGCCGGAATCGCCAGTCGTCCTTTACTGTCTATACTTAATTCATACGCGCCGCCAAACACTGTTCAGCTCCTATTCAATATAACGGGATTATCCCCCACTTCGCCACACCTTTACACACTTATTCACACTATAAGGCAATTTTGCATACAGGGTCAATGTAATCCAGTCAAATTCCGAAGCCGAATAAAAGCAATCTAAAATACAAAAATATATTTAAATCAAATCATTATTTTACTAATCATCCAATCCAGTCCCTATGTGCCTTTTCAGATACTTGACCAGGGTCAACATAAGCCAAAATCAGCGTTTATAATGACCATCTTCTTTACAATTTCCATCATCTATCCTATGGATAATTTACCCACTCCTGAAAAAGCCGCATTAATCAGTTCGCAGAAATTGTCTGAACTTATTCAGCAGAAAATCCGGCAGCAAAATAACTGGCTTTCTTTTGTCGACTACATGCAAATGGCACTGTATACGCCTGACTATGGTTATTACACCGGCGGAGCACAAAAATTCGGTCGTGATGGCGACTTTATTACTGCACCTGTTCTGACTCCTTTGTTCGGGCAGACGCTGGCGCATCAATTAGATGCACTATTGCCACAAACAGCAGGCAATATTTATGAATTCGGTGCCGGAACCGGTCATCTGGCAGCATCTGTTTTGCCAGCTCTGCACAGCCAGCACTTTCAGCACTATTACATTATTGAACTTTCTGCAGAACTGGCGCAGCGTCAGAGAGAATATATTCAGACTCATGCACCTGATCAGATACATAAAGTTACACACCTGACTCAGTTGCCTGAACAGTTTGACGGTATCCTGATAGGAAACGAAGTTCTGGATGCCATGCCTGTTCCGGTCTATCTCCGTCAGGCAAATCTGATAACAGAAATGGGCGTTAGCTGGCTGGATAACCAGTTTGTCTGGCAGGATAAACCTGCTAGCAGCGCAGCAATACAACAGGTTATGGAAACTTTCCCTGATACAGCAGAACCTTATCAGTCTGAGCTGCATCCGCAACAATATGCCTTTGTAGCAACACTGGCACAAAAGCTGAAACGCGGAGCAATGATATGGATTGATTATGGTTTTGACGCAGCACAGTATTATCATGTTCAGCGTCGTCAGGGTACGTTAATCGGCCACTACCGGCATCATACCGTTCATGATCCGTTCTTTTATCCCGGACTCACTGACTTAACCGCTCATGTTAATTTCACCCGTATTGCTGATGCCGGCATTGATAATCATCTGGACTTAATTGGTTATACCAATCAGGCATCATTTCTGCTTAATCTGGGTATAACCGAATTACTCACAAAAACCGGCAAACCGGAAGAAAATGCATACATTCAGACTGCTTCGGTCTGTCATACCCTGCTGGATGCACATGAAATGGGCGAGTTATTTAAAGTCATCGCATTTGGAAAAGATATTGACGTAGACTGGCAGGGATTCATATATGGGGATTTGTGTCACAAATTATAGATAATTTAAATTACAAATAAGTTTTATTTGAGCGCATAAAAATTTATTTTTGATATAAAATATTCATATATTTTATTATATTATTTGTATCTAAATTTTATAATTAATTCTAATAGAGGGGTACATAAAAATAATGGCTTATGATTTAACTAAAAGATTAGTAATAGGCTTAGCCTCAAGTGCATTATTTGATTTAGAAGAATCTGACAGAGTTTTTAGATCTGGTGGAGAACAATGTTACCGAAATTATCAGAGAGAAAATGAAAAGAAGCCTCTAGCTAAAGGAGTAGCTTTTCCATTTATAAAAAGACTTTTGTCATTGAATAAACTATCGGATGAAAATGGAGCACTCGTAGAAGTAATATTATTATCCAGAAATGATCCTGACACTGGTTTAAGAGTCATGAACTCAATAGAACATCACAAGCTTAATATTACCAGAGCTGTATTTTTGCAAGGCAAATCGCCTTTACCATATATACCCGCTTTTGATATCGAGCTATTTCTATCGGCTAACCCAACTGATGTAAGTCAAGCAATAAGAGCAGGTTATCCAGCTGGACAAGTAATGAAAGGAAAGATAAAAGATGATATTCATGATCTTGAATTAAGAATAGCCTTTGATTTTGATGGTGTAATTATTGATGATGAAGCTGAGAAAATTTTTCATAAAAATAAAGATTTACAAAAATTTCATGAAAATGAAAGTTTAAAACAAGATATTACTCATAATCCAGGTCCATTAAATAATTTTATTCAGAGATTGGCACATATTCAGCAAATTGAACATTTAGAAGTCTCCCAAAATCTAAAGTATAAACCAATTCTTAAAACTGCCCTTGTAACAGCTAGAAATGCACCATCACATACTAGAGCTATAAAAACTTTAAGAAAGCTTGGAATAGAAATTAATGAAGCTTTTTTCCTTGGAGGAATTGAAAAAAATAAAGTATTAGAAATTATACGACCTCATATATTTTTCGATGATCAGATAAATCATTTGGAAAAAGTTGTAAATATCCTTCCATCTGTACACATTCCATTTGGAGTGACTAATCTTTAAAATATACTTATTATTTAAGTCCATTTTAAATTACTAAAACTCGAAAGGAATATCAATGTCATTATTATTATCTCCTATAACCATTGGTAATTTAAATCTGAAAAACCGAGTAGTTATGGCACCAATGTGCATGTATGAAGTAAAAAAGGAAGACGGCATCGTTACACCTTTTCATTTTGCACATTATGGCGCACGTGCCATTGCCAATGTTGGTCTGATTATTATAGAAGCCACTGCCGTACAGCCGGACGGACGAATTACCAAACACGATTTAGGTTTATGGGATGATAGTCAGACAGAAAAATTCGCTCAGCTGGTTGATTCACTACATTATCTGAACAGCAAAGTAGGTGTGCAACTGGCACATGCCGGACGCAAAGCCTCAGATGCACTGCAGCCGGTTGCACCTAGTGCTATTCCTTTTAATAGCAGCTCGAAAACGCCAAAAGCATTGAGTAAACCGGAAATCACACAAATCAAAGAAGATTTTATTGCTGCAGCCAGACGAGCTCAGCAAGCCGGTGTGGATGTAATTGAAATCCATGCTGCACATGGTTATCTAATCAGTGAATTTCTTTCACCGCTGAGCAATCAGCGTACCGATGAATATGGCGGTTCTTTAGTGAATCGTTATCGTTTGCTGCACGAAATTACTCTCGAAATGCGTGCAGTATTTTCCGGTTCATTATGGGTACGCATGTCTTTATCCGACTATGATAAAACCGGTCAGCAAAACAGTATTGCCGACTGGCAGGAAATATGTCAGTGGCTAGAACGTGACGGCATAGATGTTATCGATGTGTCCACCGGAGGTGTTATGGATTACGCTCCGGATATCCCGGTGCATGGCGGTTATCAGACACCTTTTGCGACTGCCATGAAACAAGTAGTCAATATTCCGGTAGCAACCGTTGGCCTGCTTGACAGCCCTGATCTGGCTGAATATATTTTACAAACCGGTCAGGCAGATTTGATTATGGAAGGAAGGGTGTTATTACGTAATACCAACTGGTTAACCGAAGCAGCCCAGCAGCTGCATGATCATAATTATCAGCCTTTTAATAACTCTTATCAGCGCGGACTAATCAAATAAAAATTTTTATTAGCCGGCAAACAAACAGGCCAGACTTTCACGTCCGGCCTGTGTTTATTAGCTAACATTATTCCGTCTCTGTTGCCACCTGCACTGATTGCGGCTGCAGGCAGGCCAGATATTCTGGCTGCATCTGTACCAGAAATCCACGCTTACCCCCATTAATATAAATCAATGGCAAAGAATAAATACTTTTTTCAACATACACCGGTAATCCGGCCTTGTTGCCAAAAGGACTGGTTCCACCAACCAGATAACCAGTCCATTTATTAGCCTGCTGCGGACTGGCTGGTTCTATATGCTTCATACCCAGTTCACGTGCCAGCTGACGGGTAGATATATGCCGGTCGCCATGCATCAGCACAATCAGACCTTGCTTATGCTCATTTTGCAGCACAATGGTTTTGATCACTGCATGCTCGTCTACGCCCAGCGCTAATGCTGATTGTGCTGTTCCGCCATGCTCAACATAAGCATACTCACGCGGTTCAAACGGTATCTGGTGAGCACGCAAAAAACGGATAGCAGGAGTAACCGGAAATTTACTTTTACTCATCAATTATTTTCATCAACTCAGGCAAAGATAACGGATTATTATTTTACTACTTAATGAAAAATGATGGTTATCATATAGCGATATCTCGATAGATTCAGAAGATAGTATTGATATAAAAAGGCATTGCTTATATTCTTTTGCTGTCTGTTTTTTTTCAGGCCAGTATTGCCCGGCCACAAAATAAATTCTTGCAGTAACAAATAACATTGTAGCTCAGGCTATTTTCACAAGAACCAGTATATGGGTATTGAATTTTATGAGTATTAAATTTTACGAGAGCGGTAACCGCCTGGCAGAAGCCACCATTGTTAACGGCCTGATATTTCTTGCAGGACAAGTTCCAACTAATGAAGATGGCGACATCACTGCGCAAACTGCCAATGTTCTGGCACAGATAGATACTATTCTGCAAGCATGTGGCAGTGATAAGCAACATATTTGTGAAGCTGTAATTTACCTGAGCAATATGCAGGAATATGAAGGCATGAATCAGGCATGGGATAACTGGGTTACACCGGGAAGAGCGCCGGCACGAGCCTGTATACAGGCTGCGCTGGCTAACCCAGACTGGAAAGTAGAAATCAAACTAACAGCTGTACAAAAAGAAATCCTTTAAAGCACTGAACCCGCGTTAAACGCGGGTTCAGTAATTACTGATTCAGTATAGCTTAGCTGCGATAATCAGCATTAATCGTCACATACTCTCTGGATAAATCACAGGTGTAAATCTTTGCCCGTGCTTCCGCACGTGCCAGATCAATGGTTACTGTAATTTCATTCTGTGCCATTACCTGCTGACCAGCCTCTTCTGTATAGCTGGCAGCCCGACCTCCATTTTCTGCCACCAGCACTTCACCCAGATATACCTTAATTGCTGCCACATCCAAATCAGCAATACCTGCATAACCGATCGCGCACAAAATACGCCCCAGATTCGGGTCACTGGCATAAAAAGCTGTTTTTACCAATGGTGAACGGGCAACAGCATAGCCTACCTGTCTGGCCTCTGCTTCAGTCAGAGCATTGCGTACATCAATAGTAATAAACTTGGTTGCGCCCTCACCGTCACGTACAATCGCCTGTGCCAGTTCCAGTGCCAGATCAGCCAGTACAGTTTTGACGGCTAAGTAATCTTTTCCGGCTACTGACTCTATCCGCCCCAGCTGAGACTTACCTGTGGCTACCACCACAAAACTGTCATTAGTAGAAGTATCTCCGTCAACAGTAATCGCATTAAAAGATATGGCTGCTACTTCAGCTACCATTTGCTGCAACAATGGCTGGGCTATAGCCGCATCAGTAAACACAAATCCGAGCATAGTAGCCATATTTGGATGAATCATGCCGGAACCTTTGGCAATACCGGTGAAACGTACTTTATGCCCGTCAATATAAACCGTACGGCTGGCCATTTTAGGAACAGTATCCGTAGTCATAATGGCAGCAGCAGCCCGCGGCCAGTGTACAACTTTCACTTTCGGCAAAGCAGCCACAATTTTATTTACCGGCAAGGGTTCGAGAATCACACCGGTAGAAAACGGTAAAACCTCTGATGCACTGCAACCAATCTGCTGTGCAACCTTGTCACATATCAACTGCGCATCATCCAGCCCTTGTTTGCCTGTACCGGCATTGGCATTACCTGTATTGATTACCAGTGCACGCACTCCGGCGTCTGTAGCCAGATGCTGTTTAGCAATCTGCACCGGTGCAGCACAAAAACGGTTTTGGGTGAATACAGCGCCGATACTGTTTATCCCGTTAAGCACAATAAGCGTTAAATCATCGTGTTCCGGTTTTTTGATTCCGGCCTGTCCAACAAATACCTGCACGCCGTCAATGGCTAAAATCTGCTCATCACCAGGCACGGACAAATTAACTGCCATTACTATTCTCCTTTAATCAATATATCAGCTTATTTTTTTCAGCAATAGAAAGTGCTCATCATTATTCTGGCTGAAATTTGCGTTTAGTCAGCACGCGCCAGATAAACATCACATAACCGGACAAACTATAGAGCAGGAAAAAGGCAAACAGTACTACTGATGGTTCCCATGTCACTACCAGTAAGCCAATAACAGCCAGAATCATTACAAAAAAAGGTACTTTACGATAAGCATTGATTTCCTTGAATGACCAGAAAGGTATCTGAACCACCATGGATAAACCGCCAAACAGAGTAATAATCAGGCATAGCCAGTCTACATGAGGTAAACCCTGAAAAGTATGGCTTACCCAGATTAAGCCGATTACCAGTGCAGCTGCCGTCGGGCTGGGAATTCCGATAAACCATTTCTTACTTACTTTACCAATCAGAGTATTGAACAATGCCAGCCGCAAGGCCGCACAGGCACAATAAATAAATGCTACCGAGTAACCAATTTTACCAAAATGAAATAACTGCCATTTATACGCAATCAAGGCAGGTGCCACCCCGAAACTTACCATATCAGCCAGACTGTCGAGCTGTTCACCAAAAGCACTCTGACTGTTAGTCAGACGGGCAACCCGACCGTCCATGCCATCCAGCAGCATAGAAATAAATACCGCAATTGCTGCAACTTCATAATGACCATGCATCGACTGAGTAATGGCATAAAAAGCGGCAAACAGTGCCGCCAGTGTAAATGCATTAGGCAACAAATAAATACTGTTATCACGCAGCCGGCGGCGCCGGTTCGGACGATGGGGGCGATTTGGTTTAATTACATCATTTTTTTCTTGAGTCATATTCAGCTAAATCCTCAACAGGCAATATTAATACTCATCCTGTTTATTATGTTGTGCATATTTCATACCTGCCATTTCTATCATAGCTGTACGTAAATCATCCAGTCCGCTGCCATCCTGTACCGATATATAAACAGCCTGCGGACGACCATGTATATCACGCACAATTCCCTGCATTCTTTGTTCAGCAGACAATTTATCAATTTTATTATAAATAATCAGCTGCGGTATGTTTTCTGCATCAATTTCCTGTAATACCGTATTCACAGCATCTATTTGCCGCTCAAATTCCGGATGGGTAATATCCACCACATGCAGAAGTACATCAGCCAGCGCAGTTTCTTCCAGTGTCGCCGCAAAAGCAGCTACCAGTCCGTGCGGTAAATCGCGAATAAAACCGACTGTATCGGATAATAAAACACTGGTCTGGTCATTCAGATACAAACGGCGCACTGTATTATCCAGGGTGGCAAACAGCTGGTCTTCTGCCATGACCTGAGCTTTGGTTAAACGGTTAAACAGACTGGATTTGCCTACATTGGTATAGCCCACCAGCGCAAAGACCGGCAGTGTACCCTGATACCGACTTTTACGCTGAGTTGCCCGCTGCCGGCGCACCTGCTGCAATTGCTGGCGCAGACGGGTAATTTTCTGCCTGATCAGACGGCGGTCAGTTTCCAGACGTGTCTCACCTGGGCCGCGTAAACCAATACCGCCTCTCTGGCTCTGCAAATGACCATAACCACGCACCAGCCGGCTGGATAAATGAACCAGCTGAGCCAGCTCCACCTGCAAGCGCCCCTCCTGACTTTGTGCACGCCGGGCAAAGATAGCGAGAATCAGGCCAACCCGATCCAATACCCGGCACTGGAGCAGCCTTTCAAGATTACGCTCCTGCGTAGGCGTTAGCGCATGGTTAAAGACCACCAGATCAATCCCGGCTTCAGCTACTGTTTGTGCCAGTTCTTCTGCTTTGCCTTTACCCACAAACAATGCACTGTCCGGCTGCTGACGTTTACACGGAACAACTTCCACTAAATCTGCTCCGGTAGCACGTACCAGCTCCTCAGCTTCAGCCAGTGCCGACTCAAACAATACTGTCCGGCGCTCAGCAGCAACCGGAAAATCCTTATCCAGCAATACCCCTACCAGCAGCACCCGCTCTGGCTGCTGCTCAGATAAATTGGTCTTATCAAATCTGCTCATCATTTACCGGTTTAAACGACAACAGGCTGCCTGACCTTACAAAGGACAAACAGCCTGTAAACAATTAATAGCCTTTATTCCTGAGACAGTACATGCCGTGCGGCAGCTGCTGCCCGATTAGCAGCTTCTGTGACTAGATCTGCATGTTCTTCAGTATTACTTTGCGGTTCAGCACTGATATCAGGAGCCTGCAATGGCAAAGTTGCCAGTACTGTACTGCTGGCACTGACCTTATCACCAATAGCCACCAGCGCAGTAGCATCTTCCGGCAAATAAACATCTACCCGCGAACCAAAGCGGATAAAACCATAGCGGTCACCGCGATGTAATAAATCATGCGCATTTACGTAGCACAGAATACGCCGTGCTACCAGACCTGCAACCTGTACAAATGTTACCGGCCGGCCGGTTTTGGTTACCGCAAGAACTGCATTACGTTCATTTTGTGCACTGGCTTTATCCAGTGCAGCGTTCAGAAAGCTGCCTTTAAAATAATCTACACGCTCCACTTTGCCATCAATAGGGCTGCGGTTAGAATGCACATTGAATACATTCATAAATACACTGATTTTAAGAGCATTCACACCACGGTACGGATCGGTAGTTTTTTCCACAACCACAATACGTCCGTCTGCCGGACTCAGCACATCTTCAGGATTTGCAGGAATATCACGGGCAGGATCACGAAAAAACTGCACCACAAATGCTGTCAGCACCCATAAAGGCAGCGACCACCATCCGCACCAGAAAAAAGTTAATATGCTCAGCACCAGACTGCCAATAATAAACGGCCAGCCTTCCTTAGCAATCAAAGGATAAGGATACACACGCGACACAAGGCTACTCCTTTACAGATGAGATACTGCGGATGAACCGCGAGCTAAAACAATGACAAAATTATAACCCGAAATCCGTATCTTAAAGCACCGCATATAACTATAAGCAGATTTCAGCATAAGAACAATATAAAAACAGTACAATTATTAACCAAAGACCAGCTAAACCATAACGGTTACCATCTCAGCATCGCAAGCTGATATCCGATAACTTCACATTGAAAACACAGTAAAATTTTATTTAAAGAGAAAAACTGCCAGCATCACCAGAGCAATTACTGCCAGCCAGAAATTCTGTTGCCGCTGTGTACGCAGCAGATGAATATAGGCATCACGCCATTCAAGCTGACGCTTTTCATCTACAAGGGCATTAAGCTTACGCGGCAGTGCAGGCAGCATTTGCGCCCAGTCCGGTGCTTCCTGCTTTAGCGTTTTCCATAGCGCTTTCAGACCAATCTGGTTATGCATCCAGCGGGTGAGAAACGGTTTGGCAGTTGCCCATAAATCCAGCTGAGGATCCAGCTGTCTTCCCAGCCCCTCTATATTAAGTAATGTTTTTTGCAGCAGCACCAGCTGCGGCTGAATTTCTACATTAAAACGACGACTGGTTTCAAACAACCGCATCAGCACCATACCAAAAGAAATTTCTGCCAGCGGTTTATTGAAAATCGGTTCACATACAGCACGCACTGCTGCTTCCAGCTCCTCCACCCGCGTATCTGCCGGTACCCAGCCTGATTCCACATGCGCAGTAGCCACCCGATGATAATCACGATTGAAAAACGCCAAAAAATTAATTGCCAGATAGCGCTTATCATAATCTGTTAACGTGCCGACAATACCAAAATCCAGTGCAATATACCTGCCGTCATCTGCGACCATAATATTGCCCGGATGCATATCCGCATGGAAAAAACCGTTGTCAAATACCTGAGTAAAGAATATTTCTACCCCATAGCGTGCCAGCTGGTGCAAATCTATATTCTTTTCACGCAACTTATCGGTACTGGCAACCGGAGTACCGTCCATCCATTCAATTGTCAGCACCCGACGCGCACAATAATTATAGTAAACAGCCGGAATAATCAGCATAGTGCTTTTACTGAACTGCCGCCCGAGCAGGCTGGCATTAGCGGCTTCCCGCATCAGATCAAGCTCATCATGCAGATAATTCTTAAACTCTGCGACTACTTCGCGTGGCTTTAAGCGTTTGCCATCTGCAAACAGCCATTCTACCCAGCGCGCTCCTACAGCCATCAGTGCTAAATCCTGATCAATAACCGGCGCGATGTCAGGACGCAGAACTTTTACTGCAACCTTTTGACCGATACCACCGGCCTCATTGAATAAATAGGCTTCATGAACCTGAGCGATAGACGCACTGGCTACCGGCTGCGGATTAAAGCGGGCGTAAATTTCAGCCAACGGCCTGCCCAGCTCAGTTTCAATCACCCGGATTGCTACATCACTGGCAAACGGCGGCACCCTGTCCTGCAGTAAGGCCAGTTCACGCGCGTAATCAGCAGGGATTAAATCCGGCCGGGTGGATAATACCTGACCAAATTTAACAAAAATCGGCCCCAGACTTTCCAAAGCCAGACGCAACCGTACCGCTGCATCCAGCTGCCGGTATTTGCGTCCGCGCGGCAGTAAACGTATCAGCCTTTGCAGCCATGACGGATGTACATGCTGCTGAACCAGATCCAGCAGACCATATACATACACCGTATGGATAATTACCCAAATTCGTTTAGGCCAACACCACATGCACGCAGCTCCGGTTTGTCCGAATAAAACGACTATTGTACGGGATTTTAACCATTTTTACCGAGCAATCGCTGCGCACAGCGTCATCACACTGTTTTAGCATTCTTTTCAGTCAGCTGTATTGCACCATCAACCTTACCCGGCATAAAGACATAAGCGCGGCCGAAGCCAGTTACAAGGCGAGCCTTTTCCAGTTGCAGACGAAACAGCATGAAATCCGGCAATTCAGACAGCACATCTACTGTATTGCCCAGTTTTGTTTTCATTGCCTGTAAAGCGGCAATGCCATCAGCTGTGTTTTTTTCAATTACCGTAACCGATACCGTATAATTCAGCCGGGCACGGGCAAAAATATTGCGTGCCGAAGTTTCATCTTCAATCAGCATCACACTGGCCTGCTCCTGTTGCTGCAAATTCTGTGTATGCGGTGCCAGACCGGATAATAAGATATACAGACAACCATCATATTCAGCAAAAGGCGCATAGCTTGCCTGAGGGGTACCATCCTGTGCTACCGTAGCCAGAACCAGAGAATTTAATTGCTGTAAACGTGTTACAGCAGCCTGAAGCTCAGCGACATTCTGTTGCTCACTCATACACTCATTCCTGTATCAGATTAACAATAACCAAAATTAATGATAATAATTTCCATCTGAAAATTCAAATTCCATTTGACCGTCATACCATTATTTATCATCGGCGAGGCATCATTATCAAACATACCGGGCACGGAAAAAAAGATGAACACAAATAAATCATCAAATCAGAATGCCATTAAAATCAATAAAATCGGTAATTATTTACCCGTATCAGAGTATTAATAACAATATAATAAGCTTTCACAGGCCAAAAATTAGGTAAAATTACCTTTCAGACATTATTCAGACTGAATTTAATCAATCAGCAGTGGTTAGTTACATGAGTACTCAGCATAATCCGGCAGCCAGTCAGCCTCAGAAGCGTTCCGGTCAGTTTAAACAGCGACTGCTTAAACTGATTTTATTTTGCGGCTTCTTTATTTTATTTATTTTCCTGCTTGCCGGTCAGGACAGCAGAACTGCGGCCAATCACAAACCATGGCACCGCGATCTGACTATTGCAGCCTTTGAACCGGACGGCTCATTTCTTGCCCTGCCCTATTCTTACGTTCAGCAGTACACACTGGCCAATACCACTTTTCTGGCTAAAAAGCCTGACGGCAGCAAACAGAAAAATGATAACGATACCTTTAGTTATAAAGTTATTGAACAAAACGCACAACAACAGCTGATACGAACCAGCCTGCGTACATCACGCAGCATTACCATTGCCACCTATCAGGCTACCGCCGGCACAGTCACACCGATAAAATCAACGGTATATACAATAGATCAGATATCAATGGCTGCCGTTCTGGCATTAGTCAGCGTCTTGCTCCTGCAATTGATATATCGTTTTATTCGTCGACGTACTGTCAGAAAAAGGGCAAACTAATTTCTCAGTACCATCAATTTTCTGATTCATTCCAATACAAAAAAGCCACCTGTAACAGGTGGCTACATCAATTATCCGGATAGCAGAATTATTCCGGCTGTATCAACCCGTTTGCAGCCGGCACTTCCGCCACAACAGGTTGTTCAGCCTGCTGTTTTGCCAGTAATTCATGCTTCACATCCAAATAACGCTGTATGGTCTGCACCAGCTCCTGCGTACCCTCACGTGCCAGTGCACTGATTTGAAATACCCGCGGGGTTGTCAGATCAAATTCAAACTGATCATCCGGCTGCGGGTAATCCCAGCCAATATCTGCCAGAAACTGAGCCACACGTTCGGCACGCTCATCATCAGCCAGCATATCAATTTTATTCAACACCAGCCAACGCGGTTTATCATGCAAAGCCTCATCATAACGGCGTAACTCTTCAATAATCGCCAGCGCCTCTGCTGCCGGTTCCACACCTTCATCGAAAGGAGCCAGATCCACCACATGCAGCAGCAAACCGGTACGCGACAAATGTTTCAGAAACCGGTGCCCCAAACCGGCACCTTCAGCAGCACCTTCAATCAACCCAGGGATATCAGCCATAACAAAACTGTGATTGTCATCACTGCGTACTACCCCCAGATTAGGATGCAACGTTGTAAACGGATAATCAGCCACTTTTGGCCGTGCAGCCGAAACTGCACTAATCAGCGTAGATTTCCCTGCATTCGGCATACCGAGCAAACCCACATCTGCCAGTACTTTTAGCTCCAGCAACAAACTGCGCGCCTCACCTTCTTCACCGGGTGTGGCCTGCTTAGGAGCACGGTTTACTGATGATTTAAAATGAATATTACCTAAGCCGCCCTTACCGCCTTTAGCCAGACATACCCTCTGACCATGATGAGTTAAATCCGCCACAACCTGTTCCGTATCAACATCACGAATCAGCGTACCTACCGGCATTCTCAACTCAATATCATCAGCTCCGCGACCATAACGGTCTGAACCATGACCTTTTTCACCGTTTTTAGCCTGATAGCGTTTAACAAAACGATACTCCACCAGGGTATTAATATTTTCATCGGCTACAGCCCAGACACTGCCGCCTCTGCCGCCATCACCGCCATCGGGGCCGCCCTTAGGCACAAATTTTTCGCGGCGGAAGCTGGCCGCACCATTGCCGCCGCGGCCGGCAACTACCTCGATTTTTGCTTCATCAATAAACTTCATATCATTCTCAGTTTGCAATATTTATGCCGGGCAACCAGTCTCAGTAATACCCTTGTGAACACCTCATAGCATGATTATAGCCAAAGTACAGAATATCTGTGCTGCCTCTTCACACCAGCTGACCTGATAACAAAAAAGCCCTGCCAGACAAGGCAGGGCTTAACATCAGTAAAAACTTACTCGTCTGCGCCGGTATACGGACGCACACTTACGGTTTTACGGTTCAGCGCGCCCTTAACGGCAAATTCCACATAACCATCCACTTTAGCGAACAGAGTGTGGTCTTTACCCATACCTACATTTTCACCCGCGTGAAAACGGGTACCGCGCTGACGAACAATAATTGAACCAGCCGGAATCAGCTCATTACCAAAGGCTTTAACGCCCAGGCGTTTGGCTTCTGAATCACGACCGTTGCGGGAGCTACCGCCTGCTTTTTTGTGTGCCATTCTGTTATTCCTTCACTCAATTAGGCAATCGCCACGATTTCAATCTGGGTAAAATTCTGGCGGTGACCCTGACGTTTCTGATAGTGTTTACGACGACGCATTTTGAAAATACGTACTTTATCGTGACGGCCATGTGCAACCACTTTAGCGGTTACTTTAGCGCCCTCAATAAAAGGCGTGCCCACTTTCACCGCTTCACCGTCAGCAATCATCAAAACTTCATTCAGTTCGATCTGGCTGTCGAGTTCTGCTGGTATCTGTTCTACTTTTAATTTTTCGCCAACGGCAACTTTATATTGTTTACCGCCGGTTTTTACGACCGCGTACATACTCAACTCCAATAGGAATTCAATTAAAAAACAAAAATTAAATTTCCGCAAAAAACGGAATTCGCGATTATATCAACGCATGATTTTACTGTCAAAACAATAATAAATATCTCATGGCATATATAGCTCAGATTAGTTAAGTCAATTAAAAATTAAGCCCTGCCGAAAGCTATTTATAGTGTCGCCGGGCATATGCAAGACCCGTTACATTCACAGACTGGTTACAGCCAAAGCAAGCCGCTCAAACTATGACATTAGATGTCTTAGATGGCGTATTAACTGCTGTCACTCAACAATCATTAGAGGAAATAATAAAAAACAGCATAACCATTCCCTTAAATATGACAAATACCGGTTTTACCTTACCGGATAATCACCAACCGGTTACTCACTATCATAATGCTTTATCGCAGCCACTCCCCATGCCAAGCCCTTATTGCATGCAATTAGATGAATCTTGGAATAACTGGATTTTATCCTATAATCCGAAACGCATATTTAATCCTGAAACCTATCATTCAGGCAGTTCCGGCACGGTTGGTAATCCACCTGATTTTATGCAATTTATTTTAGCATTAACTTCTTTAAATAATGCTTTAAGTTCCGCTAAATGAATGGATAAAATGGCGAAGTACTACATAACTGATTTATATTAATAATTTACCATACCCAGACTTGAGCTGAATTATTCATTGTCATAAAATTTGCTCTCCGGTCTACCGTACAAACACACAAAAATACTTTACAAGTATTGCAGCATAACTGCTAACCAGCTGCCGGATATACTACCATTTCTGACGGATGCACCGCTTTGAGCATAGAATTTCTGTTCCGGCCTGTGTATATATCAGCATAATTTACCTAACCGATTCACAATTGCATCTTTATTAACCCAATCTAACTTTTCTCATTTCCCAAATGAATTTCAAGTATAATAATACACAAAAGTGCCCGGCAGTTTCGGGGACACATGGCTAAAACACATCATCATTACCAGTTGCAGAAACACTAAACACATGCTTGAGAACCTGCCTTATTTCCAGAAACACCTGCCTGAAGACTTAAACCGTGTTAATGCGGTAATCAACCGTGCTGTTGAATCCGAAGTTGTCCTGATTTCACAAATAGGCCAGTATATTATCAGTGCCGGCGGTAAACGCCTGCGCCCGATAATTACCATCCTTGCCGGCAAAGCTCTGGGCTATACAGAAGACCCTCTTTTTTCACTGGCCGCCATGGTGGAATTTATCCATACCTCTACATTGCTGCACGACGATGTAGTGGATGAAAGCGACCTGCGCCGCGGCCGGGAAACTGCGAACAATCTGTTTGGCAATGCCGCTGCTGTATTGGTGGGCGATTTTCTCTACACACGAGCCTTCCAGCTGATGGTTGGCTCCGGCAGCCTCCGTATTCTCAAAGTGATGGCAGAAGCCACCAATATCATTGCTGAAGGTGAAGTCATGCAGCTGATGAATATTGGTAATATTGATGTTACTGAAGAACAGTATTTACAAGTAATCGAATACAAAACCGCCAAACTCTTTCAGGCAGCGGCACAGGTAGGTGCCATACTTGCCAAGGCTACAGAACAACAGGAACTGGCTTTAAAAAATTACGGTACATATCTGGGTTCAGCTTTCCAGATTATCGATGATGTACTGGATTACGCTGGTGATGTAGAAACCATTGGTAAAAATGTCGGCGACGATCTGGCTGAGGGCAAACCTACCCTGCCGCTGATTTACCTGCTTAATCAGGGCAGTGCTGCGGCCAAAGCCGATGTACGCCATGCTCTAGAACACGCCGACCGCAGCTATTTCAACAAAATTCACGATCACGTAATCAACTCTGATGCACTGGCTTATTGCACTATGCAAGCAAAAAAAGCCGTAGATGCCGCAATTAACTGCCTGAATGAGTTACCGGTTAATGAAACCACCCAGGCTATGCGAGATTTAGCCTTGGCATCTTTAGCCCGAATCTCTTAAAATAGCGGGCTATGGCAAATTTCAGCCATAGCCCTGTTTTTAAAAAGTCTCGCCGTAGTTCAACGGATAGAACACATGCCTCCTAAGCGTGCGATACAGGTTCGATTCCTGTCGGCGGGACCAAAGAATTGTTATTTATACATCTTAGATACAGACACATTAAAAAATATCATCTCTACTCTGTGTTTATATATATTATCAATGTGCTATTTACAAATCGCTTATTAACAAATGGATTATGATTCATTTAAAACTGGAGAACTATACCTAAAACTTTATTATAATATTTCTAATATGATGAAAGAATTTATCATCAAGAACCAATATTAACAGCTTAGCGAAATCAAATATTAATTTCATAATACAAATCAATAAACTATTTAAGCACATAGCAAAATTTCTTACCTAGCTGCTTTAAATAAATAATTGGGGTATGTGAGTGATAACCAGAAAAACAGCCTTAGTTTTATTACCTATTTTATATATTATATCTACTATAGCTCTTATATATGGTTTAGGTTATTACTATGATTTTGATCATACAGTTATTTCTACTGGTTTATTATTCTTAGGTTGTTACATATTAAGTTCGGCAAATAAATTTACTTTAATAAGTCTGTTAGTTACGTTTTCCGTATTATCATTTTATTTTCCTACAGGGATAAATTACGGCAAACCAACAGCTGATTTATTAATGCCACTATTACAAACTAATAAACTTGAAATTATTGGTTATCTCATGGCTGTCAAACAGCAAATTTTAATTACTGTAGTATTTATATTTATTCAAGGTTTAATTTATTATTTAAATAAAATTATAAAAACACAAAAAATTAAGAAAAATAAAATTTCACAATTTGTCTCAGTAATGAGCTTTATATTCTTTTATATAATAACTTTACTCGGCATTTCTTATCAGCACCTGGGAGTAAATAATAGCGCATTTTTAAAAAATGTCATATCTGCATATCAAGAAATAAATTCAATACATGAAGAAATGAAAAAATATATTGGCAGTAATAATAACAATATACGGGTAAGTCGGTTAAATGAAGATGATAATACAGAAATATTTTTAGTCGTAATCGGTGAATCTGTACGAAAAGATTATTTATCCGTATATGGCTACCCTCTCAATACTACTCCTTTTTTAAATACAGCTAATGGAATTTTTATTGATGGATTAGTGGCTGCTGGTCCGAATACAGAACAATCCTTAACTAGAACTTTATTTAAAGCTTATCCTGAGAAAAATAAGATTGACTGGGAAATTAATTTCGTTTCCTTAGCAAAAAAATCCGGGTATGAGACTTACTGGGTTAGCAATCAGGGCACAAGTGAATATGGAGATAATATTTTTTCTGCATTAGCTGGTACAACTGATAAATCCAAATTTTTAAAAAAAGGTCCATACTATACTAGCTTTAATGATGATGATCATATGTTACCCATTGTTTCGGAAGTAATAAACAAAAACAGTAACAAAAAAGTAGTTTTTGTGCATATGATGGGCTCTCATGAACCAATATGCTCGCAAATTAATGATTTTAAATCAAATTTTAAATTGAATAATCAAGCTGGCTGCTATGTGGCAAGCATTGAAAAATTAGATTTATTTATAAAAAAACTTACAGAACTTATGAAAGGAAAAAAATATAAATTAATGTATTTTTCAGATCACGGATTATCGGTTGAACCAGATCGTATTTTTCATGATCTGGGTGGTTTATTACAAGAATACCAAGTACCATTGTTTTATTTAGCTCCGGATGAAAAAAAACATATTCTGGTAAAAAAAGTGATTAGCGGATTAAATCTAATTGATTTGTACTCTACTTTCATTAATATAAAAACAAATATAACGAATGAGAATTATACCTTCCATTATGCTGATAAACTTCCGGATAACTCAAATCCAATTATTTACTGGAAAAAATACAGACGTTTTTCTGATTTAGTAAAAAATCAGCCTCCCATAACTGATATTGCAGTTGATTCGGCTAGTGTAAATATAAAACATCAATAATAAATAAGTTCCATTCACGGATGTATTAATATCGCTAATTATTTAGTTATACAGTCATAGGAGTTTATTGATTAAAAATTTTAAATAAATTTATTCTGCTATAAAAATAGCTGTATTTTCTGCTAGATTCGAAGATTTATATTACAGAAACCAGCTTTTGTTTTCATTGGCTAGAAACCACTTTCTGCATAGACTTATATTAAGTTGCAGGCTGATAAGAGTAAAATCACTCTTACTACAATAAATTTTTTAATAATTTTATCAATATACTTATTTCACGCTTAGTAATATTTTTGGTAAACAAATTTTTATTAGAGAGTTATTCTCTTTGTAAACAAACACGATAAGTCTGACATTATTTTGTCAGACTTATCGTCATTCTATTTTGCAGACAATCCAAAATACTGAATAAGTTAGGTTTACTATTTTTCCTGCTGGTAATAAATTTTATAAAACTTACGCCCGTCTTCATCCCGCCCTTTTTCAATCATATCTTTACCGCCGTGAATATAGATATGAAAATTTTTATCCAGCTTCACCACGCTTTTAAAATATTTCTCCTGCTTTTTTACCGCTTTGGGAGAAATAGCAAAGCTTTTAACCTGTTCTAATTGATTTTCCTGAGCATAATTCTGGCTGAAATCCTGATATTGCTGAATCAGATCATCATTTGCAAAAACCCGCTGCTCAAATTCCTGCAAATCAAACTGCTCATTATTTTTAAAGTAATCAACAGACCTATTCAGCAAACCGATTTTTTCTGATTTACTCGCCTCATCATCAGTATCCATGGTCTGAGCAATAAATTGCTTGGCTGTTTCCATAATCTGAGTAGTCTGATGATATTCATTATTAACAGGTCTGATACTTAAAAAATCTTCAGTCCAGTATTTGGCCTCTGCATGTTTGTTGGTATTATCTACAACAGCAACCAGATAGCCCTGCTCTGAATGCAGATTAAAAATCAGACAGCCTTTATCCAGTTTCTGAATGCTTAATCCTTCAATATCAGCTAAATCATAACCATTCTGCCGGTCTTCAACTTTCAGAATTCTCTGCTTATTTTCTGATTTAAAAATACCAATACAATCCACTACTTCATCATCTACCGTACAGTCCGCAAGATAAAATACACCCAATTCACCGGGCTTAATTTGCGGATGATTACTTTTTTCATACAGATAACGCCCCATATTTTTAGACTGATTAATAAAATCATCAATATCTGTATGCTCAAACATGGCTTTGATAATGGTATAAACCGGATTGAGCTCTAAATCAGGAAAAAAATGAAACTGATACAACTCATCAAATTTAAAATTGGAAGTAATCAATTTATTAAGTGTTTCTTCCACATTTTCATAATTACTTAATTTATCACACAGCCGCACACCATCCGCAGTACTTTTGTTGCCAATACTGTGTATGATTAATCTACTAATATTTCCAAGAACAAATTTCGGCATAGATTCAAACATTTTTATAATCAATAAACAAAATTAATAAACGCTGGTTACACCTGCGCTTATTTGCTTTTTACCAAGCTTTTCTGGATAACAAGAAAAAAAGTATTAACGCGAGGAGAACAAAAATAGCACCAACCAATCCAATATAATGAGTTGACAGTTTCACTAATACCTGGCTGCCGACAAAGGCTCCTCCACCGATACCTATATTATAAATGCCTGAATAAACAGACGTGGCAATGTCAGTCGCATCGGGCGCTGCATCGATCACTTTACTTTGCATGACCATACCAATAATGGTAATGGCTAATCCCCATATCACGCCTTGTATCATCGCGGTGTAGAGACTAAAGGAGCTAAAATAGAGTGATAATAAGCACGCCGTCAATAATATCACGGGGACAACTAATATCGCTGTCGGATATTTACTTGCGTATCGAGTAAAAATAACACTACCAATCATGCCCGAAAATCCAATAACCAATAAGAGATGGACAACAATTTCCTGACTGAATCCGCCTACTTTCATCATAAATGGTGTGATGTAAGTATAGGCAGTAAAATGTCCTGTGATAATAATAGCCGTTAATAAGTAAATATTGAGTAAGGCCGGGCGTTTTAACACTTTTGGCAGATTTTTGATTGAAATAGTATTTATACTAGGAACTTTAGGAAGTAAATAAATCAATAAAACTAAAATACCAAAGGCAATGCCACCAATACATAAAAATGTTACACGCCAACCGACTAATTCCCCTATTTTGGTACCAATAGGAATACCGAGCACCGTTGCCATTGATGTGCCAACTACGATAAAACTCATCGCTTTGGCTTTTTTGCCATTCGGCGCCAATTGAACAGCTAAAGGCGTGGTAATAGCCCAAAATACAGCATGTGCACAAGCGATACCAATACGAGCTGTCATTAAGCTATAAAAATTCCAGGCAAAACCAGCTAATAAGTGGCTGCCGATAAATAAACAAAACAGCAAAATAAGGAGCTTGCGACGCTCCATTCTGGATGTTAATACGGTTAAGGGTAAGGATAGTAATGATACTGCCCATGCATATATCGTTAATAATAACCCTGCATGAGCGACATCCATCGAAAAGCTTTCTGCAATATTAGGCAGTAAACCAACCGGTACAAATTCGGTGGTATTGAAAATAAATCCGGCAAAAGCTAAACAAAGAATCGACGACCATATCTGAGAGCGCTTTTTAGCATTGTTCATGATTTTACTTAACGACGGGATAAATTAATTGTTGGTAATTATAACTGGAGAGTAACCTTTAAAAGCTCAATTGGTATGCTAGCATTAACACCAGCAATCAACTTATCAATTAATTAAAATTCAGTAATTTATCCTAGTCACTTAGTAATACATAATTTATTAAAATTGTTGGAAACAAATTTTGTTGTCAATAACTATTGAATCAATAAAGGAATTAACAAAATACTTAAACCTAGTAAGGTTAGCAGTGTTTAGCTGTAAAGTATTTCCTTAATTTAATATTCCTCATTTCACTATCTGGATTGGCAAGATTATATTTGTCCGTATAATCATTTGAGCTCTTAATTAGTTTTATAATATGTTTCAGCCTATCAAATAACTCACCACAACTTTTTCCTACTACTTAATCTAAACTAACTTGTTGATATTTCAGTTCTACATTAAACTCAGCGTAATCAACTTTTTTCTTATCACCATCAATCAGACCAATTAGTTTAGTAAGCCTTTTTCGAAAGTAATGGTAAAAATCTTCATCTAATAGTTTCTGACGACATTGTTGTTCAAACTTCGACAAAATTATTTCATCTTCAAGGTTGATGTTTTTGCTTGTTTGTGTCATTTACTTTCAAGATTTCGATATTTTTAAAATAATATTTTAAATGGTAGATTTATCAAATTTAAAATTGGAAGTAATTAACTTATTAAATGATTCTTCTACATTTTTCTAATTACTTAACTCATCAAACATCCGTATACCATCCGCAATACTTTTGTTACCGACCCGACATCATGAATCACTAAATTTTCTATTTTACCTAAATGAATATAATGCATTTATTTATTCAATCTTTAACCACTTCTTAATTAAAATCTTTCTATCAATAATATGAAAATATTAGGTAATATAAATTATTTAATTTATAAAAATTTTATTATAATTATTTTTTTATAATATTTGATACTGTATTTTATTTTTCGTATATAAAAGTATAGGGAGTTAAAGAATTGATTATCGATAAAAATGATATTTTACAAAAAGCAAAACAATGGTTTAAAAACTCTATTGCTCAAAATCATATTAAAAATACTAAAAAATTAGCTAATCCAAAAAATTTTATAATCAATCCATTTTTAGGTAAGTATCTGGCACATTTTCTAACAGGAAATTCCAATCCAGAAAGTATAGCTAAGGCACTTGTGTTACCAAGAGCTTTAGGCACATCAATAAACACATCATTTGGAACAAATATGCAAACATTTACAAGTACTGTTTTAGAAGGATTTGGTAGTGTTATCCCAGGAATTGATATTGAATTTATGGATCAAGTCGACAAAGAATGGAAATATTGCCAACTAAAAGCCGGACCAAATACAATTAATAAAGATGATGTTGAAACTATTGCAAATCATTTTAAAGATGTCATTAATTTGGCAAAACAAAATCGAAAGCGAATCAGTTTTGATGATATGGTTATTGGTGTTATTTATGGTGAAGAATCAGATCTAAGCACACATTATAAAAATATCACAAAAAAACATCATTATCCTGTAATTATAGGAAAAGAATTTTGGTATAGACTGACTGGTGATAAAGATTTTTATAATGATCTAATAAATGCAATAGATTCGGTTGCTTGTGAAGCCAATTATGGTCAAGAATTACAAAATATAATTTCAGAATTGGCCAAATCAGAAAAAATACAGAATTTAAATAACCATGAATAAGGTTTGACAGTCCAAATTTACTAATATAAATTGATAACCATGAGTAATCTTATATATATTAAGTAAACAATGATTCCTGATTTTTATACTATTGCACAAGTTGCTGATATTCTTAGTACATCAAAAGAAACACTTCGACGCTGGGATAAAAGTGGTAAGTTAGTACCATCAAGAAATGATGAGAATAATTATAGACTTTACCATCGTTCACAATTAGAACAATTTGAAGAAGCTCAATTATTATTTAATAGTGCGTGGGAAGATGAGTTAAAAATTAAACCTCAAAAAAAGTATAATTTAATTGAACTATTTGCGGGTGCAGGTGGTTTAGCAATAGGAATGGAAAAAGCCGGTTTTAATACGGTGTTATTAAGTGAATTAGATAAATTCGCTTGTCAAACTCTACGCATAAATCGCCCTAAATGGAATATTATAGAAGGAGATATTAATAAAATTGATTTCCAAAAATATCATAATTCAATTGATATAGTTTCAGGTGGATTTCCATGTCAAGCATTTTCTTATGCCGGGCAAAAACGAGGTTTTGAGGATGCTAGAGGGACTCTTTTTTTTGCATTTGCAAGAGCTATTGATGAAATTAAACCTAAAGTTTTTTTAGCAGAAAATGTTAAAGGTTTACTTAATCATGATAACGGTAAAACGCTTAATACAATTAAAAGAATTATTAATGATATTGGGTATGTTCTTGTTGAACCTAGAATACTTAAAGCCATCTTTTATCAAGTCCCACAAAAAAGAGAAAGACTTTTTTTAATAGGAATACGAAAAGATATAGCTGATAAAGTGAAATATAACTGGCCTTCTCCATATAATAGAATAATGACATTAATAGATGCGCTAAAGAAGGGAGATTTATATGATTGCGACGTACCAGTAACAGTTGGAGCCAAATATCCAAAACGTAAAGCTGAAATATTAAGTTTTGTTCCAGAAGGCGGATATTGGAAAGATCTTCCTGAGAATTTGCAACGTGAGTATATGAAGAAAAGCTTTTTTCTAGGTGGGGGAAAAACCGGAATGGCGCGTCGTTTAGCATGGAACGAACCATCATTAACACTCACCTGTTCTCCAGCACAAAAACAAACAGAACGTTGTCATCCTGATGAAACAAGACCACTTACTATCAGGGAATATGCAAGAATACAAACATTTCCAGATAACTGGCAATTTGCAGGATCATTAAGTAATCAATATAAACAAATTGGCAATGCTGTCCCTATAAATTTAGCTTATGCTGTTGGACGTTCATTAATTAAACTTTTAAATGATATTGATAATACATTAAATTAAAAAATCTTTAATTTAATTATTTCAAGCTTTATTTCGAAATAACTTCAATTGTTACAATAATTTTTTTAATGAATGAAATAAATATATGCATATATAAATTAAATAATTTTATTTTCTATAAAAATAAAACTTTTATTACACATAGTTAACAATGAAGTATTAAATTCAAAAACAAGGAAATTTCATATGGCTTCTAGCCCAACACTACTCCCCATCACCGAAATTGCCCGCAACAGCAGCATTCCTGAACAATACCTTATTCCTTACGGCCATGAGGTAGCCAAAGTAGATTTAAGGGTGATTCAGCCGGATAGCAAACAGGGTAAGCTGGTGCTGGTGTCTGCTATTACGCCGACACCGCTGGGAGAAGGTAAAACAGTAACCACCATCGGGCTGAGTCAGGGGCTGAACTTTATCGGTAAGAAAGCGATTGCCTGTATCCGCCAGCCCAGTCTGGGGCCGGTATTCGGGGTAAAAGGCGGTGCAGCCGGCGGCGGTAAGGCACAGGTTTTGCCGATGGAAAAGCTGAATCTGCATTTAACCGGTGATATTCACGCTATTACTGCGGCTCATGATCTGGCTTCTGCGGCACTGGATGCACGCTTATACCATGAAGAACATCTGGGCGAGGAGTTTACGGCACAAACCAAGCTGTCGCGGCTGAATATTGATAAAAACCGGATTGTCTGGAAACGGGTAATCGACCACAACGATCGTGCATTGCGCCGGATTAAAGTAGGTGTGGGCGGTGGTGTTAATGGTGTGGAGCGTGAAGACGGGTTTGAGATTTCTGCTGCGTCCGAATTAATGGCGATTCTGGCTCTGGCGACGGATTTACAGGATATGCGCCAGCGTATCGGGCGGATTATTCTGGCTTATGATACTCAGGGCAATCCGGTTACGGCAGAAAAACTTCAGGTAGCCGGTGCGATGACGGTGTTATTGAAAGATGCGATTAATCCGAATCTGATGCAGACGGCAGAACAGACCCCTGTACTGATTCATGCCGGACCGTTTGCCAATATTGCCCATGGTAATTCTTCGGTGCTGGCGGATATGGTCGGTCTGCAAGTGGCGGATTATGTGGTAACAGAAGCTGGTTTCGGCTCTGATATGGGCATGGAGAAATTCTTTAATATTAAATATCGCCAGACAGGTGTGGCGCCTTCATGCATTGTATTGGTAGCCACGGTACGCAGTCTGAAATCGAATAGCGGCCGGTTTAATATTAAGCCGGGTCAGCCGTTACCGGCAGAAGTTACTCAGTGTAATGTTGAGCTGCTGGCTGAAGGCAGTGCTAATCTGGGCTGGCACATTCAGAATGCGAAAAGCTATGGCCTGCCTGTGATTGTGGCTATTAACCGCTTCCCGTACGACCATCAGGAAGAGCTGGATTTTGTACGCCAGTATGCGCTGGAACACGGTGCCTGCGCATGTGAAATCAGTGATGCGTTTACTCAGGGTGGTGCGGGCACTCAGGCTCTGGCTCAGCATGTAGTCGCTGCCTGCAATCAGGAAAATTCGGTTAATCTGCCCTATGCTGACAATATGCCGCTGCCGGAAAAAATTCAGACCATGGTGAAGAAATACGGCGCGCGTCAGGCTAATCTGTCGGCACAGGCTTTGCAGAATATTGAAGAAATCAAAGAGCTTAAGCTTGATCATTTACCGTTATGCATGGTGAAAACACCATTATCTATCAGTGCAGACCCGAATCTGAAAAATGTTCCGACAAATTTTGATGTTGAAATTGCCCGTTTACAGGTATCAGCCGGTGCGGGCTTTATCCGTGTATATGCGGGTAATGTGATGACTATGCCGGGGCTGGGTACTCTGCCTGCTTATCAACAGATTGATATTGATGCTGAAGGTAATATTGTCGGTTTACATTAAAATTTAACAGAGCCGCCGGTCGGTTGCCGGCTGAGTGACAATTCATGCTTATGCCACAAGAGTTTTATGCTTTTGTGGCATTTTTATGTATATTAGTCTGAATTCAGCAGCCATGAACATCTGAGCCTTGGATAAAGATTATGGCTTATGGCCAAAATCTGGCTGCAATACCGATTATAAGGTTAAGATTAATTCAGCGCGGCTTATATGGTATTGTTCTGATTATTATTTATGTTTAGATTATAAACTATAGTTGTTATTATTAATTTTAAAGTTGAAAATCATTAAATATAAATTTAAAAGTTAATTAATTTATCTATACTTTAAATTATTAAGTGTAATTTATCATTTAAATTAATACTTTTTAAGTTTTATATTACAAATGTATTTTCAATGTGCTTTTTTTAATCTAAAATTATAAAAAGCTTACCGATTATTCTGATAAGTCTAACCGGTAAGCCACAATTCAGATTTCCGTATGTCTGTTGTGTTTTATTTATTCCGTTTAAGCCAGAGGTTGCAGTAATGCATCGAATGCATCCACAAACTGTTGTAAGCCTTCTTGCTGCAAGCGCACTGCGAGGGATTCAAGATTAATACCCAGCTTCTGAATTTCAATCAGTATGTTTTTAGCCTGCTGTACATCCTGTGTCAGTGTGGTATCGGCATGTCCATGATCGATAAAGGCATTAAGCGTGTTGGTGGGTACGGTATTAATGGTATCAGCACCAATAATATTTTCTACATAGCAAACATCGGAATACGCCGGATTTTTAGTCCCTGTGGATGCCCATAGCAAACGCAGTGGTGCTGCCTGCTGTGCAGCCAGATCGGTAAATTCACGGCTCTGGATAAATTCCTGCCATTCAGCATAAGCTGTTTTGGCCAGTGCAATGGCGGTTTTACCCTGCAAAGATTCCGGCAGAGTAATGTCCAGAGCGCTGTCAATGCGGGACAGGAAAAAGCTGGCGACTACCTGAATACGGTTAACCGGCAGATTTTGTGCCAGACGCTGGCGAATGCCGGCAGTGTGTGCCTTCCATGCTTTGCTAAGCTGGGTTTTAGAAAACAACAGGGTCAGGTTAACATTAATGCCCTGTGCAACCAGTGTGGTTAATGCCTGTATTCCGCTGTCTGTGGCTGGTACTTTTATCATGACATTGGGTCGGTTAAGAACTTCCCATAGTCGCTGGGCTTCGGTAACGGTAGCCTGAGCATCATCGGCCAGATCTGGCGCCACTTCAAGGCTGACAAATCCGGCTTTACCCTGACTGCGTTCATACAAGGGCAGACAGACATCACATGCAGCCTGTACATCGGCCACGGCCAGTTGTTCATAACGCTGTTTAGGGGACAGCGGCTGCTGTTTTAGCTGGTTAATATCATTCTGGTAAAGGGTATCGCTGGCAAAGGCTTTTTGAAAAATAGCCGGATTGGAAGTCACGCCACTGATACCCGCCTCAAGCATGTGTGCCAGTTCACCTGACTGAATCAGGTTTCTGGAAAGATTATCCAGCCAGATTTGCTGCCCCAATGTATTGACTTGTGCTAATACGGCCATATTATTTCCTTATAGTAAATATATGTTAGATATGTTTTATTAAGGTTAATCAATCGATTAAACTGGTTATTCATGAATTATGGATTACTCTAACGAGGATGGTGTAATTTGACAAGTTCCGAAGCAAACAAAATAACCGGTATCAGGTTATAATCCGGTTAACTTTATTGTGTTTTCGTTTGCTTATTATTACTGCTGATGATGTTATGAATTTACAGGATAAATATTTAGGCTGGGGTAAAGAAGTTTTTGCTATTGAAGAGCAGTCGATACGTGAAGTTGCCAATAGTCTGGATGAGCATTTTGCTGAGGCGGTAACCACTATTCTGAACTGCCGCGGACGGGTGATTATCACCGGTATGGGCAAAAGCGGCCATATCGGGCGTAAGATTGCCGCTTCGATGGCGTCTACTGGTACACCGGCTTATTTTGTACATCCGGCTGAAGCAGGACACGGCGATCTGGGTATGATTGTTGATGGCGATGTGCTGATAGCATTATCCAATTCTGGTGAAAGCGAGGAAATTCTGGCGCTGATACCGGCCATCAAACGTAAGCATGTGCAGTTGATCTGTATAACTGGTAAAACCAGTTCGAGTATGGCGAAACATGCGGATATCCATTTATGCGCACATGTATCACAGGAGGCCTGTCCGTTAGGGCTGGCTCCAACATCCAGTACGACGGCGGTAATGGTATTGGGTGATGCGCTTACTGTGGCACTGCTGCGTGCACGCCAGTTTACACCTGAAGATTTTGCGCTAAGCCATCCTGCCGGCAGTTTGGGTAAACGCCTGTTGTTAACGGTGGCTGATGTTATGCATGGCGGCCAAGATATGCCTCTGGTACAGGAAGATACGCCTTTGCGTGAAGCCATTGTTACCATGAGTGAAAAAGGTTTGGGAATGCTGCTGGTAGTCAATACTGCCGGAGAGCTTTGCGGTTTATTTACAGACGGTGATTTACGCCGTTTATTTCAGGATAACCAGCAATTAAAGGAATGGCTGATGGCCGATGTAATGGGACATACCCCTAAAACCATCTCTGCCGACCGACTGGCGACGGAAGCCCTGAAAATCATGCAGGAGAATCATGTAAACGGGCTGGCAGTAATTGATGCAAATAATCGTCCGGTTGGTGCACTGAATATGCATGATTTATTACAGGCACGGATTGTTTAAATGCGTGCGAATGTTATGACTGAGGAATGCCGATGATTACGATGATGTCTGCCAGTGCGGTGGTTGAAGCTGCCCGGAAAATCAGGCTGTTTATTATGGATGTAGACGGCGTACTGACTGACGGTCGTATTTTTATCCGTGATAACGGCGAGGAAATCAAATCATTCCATACACTTGACGGCCACGGATTGAAGATGTTGCACCGCCACGGCATTCAAACGGCAATTATTACCGGACGCGACGCACCCTCTGTCGGTATCCGGGTACAGCAGCTTGGCATCGGATATTATTTTAAAGGTATTTCGGATAAACGCAGCTGTTATCGGCAATTATTACAGCAGCTTGGTTTAGATGAGCAGCAATGTGCTTATATCGGTGATGATGTCGTAGACTTACCGGTTATGAAACATTGCGGGCTGGCAGTTGCAGTACCCGGTTCTCATCCTTTGGTGTTACAGCATGCTGATTATGTTACTCGTGCGCCCGGTGGAGCCGGTGCAGTACGTGAAGTCTGTGATTTATTACTGGATGCACAGGGCTTTCTGGCTCAGGATATGGCGGAGTATCTGGCATGAATGTGATTCGCAGCCGCAGTAACTGGGCATTCCCGCTGATTCTGGCCGTAGCCCTTGGCGGCATAAGCTTCTGGCTAGACCGGATTACTGATATCAAGACAGTGGAAGTTCCCCTGAATCCGAAAGAGCCTAAATATGTGATTAATTTAATCGACGGTGAACGGTATGATGAGCACGGACAGTTAAGTGAAACCATTCACGCCACTGCTGCCCGGCAGTTTCCGCAGCAAACTGTTATTTATATTGATAATCCCAATATGGGATTATATAAAAACGGTGCTGAACTTTATCGTATTAAGGCCAATACCGGACAGTACTATACCGACAGCCGCAAGGTAGATTTACTGGGACAGGTAGTCTGGAACAAAAATCCGGTGGGAAATGAACCGGCAGGACAGCTGGAAACCAGTGTATTACATGTTGATACACAAACTCAGGTAATCAAAACTGATGCACAGGTTTCTTACCAGTATGGTATATCTCACGGTACATCACAAGGTTTCGAATACGACAAACAACGCGGCTTTCTGAATTTACCCGCACGCGTAAAGGCGATTATTTATGACCCGCACTCTCATTAACGGCAAAATTTTAGCAGTCTTTTGTCTGCTTGCCGGCAGTATGCATGCATGGGCACTGGAAAGTGACCGGCAGCAACCTATTCAGATTGAAGCCGATCAGGGCTCCCTGGATAAACAGAATCAGACAACCGTATTTACCGGTAATGTAAAAATGCGGCAGGGCAGTATGTATATGAATGCAGCCCGTATCACTGCGCATAAGGATAATGCCGGTAACCAGACAATTATTGCTGATGGCAAGCCTGCTACGTTTGGACAACAGCTGGAAAAAGACGGCATGGTAACCGGTCACGGAGATAATGTACATTATGAAAGCCTGAGCGGTATTGTTACGATTACCGGTAATGCTCAGGTAAACCGTGGTGGTGATATGGCACGCGGTGCAGTAATTGTTTATAACACCAATACTGAGGTTTATACCGTTAAAAGCGCGCCTAAAGGCCGGGTACACGTTATTATCCAACCGCAACAGAAAAAGAAATAATCCATACTCATGAATGTAATGCCTACTGTGCCGCCAAGTCAGCTTCGTGTCAGCGGTCTAAAAAAAAGTTTTAAACAGCGTCAGGTAGTTAACGATGTCACACTGGAAGTCAACAGTGGCGAAGTAATCGGACTGCTTGGTCCGAATGGTGCCGGTAAAACCACCAGCTTCTATATGATTGTAGGCCTGATAGCGGCTGATAGCGGCAATATTATGCTAGATGGGCAGGAAATTACTCATCGTCCGGTTTATGAGCGGGCTCGTCTGGGTTTGGGATATCTGCCCCAACAACAATCAATCTTCCGTAAAATGACAGTAGCCCAAAATATCAATGCTATTCTGGAAATTAATTATCCGCCGGAAAAACGAGCCGAACAGCTGGAACTGCTACTGGCCGACCTGCATATTGAGCACTTGCGCAACAATGTTGCACGTTCCCTGTCTGGCGGTGAACAGCGTCGAGTCGAAATTGCGCGGGCACTAGCTATCAATCCACGTTTTATTCTGCTTGATGAACCGTTTGCCGGCGTTGATCCGATAGCATTGATTGATATTCAGAATCTGATTTCTTTCCTGAAACAGCGTGGTATCGGCACACTGATTACTGACCATAATGTACGTGAAACCCTGCGCATCTGTGACCGCGCATATATTATTAATCAGGGTAGTGTACTGGCTTCCGGTGTACCGGAAGAGCTGGTTAATAATGAACAGGTACGCGCTGTTTATCTGGGTGAGCATTTCGAGTATTAACTGCTTATGCAAAGGCCAGCTACTCATCTCCGACTCAGTCTTACAACCCGCCTTAGTCCGAAGCTGCAACAATCGCTACAGGTGTTGCAGCTATCTACGCTGGAATTGCAGGAACTGGTAGCCGGCTGGCTGGCGGATAATCCTTTTCTTGAGGAAGTAGAAAATACATCTGAAGACAGCTTTTCCGATACTCAGTATGTACAGCCGCCACAGCTGGGTATTATGCAAGACGAAAGTGATATCTGGGACACGCTGGCCGACAATCCTGATATGTATGAATTGCTACGCCGGCAGGTATGTGAATACAATCTGGATGACGTTACGGCAGCACAGGTGTATTTTCTGATAGAGAATCTGAATGAGCAGGGTTATCTGGACAGCAGTTTAACTGATCTGGTAGAAAATGCACCGCTGGAATGGCGGCTGGACGAAACAGAGCTGGCACAGGCGCTGACGATTCTGCAGCAGTTTGAGCCTACTGGTGTTGGTGCTCGGAATTTACAGGAATCTCTGTTACTGCAACTGGATAATCTGTCTGCTGAATCTGTCGATAATGATGAAATTCATACCTGCGCGCGCTTACTGATTAGCAAACACTTTGGTCAATGGCTGAGTACCCATCAGTTCAGACAACTTTGTCGGCAACTGCCCCAGTTTTCTGCAAACACACTTGAAGCAGCCTGTAAACTCATTAGCGCACTGAATCCTTATCCCTGTTACGGATTACCTGATCGTAATGGTATTCTGTCTGTACGCCCTGATATGGAAGTTTATATCAATAAGAGTGGCAAATGGCAGATACGCCTTTTGCATGATACTTTTCCTCAGCTGAGAATAGAACCCGGTGTCGAAGAGTGGATAGAGCAAAAAAGCACAGAAATGGATAGTATGTGTAAAAACAAATGGCAGGAAGCACAAACGTGTCTTCACAGCCTGCAGATGCGTAAAACCACTCTGCAACGATTGGGCGAATGGATTTTGCAGCAACAGCAGGATTTTTTCAATTTTGGTTCTCTGGCGCTGGCTCCCTTAACCATTAAAGAAACAGCTCAGGCTCTTGAACTGGCAGAGAGTACTGTTTCACGGGCAATCAATCAAAAATACCTGACCTGTTCACAAGGTGTTTTTCCTCTGCGCTATTTTTTCAACCAGTCTGTTGCAGCAATGGATGATGGAACAGGTAACAGTCAGACAGCAATTAAATCACTGCTGCAAAGTATAATTAACGGAGAAGACCCGCAACATCCCTATTCTGATACACATTTGGTAAATCAGCTGGCTAAGCAGGGTATTAATCTGGCCCGGCGCACAGTTGCAAAATATCGTGAGGACTTGAAAATTCCTCCGGCGCACCAACGTAAAGTACAGTACACTAATCATTAATTTTCAGTTAACTTCCATAAAATTTATCCTGTTTTTTCCTAAACCCTTTAAAAAGGATCAGGCTATGAATCTTAAATTTATCGGACAGAATCTTGATGTTACCGCAGCTCTGAAAGACTACACACTGAATAAGCTGGAGCGCATTATCCGTCATGCCGATCAGGTCATCAGCGCAACTGTTACTTTCTCTGTATTTAAAGTACAGAAAAAAGCTGAAATTGATTTGCATCTTTCCGGTAAAGATATCCATATTGAATGTCTGGATAATGATATGTATGCTGCTATCGATTGTCTGATGGATAAACTGGACAGGGCTGTGATTAAATATAAACAAAAAAGGCAGCCTTCACATCAGACACCGGAAATATGTACTGATACGGATACTGCTACTGAACTTGAATAATCGACAGATATTTTGAATATTTCTCTAAAATACATTTGTGATTTTGATTGCAGTTTTTTACTAAACTGCTTTGCTAAAGGTATATAATTAACTTTGAAATAATATTTTATTTGTAGTTAAATAGTTTATAGGTAACATATAAATATTAATTAACACGCAATTCTTTATTCAGAATAGAAAGAGGTATTAACATGAAATCAAGTCTAAAAACACTGGCTTTAATAGCTGCAGTAGCTGCTTCTCTCTCTGCCTGTGCTGATATGACCCCGGCTCAGCGTAATACTGCTGCTGGTGTAGTGGTAGGAGGTGTAGCCGGTAATCTGTTAGGTAAAGATACCGGTGCTACTTTAGGCGGTGCTGCGCTGGGTGGCGTTATCGGCAGCCAGATTCAATAATCAAATTAGTTAACGAAAAAAGCCTGCTGTTATCAGCGGGCTTTTTTATGGCTATCAACCGAATTATTCAGATTCCGGCTGTTCAATTTTGCTGATACGTACCCGTTCCAGACGGTGCCCGTCTTTGTTCAATACTTCAAAACGGTAACCGGCATAATCAATGGTATCTCCGACATCTGGAATATCTTGCATTTCTTCCATAATTAATCCGGCTACAGTATGATACTCAGCATCTTCCGGTAAGGTAGGCAAATGCAGGTGCTGAGCCAGAATGGCATATTCAAGACTGCCGTCTACAGTAACGCTATGATCGGCATTTTGCTGGATACTGGGTGCATCGGCACGTTCATACTCTTCCGGAAAATCACCGGCAATGGTTTCCATTAAATCTTTCATGCTGACCAGTCCGAGTACAGCGCCAAATTCATCAACTACCAGTGCAATATCAGCACTTCGCGAACGAAACAACTCCATAGCATCTAGTACGGTGCTGCTGTCCGGTAAGACCAGTGGTTGCCGTAATGCAGCCTGAATATTTAATTGCTCTCCGCTTAATAACTGGTTAAGTAAATCTTTTTTATTTACAAATCCCAGTGGCTCATCAATTCCGGCTTTTCCTACTACTACCAGTCGTGAAAATGGTGTGCTTTGTAATTGTTGGCACTGCTGCTCACGTGGCTGAGATAAATCCAGACGTTCAATATCACTGCGCGGTGTCATGACACCCATTATCGGACGTTCGGCCAAAGTAAGCACGCTGCGAATCATGGATTTTTCATTTTCTTCAAAATGTTCGTCATCATCAGTTTGCGTACCATTTTTAGCCAGCTCTTTTTCACGCAGTCCCATCATACCCAGCACGCTGTCAGCGGTACGGTAACGCCAAGAGCGACCAATCATATCGTTACGACGGGTATTCCGGGTAGAAATCTGATTAAATATCTCGATCAGAATAGAGAAAGCAATAGCGGCATACAGATAACCCTTAGGTATTTCAAAGTGTAAACCTTCAGCAATCAGGCTGAACCCTATCATGAGTAAAAAGCCCAGACACAGCATTACTACTGTAGGATGGCGATTTACAAACTCTGTTAATGGTCCGCTTGCCCAAATCATCATTGCCATAGCAATAATCACGGCCAGCATTGCCACTGTAATGTGTTGCACCATGGCGACAGCGGTAATGACTGAATCAAGTGAAAATACCGCGTCAAGCACGACAATTTGTAATACCACACTCCAGAAACTGGCATAAACGGAGACATTGGTAATTGACGCCATAGCAGTATGCCCTTCCAGCCGTTCATGCAACTCAGTTGTTGCCTTATAGAGCAGGAAGAGTCCGCCGCCAAACATAATCAGATCTTTAACTGAAATGGCAAAACCGCTGATATGTACAAAGGGCTTGGTCAGGGTAATGATAAAAGACATCAGTGCCAGCATCAGAATGCGTATCAGTACTGCCAGAGACAAACCAGCTATACGGGCATGGTCACGCTTTTTCGGACTGGCTTTATTCGCCAGTATGGCTACAAATACAAGATTATCGATACCCAGAACGATTTCAAGAATTATCAGGGTAATCAGCCCTACCCATGTGGCCGGTTCTCCTAACCAGCTAAAATCCATTTTCTTTTCCTATGCGTTAAATACAAACAGGCAGCCTGCTACATGAGCAAGGCTGCCTTAAATCAGAGAAAAAACACGTCTACGCACGATACAACTGCTCGAGACCTCGTCTTCCATCTGAAAGTTTCCTTAAAATAATCTTAAATGCAGTTTAGCAGCATAAAACAAAAAATCAAGTACCCCGCCTGAAAGCAAGCATTTACATAAACAGCTGAATCCGGACTGGGCTCAAAATATGGTATGCTATCACCTTACTATTTTTTTAATTACTCATGAATCTGTTTCGTCACGCCCGTTTTTATACTACCGTTAATCATCTGAAAGACCTGCCCGCAACCAGTGCAGAAATTGCTTTTGTCGGTCGCAGCAATGCGGGTAAATCAAGCGCAATCAATACACTGACTAATCATACTCGTCTGGCTTATGTATCCAAAACTCCAGGCCGTACCCAGCACATTAATTTTTTTGAACTGATTAATGGCGGGTTTATGGTGGATTTACCCGGTTATGGTTACGCTCAGGTACCTGAGGCAATCCGCAGACACTGGGTGACACTGCTGGGCGATTACCTACAAACACGCAAGCAACTGATCGGACTGATTCTGATTATGGATGCCCGCCACCCGCTTAAAGAGCTGGATAAACAGATGCTTGATTTTTTTGCGGTAACTCGGCGTCCTGTCCATATTCTGCTCTCTAAAGCAGATAAATTATCAAAAAACGATCAAATTAAAACCTTGTCCAGTGTTAAAAAAGCACTTCAACCTTACATTGCCCGCCAGCAAGTTACGGTACAACTGTTCTCCAGCCTGAAAAAGCAAGGTATAGATGAGGTCAATCAAATTGCCACTGATTGGTTTACCCGGCAAACTAACCTGATAACAGACGCGGAAAAACCAGACCAGAGAACCACAGATTAATATTTATCTGTTGTACTATACATCTGCCAGGCTAGAACCATATCGATATTGAAATTTAAATAGTAGCGGTTTACATACAACTACAACGTATTCTTCGGCGAGAACCTGCCAGCCGGATAAGAGCATAAATAACTTTATCGGCTGGCTACAGGCAACTGATTTTTATTTTTCTGGCGGTTCCTGTTTCTGCTCGGCGTAAATTTAGGCAGTAAAAAATGCATACTTAAACCCTTGGGTTGTTGATTATCTGCATAAATTTTGCCATGGTGACGATCAATGATGTGTTTGGTTAACGCCAATCCTAAACCTGTACCCGGTTTATTAGCACTGCTGTCTGCACGATAAAAAGCAGTAAAAATATGCGGTAACTGATTTTCTGCTACACCAGGACCATTGTCACTGATATCAACCTGCCATTGCTGTTTACCACCCTCATGCAGATAAACCTTAATTTCACTGCCATCAGGGCTGTAATTAATGGCATTACGCACAACATTATCAAAAGCCCGATATAAATAGCTTTCATTGGCTTTTACCATAGCAGTTTCAGGAATCTCACACTGCCATGATAAAGTCTGCTGATGCTGCATAGCTATGGCCTGATTGTCTTCTACGATTTGTTTGATTAGTGGCACCAAAGACAGGGGCTCCAGCGTAATAGGCAAATCAGAAGTTTCCAGCCGTGACAAGGTAAGCAGTTCACCTACCAGTAAATCCATACGTCCCAGTTCACTTTCCAGACGCTGCAAGTGTTGTTCCTGTTTTTGTGGTTGTACGTGAATCAAACCAATAATCGCTTGCATGCGTGCCAGAGGAGAGCGCATTTCATGTGATACATGGTGCAGCAGGTGACGCTCTTTTTCCACAAGCTTCTGCAGTTTATCTGCCATATTGTCAAACTGCACAGCCAGAGAATACAGTTCATCACGTCGTTCTGATAGCTGATGAGAAACACGGGTCTGCAAATTCCCGTGAGCCAGACGATCCATCCCGCGCCACAATACGCGGATTGGCTGAGTAATATTATTAGCCAGTATATAGGCTGTTAATAAACCTACTATAATAATAAAGCTGAGAATGATAAATTCGTGCCAGACTGGTGCAATGGGTAAACCGGGAATAAAAAACGGGCTCGGCGGACGAGGAGTACGTTCATGATTCCAGCCGCGAATCATGAAGAGATATTCTTCACCCAGTGAATTATAGGCAATCTGTACGAGTTTTGAGTGCGGATGTGACAAAGCGAACTCATGTGCTTTATCAATATCCTCAGGATCAATAGGGCGCCCTAGTATGTCATTTTTATTGTCACCGGTAATAACATACAGGTTTTCACCACCCGGACTATTCCCCCATTCAACCAGTTGTTCACGTATACCGGCATCACCACGTGCCTGAAACGCATTCATGGTGCTGCTCAGCAGATTTTCTTCAAAATTGCGCTGTTGTTTAAACCGTGTTTCGGCTAAAGTGTTTTGTACCAGCCAGAATGAAGAACTGGCCACAAAAATGGCACAAACAATTACAGCACAAAAAGTAGCAAAGATACGGGGGAACAGTTTCATAAATCAGAACAGGCTGTTTATCAACAGCCTGTATCCACTGGTTCAGTTTTTTACAAACAGATAACCCAGACCACGCACAGTCTGAATCAGACTGGCATTGCCCAGCTTATGACGGATACTGGATATATGAACGTCGATACTGCGATCAAATTTAGCCAGCTTCCGGTCTAGTGCCTCCAGAGACAGTGTTTCTTTGCTAACTACCTGTCCGGCATGACGCATCAGAACTTCCAGCAGATTGAATTCGGTACTGGTCAGCTCCAGTGGTTCTTCTTCAATAGTAACCTGACGTTTAGCCGGATAAAGTACTACACCACTGGCTGAAATACTGTTCGGAATGCCATTCTGGTCATTGTCATGACTTTGATGTGTACGGCGGAGGATAGCATTGATACGAGCCAGCAATTCACGCGGCTGACAAGGTTTCGGCACATAGTCATCCGCACCCATTTCCAAACCGATAATGCGATCAATATCATCGCCTTTGGCGGTTAGCATAATAATCGGAATCTTGCTTTGAACCCGTACCGTTTTCAATACATCCAGACCGTTCATTTTCGGCATCATGGAATCCAGAACCACTACATCATACTGACCGGTTAAAATTTCTTTAACACCGGCTTCACCATCAGCAACGCGGCTGACTTCCAGACCTTCTGCTGTCAGATATTCAGTGAGCAGTTCAGTCAACAAATTATCATCATCAATTAATAATACGCGATTCATATCATCCTCCTAAATGGAAGTGCGTTGTCTGTATTGACTACAGACGAATTTACTATATTTACACTTTGTATCTTAACATGTAGGTTGAGATTATCTTTACAATAACAAGGCTTTTGCTCATTTTTTCATTAAAAAGCACTATGTTAAATATTTGTCTGAACTCTATAAACAATTCACTTTCTGCATGCTTTGCTGCTGATATTTCAGGCAATCTTGTTGCAATTGTGGTATTACTGCCACGGCCTTAGGCTGCTGTTTAAATCTGCTTATAAAACCAGGAACAAGTACAGGATAATAATGACTTACATGGCTGAACCACTCTTTAGCCTCATTATTCTGATGTGCTTGCTCTAAGTAAAATCCGCGCATGAAAGTGTTGCTATACGGGCGATACCGTCCGGCAAGCAATGCAGCCTGTTTACCCCATAAAGGTAAAAAAGAATCAGTAACATTCAACTTTTCGATAATTGCCATGTCTACATAATAACGAAGAAAGTACATTTGATTACGCAAATCATGCATACGGCTTACTTGTTCAGCCTGGGGCAGATTACGTTCAGCACGCACTTTTAAAAAACGCTGATAGTTCATCATTTGCCACAGAAGCAGAACCATCGAAATCAATACCACTATGGCGCAAAACTGATTTACACGGCCGGACGCCGGACGGCAAAACCGTTTCAAGTCTTCCTGTGATACAGGCGTTAATGCCACAAACAAAACAAACACAGCAAGAAAATAGCTGTACCACAGCGGATATTCCAGCATGCTGTGGCATAAAGACACCAGAATCATACTGATCAGCACAATTGATGCCGGATTAAATCCTTTACGTAAATGAGGCCAGATAACCCATAAAAAGCAGGCACTGACAATTAGCAGTCCGACTATGCCTGTTTCAGCCAGTAATTGTAGTACCAGATTATGACAATGAGTAAACAGCACAGTATTTTCATACTGACGAAAACCATTCGGATAAACATCTGCAATAGCAAAGCCCTGATATGAATAACTGCCCCAGCCATAACCAAACCACGGAGCGCTTTGAAATATCAGCCAGGCCTTATGCCACTCCATTTGTCTGCCTGACCGGGCAAATCCACCCTGTTCCAGCCGTGCTGTTCCGGATTGAAAATTGATATGCAGCAACATGTCAAATAATGGGCTTAATATCAGCTGAAACAGCAATACCAGACCTATGGCAATACCCAGCATCAGCAACAGGCGATTCGCTGCAGAGCCGGCACGCCAGCGCCAGAAAAATAGTGACAGTCCTATTACCAGCACATAGACAACAATCGTCCGTGAACCGATCAGTCCCATAATGCCGGTAAACCAGATTAATAAAACCCATACCAGCCAGTTAGGCAGACGTCGCTGTTCCCATAAAAAGCACAGTGCCAGCACGCCCCACATCAGATAATGCCCGAGATGATTGCGCTGTGCCAGCTGACCATAGATGTAATGATTACCCGGACCGCGCAATATTCCCGGTATCCGGCCTGCAATATCAGCAAACTGCATTACACATACGATTGACTGCAGTAATACACCCAGCACAAGAGCCATCGCCAGAATAGTGACAGCCTGAGTCTGGCCTATGCGAATCACCCATGCCCGTGCAGCCCATGCGAGCAAAGCCATTACTACAAATACCAGAGCAGTCAGATCAGACTGGCTGATATAAGTAAGATGCATAACTCTTGCCTGTAGCATCAGCAAAAAAGCGAGCAATAGCAGACTGATACAGGCAGGAGGAAATGAAAACTGAGTTTTGCGTGTCAGTACCGTTAATCCAGTCAGACAAAGAGCAAAAAATAACGTCCCGGCTTCCAGATAAAAGCTTGACAGCGTACCTACCCGCCAACTCGACATAAATGGCACAATGCATAAAGTCAGCATCCCCAGCCACCATATCAGTGTGGACAGACGGCAAATACTCGGACACGAATCAATTTGTGACTGATTCATACAACTCTCCAACGAATAACATCATTAGCCGGCTTATATTATTTATTAAACAGGCTGCCTGAAAATTCTCAGGCAGCCTGTTATTTCAGTAAAAAAGCAAAAGTGACAAAACTATTCTCTTCCCGAGTGGACTGTTAAAGCAGTCTTTTTGTTACTACTACCCCAACAGCGACACACCAGAATTCCTACTTCATAAAGAAGAATCAGCGGTATAGCAAGTAATGTTTGCGACAGCACATCCGGTGGAGTCACTACGGCAGCTACAACAAAAGCACCTACCACCACATAGGCACGGGCTTTTTTCAATTGCTGAACAGACACTACTCCGATTCTGTTTAACAGAATCACCAGTACAGGCACTTCAAATGTTACTCCGAATGCTACAAACATACCTAGAATAAAAGACAAATATTTATCTATATCAGTTGCCATACTGACACCAACAGGAATAACACCGGTAAGAAAACGGAAAATAACCGGAAAAACCAGATAGTAGGCAAATGCCATACCTAAAGCAAATAATAAAACACTGGCAATCAGTAATGGCAGTATCAGACGTTTCTCATGTCTGTACAAACCCGGTGCCACAAAAGCCCAGATTTGATACAGAGTATGCGGAAGTGTCAGAAGAAATGCCGCCATCAGTGTTACCTTTAATGGCACAAAAAACGGGGCAATCACTTCTGTGGCAATCATATGCTGACCAGCCGGAAGATTCGCCATTAATGGTTCAGCTACAAAAGTATAAATTTTTTGCGCAAAAGGCACCAAAACTGCAAAGCACAGCAGCAGAATTCCCAGAATCCACATCAAGCGGCGACGCAATTCCAGCAAATGATCAATCAGCGTCAATTCAGTATTTTCTTCAACCTGCTTCACAATCGGTTATCCATCAATGTCGGCGTACCCGCAGTTTAGGAGTAATGCTGTGCCGCGGTCGCATATCCCGCCGGCGTTGCAAAGCCTGCCGGCGTAACGACACGCGATGCAGCAATGGCGCTTCTCTTACCGGCAAATGAAAATCTTGTGACGACCCAGAGAACTCAGGCGTACTGTCTGTTTCAGCCTGCTGTTCATCTTTAGAGAGCTGACGTTTAAGTGCATCTACTTCCCCGCGGATACTATGCACATTGGCATTGATATCATGCTCAAAAGAACGGGCTGCGGCTTCAATGCTGTCACGCGCCTGCCTGAATTCTGCCACACCGGCCTGCTGGCTTAGTTCGGTTTTAACATTATTAATGAAATTCTGAATGCGCCCGACCCAGAGACCGGCACTGCGTGCTACCTTGGGTAGTCGCTCCGGTCCGAGTACAACCAGAGCCACAGCAGCAATCAGTAAAATTTCACCAAACCCCAAACCAAACATAAATGCTTTCTACACTTTGCTGTCGTCTTTATTATGTTCGATTACATCATCATTTTTTGTACTTTCCCGGTCACTTTCGTTCAGTCCCTGCTTAAAATCGTGTACAGCTCCGCCCAGATCTTTACCAAGATTACGTAATTTTTTGGTGCCAAAAACCAGTACAACAATCAGTAATACCAAAGCCCAATGCCAAATTGAAAAACTGCCCATGATGTTATCCTTTACTTCAACTGCCTAAAAAAACATGCGCCTGCTGTTTACTCACAGCTGCGCATATTTAAAATTCCATTGTAATTACTGTGGCTGGCGACTGGCTTTTTCAGTCAGACCAGACACATTTTGCCGCTGCTGCAATTCCTGCAATACATCTTCAACCCGAATCTGATGATAAGTTAATAACACCATCGTATGAAACCAGACATCAGCAACTTCTTTAACTAAATGCTGTTTATCTCCGTCTTTGGATGCCATTAATACTTCACCGGCTTCCTCAATAACTTTTTTCAGGATTTTATCTTCACCGGCATATAATAATTGTGAAACATAAGAAGTTTGCGGTGAAGCCTCACGTCTGCTGTCCAGCACATCAGCCAGTTCAGTTAATACTCTGGAAAAATCTGCTTTTTCCGGTACTTGTGTCATCCTGCTTCCTCTTTAATCAGTATGTGTGTGTCCATTGGCAGGACGAGTATATATTTCATTTTCATTTTTAATAACCGGATCAGTGCTCTGCCAGTCACCATCATGATAAACACGATAAAAACAGCTGGCATGTCCGGTATGACAGGCAATACCTCCGGACTGCTCAACCAGCAGCACCAGTGCATCACCGTCGCAATCCAGCCGCATTTCATATACCTTTTGCGTATGCCCGGACTGTTCGCCTTTCATCCATTGCTGCTGGCGTGACCGGCTGTAATAATGAGCCAGACCAGTACTTACTGTCTGACGCAAAGCTTCGGCATTCATCCATGCCACCATAAGAACGCGCTGAGTATGTCTGTCCTGCACCACCGCGCAAATCAGACCTTTATCATCCCACTTTATCGCATCCAGAAGCGTATCAAACACTGCAATTGTCCTTATTTTCAGGTAAACATACAACCACTATCGGCAGCTAGATTAGATACGCATCTCAATACCGGCCTGTTTCATGGCTATCTTGGCATCCTGAATACGTACTTCACCAAAGTGAAAAATACTGGCAGCCAGTACAGCATCAGCATGACCTTCCTGAACACCTTCTATCAAATGTTCAATATTGCCCACACCTCCTGATGCAACAACAGGGACCGACACAGCATCACTTACAGCCCGGGTTAACGGTAAATTAAACCCTGCACGGGTACCATCACGATCCATACTGGTCAGCAAAATTTCACCGGCTCCGCGTAAGGCCATATCCTGTGCCCAGGCTACTGCATCGAGTCCGGTATGCCGGCGTCCGCCATGAGTAAAAACCTCCCAGCAGGTATTCTCAGCATTGACTGCTTTAGCATCTACCGCCACAACAATTGCCTGATTACCGAAAAATGCACTGGCTTCACTAACCAGTTCAGGATTGGTCACTGCTGCGGTATTAATTGATACCTTATCAGCACCGGCATTAAGTAAGCGGCGCACGTCTTCAACACTGCGTACGCCGCCCCCTACTGTCAGCGGAATAAACACTCGGCTGGCTACCGCTTCAATAACATGTAAAATCGTATCACGATTATCCGAACTGGCAGTAATATCCAGAAAAGTCAGCTCGTCAGCACCTTCATCATTATAACGCTGTGCTACCTCAACCGGACTACCGGCATCACGCAAAGAAACAAAATTAATTCCCTTAACTACTCGCCCGTTATCAACATCCAGACAGGGAATAATACGTTTGGCTAAAGCCATAATAATGCCATCTTTCTCTGCTACTGAGCAGCAATCATTTACCTAGCCACTGCGCAACCAGAGCAAAAATATGATTCTGATAAAAATAGTAAACAATACCCACAACTAATGTATAAATCACGGCACTGGTAGTACTTACAGCAATAATATCAAAGAGCCATATGACAATGAATACAAATACCCATTGTGCTATCCATCCTACTAACCAGACATTGTTAACTTCCGGCCATGCATGTTCTATGATGCTGCTGAATACCATCATCGCCATCGTAAATATACTGGCCTGAAAAAAAGTCTGTCTCGGGCGGTTCATTGTAAACAATAGCCATAAAACTATTACTACCGCACCTAAGATGCTAACCATAAACGTCCTCCCTGATTACCTGTACAGTTACAGTCCAAAAATCATATTGGCTATCGGTATTAATCGAGTCCTATATGATTATTATTAATTTATACAAAATCAGATTATCAGAAAATATTCTGATACAAGCACTGTCAGCAAAATTTATTACTTATACTGATCAGCCATCCGCTGTGCTGCGGCCAGATCAAGTGAACCTTCATAAATCGCGCGTCCAACAATAGCTCCGACAACTCCTTGCCCGGCTACGGCACATAAAGATTCCACATCTTTCATACTGCTCACCCCGCCGGATGCAATAACCGGCACAGAAGCTGCCTGTGCCAGCTTGACTGTGGCGTCAATATTCACACCACTCATCATTCCGTCACGACCAATATCAGTGTAAATAATACTGTTAACACCATCATCCGCAAACTGTCTGGCTAGCTCAGTAACATGGATATCTGTCACTTTTGCCCAGCCATCAATGGCAACCATGCCATCTCTAGCATCCAGCCCCACAATAATTTGTCCGGGGAAAGCTGCACATGCCTGACGCACAAATTCGGGATTATTCACAGCTGCTGTACCAATAATGACAAAACTCAGTCCTAGCTGCAGATATTGTTCAATTGTATGCAAATCACGAATGCCACCGCCAAGCTGTACAGGCACATTATCCGCTACCTGTTCAAGTATCGCTTTGATGGCGGTCATATTTTCTGGTTTTCCAGCAAAAGCACCATCCAGATCAACCAAATGCAAACGACGCGCACCCTGCTGACACCAGTGCACAGCCATCTGTGCAGGCTCATCAGAAAATACAGTGGCTTTTTCCATCAGCCCCTGTTGAAGACGTACACACTGTCCGCCTTTTAAATCAATTGCCGGAATCAATAACATATTAAATTCAAATATACTGACGAGTTAAACACCGGTACCTTTACTTCAATTAAAACGTACCATCCCACCGCAAAAAATTACCCAGCAGCTGCAAACCGGCCGCATGGCTTTTTTCTGTATGAAACTGCGTAGCAAAAACATTATCTCTGCCTGCTATACAGGCAAAATTACCGGCATAATCAGCCGTACCCAGAATAATTGAAGGATCCTCTGGTCGCAGATAATAACTATGAACAAAATAAAACCATTCATCCTGAGCCACACCGGCAAATAAAGGATGCTCTTGCATCTGATGTACACGATTCCAGCCCATATGCGGTATTTTCAGTGGTCTGCCATCAGTACTTAATGCAGCCTGAAAACGCGGTACCGTACCCTGAAACCAGCCTAATCCGGCCGTATTACCCTCTTCGCTACATTCAAACAGCAATTGCGCGCCAACACAGATACCAAAAAACGGTTTGCGCCGCAATCCGTCTTCCAGCGCATCAGCCAATCCGCTCCGCTGCAAAGCAGCCATACAATCCGGCATAGCCCCCTGACCGGGAAAAATAATTTTATCAGCCTGATATACCTCATCCGGTTCGGCTGTCAGAATAACTTCCGCCTGCATCTGCTGTAACTGGTTTGCTGCCTGTACAGATTTCAGCACTGAATGCAGATTTCCCATACCATAATTGACAATGGCTACTTTCATCTTCATATCTTTATAAAATCAACTGAACATACCTGCAGCAAAAGTTTATCCGGAGTCCGGTTATCACTAACGGGCTGCCTGCAAAGAAACAGCTTGTTATCATACATGAACACCGGATAGCTGAAAATCTGAAACTGGCAGATTATGATACGTAGCCATAATCTTGCTAAAAAAACACATATTTATCAGCAATTATGCTGATTATTTCCATATTATCCATCAGAATTTTATTATCCGGTGACTGATTTCATTTATTTTTATCCGTTAAATTCAATGACAGCTAACCGTAAAAAAATAATCCTAAAGATATAAATAACCGGCATATTCATCAGCAATTTGTTGTACAAGCCGATAGAAACTGTAATCAATCACTTCAAATACAATATAACGTATATAAGACAGCCATCAGTAATTGTGATTTGCAAAATAAATTATTGCAGATGGTTTCATAATTACTCGTACAGACCGACATAAATAAATTTATCCGCCAATGTATACACACCAGCGGATTAGAATCTATACAAAACCATTATGCAGTCAGCGTACCTTTCGTCGACGGCATCACCCCTGCCATTCGCTCATCCTGAGTAACAGCCATTCGCAAAGCACGACCGAAGGCTTTAAAAATCGTTTCTGCCTGATGATGAGCATTCAAACCACGCAAATTATCAATGTGCAAAGTCATCATGGCATGATTCACTAAACCATGAAAAAATTCACTGAACAAATCCACATCAAACCGGCCGATTAACGCCCGGGTAAACTCTACGTTATACACCAGACCGGGGCGACCGGATAAATCCAGCACCACCCTGCTCAAAGACTCGTCCAGCGGCACATAACTGTGACCATAACGCGTAATACCGCATTTATCACCCAGTGCCTGTTTTAACGCCTGTCCCAGCGCAATGCCAATATCTTCAACAGTATGATGATCATCAATATGCAGATCTCCGCGACAACGGATATCCAGATCAATCAACCCATGGCGGGCTATCTGATCAAGCATATGCTCCAGAAAAGGCACTCCGGTATCAAAATTTCCTACACCGGTGCCATCAAGATTAATACTTATTTGTATTTTTGTTTCACTGGTATTACGCGTAATTGTCGCAGTTCGCATGCAATGTTCCATTTCAGAATTATTTATATATGCAGTAGTATAAATTGCCTGCAGCATTTCTCCACCACACCTACAATCTATATCAACTCAATTCTGCCGGCAAGGTCAGCCGGTGTTTTCTTTAAGCAAACACAAAAAACACTTTTATCGGATAAAATATTATCAAATCATCCTCTCTTGCTTTCGATCAGCCTGACTACATATTAAAATCAATATTTATCTTTTTATTTATTGTAATTATGAGTCAAACCAGCCATTATCAGTTACATCAGATAGACAATATTTCTCTGCAACGCCTGTGCGGCGTATTAGACCAGCACATTATCAGCCTGGGCAAAGCTCTGGATCTTGAAATTACCCGTCGTTTTGACCATTTTACCTTAAGCGGAGAACATATCAGTCAAGGAGTGAAAGCATTGGAGAATCTGGCCAGCATAGCGCGTGAGCGCGATATCAGCGATAGTGACATCCATTTAGCTGCGGTAGAAGCCAAAACCACCACCCAGGAAAACTCAGACCACCATGAACCTAAAGTCTGGACACTGCGCACCCGCCGCGGCAACATCAGCGGGCGCACCCCGCGTCAGAACGGTTATATACAGGCATTATTAAAACATGATGTCGTATTTGGTCTGGGCCCTGCCGGTACCGGTAAAACCTATCTTGCTGTCGCCGCCGCAGTAGATGCCATTGAAAAACATCAGGTAGAACGTATCGTACTGGTTCGTCCAGCTGTAGAGGCCGGAGAAAAACTCGGATTTCTGCCGGGCGATCTGGCACAAAAAGTCGATCCGTATCTGCGTCCCCTGTATGATGCCCTTTATGACCTGATGGGCTTCGACCGTGTGACCAAACTACTGGAAAAAGGGCTGATTGAAATCGCACCTTTAGCCTATATGCGCGGACGCACACTTAACGGGGCTTATATTATTCTGGACGAAGCCCAGAATACCACACCGGAACAAATGAAAATGTTCCTGACCCGTATCGGCTTCGGAGCCAAAGCAGTGATTACCGGTGACATCAGCCAGATCGACTTACCTAAAAATATCAAAAGCGGTCTGAAAGATGCGCGTGAAAAACTCAGCAACATTGAGGGGATTTATTTTCACGTGTTCACCAGCGAAGACGTAGTACGCCATCCGTTAGTACAGAAAATTGTCGACGCTTATGATGAAGCAGCTGAAAAAGAACAGTAATCTTTTAATTAACGATTAAATAAAGCACGCTGATAACGCAATAAAATAATTTGATTACCGGCAGAAGCTGCATATTCCGCACAGACAGGAAAATGATATTTTACCGCCTGCTGCCAACAGCATAACTGTCAAACAACCCGGACATATCCATTTTCCGGCATGTTAAACTACATCCGGTAACTAAATTCCAACCGACATAAATATGATGAAAACTATTCTGATCACAGGCTGTTCCAGTGGTATCGGGTATGCAACTGCTCAGCTTCTGCGACAAGACAACTGGCACGTTTATACAAGCTGCCGTCGGGCAGAAGATGTAGAGCGCTTACGTTCAGAAGGTTTTCACAGTCTGCAACTGGATATTACCAATGATGAACAGATACAGGCAGCTATCGAAACCGTAATAGCCGAATTCGGCCACCTTGATGCTTTATTTTGCAATGCCGGTTATGGACAGACAGGCGCAGCCGAGGATCTTTGCCGGGCAGCCTTACAGGAACAGTTTAATACCAACGTATTCGGCACATGGCAATGCATCAACGCAGCAATGAAAATTTTCCGGCGTCAGCAGCATGGCCGTATTCTGGTAAATTCCAGCATACTGGGCTATGCAGCCATGCCTTGGCGCAGTGCTTATACCAGCAGTAAATTTGCACTGGAAGGACTTTGTGATACATTGCGTCATGAAACTCATGCCAGTGGTATTTATATCAGCCTGCTTGAGCCCGGACCAATCACCAGTCGCTTTCGTCCCAATGCACTGATTAAATTCAAACAATATATAGATGTTGAAAACAGCGTGCATCGTGCCGCCTATCAGGCACAGCTCAACCGCCTGCAGGCAGCCGGTTCTGTCGCACCATTTACACTGACTGCCGAACAATGCGCCCAGGTCTGCGCCCGTGCACTCAATGCCAGCAAACCTAAAGCACGTTACCCGGTTACCGTACCGGCACACCTCTTCTGGTATCTGAAAAAATTCCTGCCCATCAGCTGTCTGGACTGGCTATGTCGCACTGCCGTCAGAAAACAGGGAAAATCAAACTGACCCCTGCCACAGCCATTTGTCCCAACCAGCCCGCAAAAATCTTATAACAATGACAGAATTATTCAGTACACCCTCATTATCCCGCAAAGGTAATAACACCAGAATCGCCCTTATTCACAGCGGCGTAGCAGCCATGACCACACACGGCTACATCAGTGCCAATATTGAAAGCATACTGAAACAGGTAGGCGTACCCAAAGGTTCTTTTTATCACTATTTCAAGAGTAAAGAAGAGTTTGGCATAACCATACTCCAATACTACGACCACTTTTTTACTGAAAAACTGGAACAACATTTATTAAACCAGAATATCTCTTCCGCACTGGCCAGAATTAATGCATTCTGCACAGATGCCAAAACCAGTATGGCCAAATATCATTTCAACAGAGGTTGTCTGGTGGGTGAACTAATGCAGAATGAATCTCTTCTGCCACAAAATTATCCTGCTTTACTCAATAACATCCTGCACAACTGGCAGGAAAAAATAGCCTGCTGTTTGCAGCTGGCGCAACAGCAGCAAGAAATCAGTTCACAAACAGACTGCACAAAACTGGCTTACTTCTTCTGGCTTGGCTGGGAAGGTGCAGTCAGCCGTGCCAAACTGCTCAAAAATGCAACGCCGCTGGATATCTTTACCGAACAGTTTTTTAATCTGATAAAAAACCATTAATCAGCTTCCAATATCTGTTACCAGTCATAATCAATAACACTCTATTTAACTGAAATTTAATCAAAATCCCTTATATACTCAGATAGATTCGGCAATAATTGCTTACAACTAGACAACCGGTCTATAATAAAAACAGACCATTCGTCTAGTTAACTGCAACAGGAATATCATCATGCTATCCAAAGCCATACTCTTAGAAAAAAATCAGACTGAATTTTCCTGCAATATCCAAAATATTAGTGAAGACACCCTGTTGCAACAACCAGGTGATACCCTGATTGAGGTGCAGTATTCAAGTTTGAATTATAAAGATGCCCTGGCTATTACCAACAGCGGACCTGTAGTACGGCAGTGGCCGATGATTCCCGGTATAGATGGTGTTGGAACCGTTATTAGCACCAACAGTAAGGATTTCAAAACCGGGGATAAAGTGATTTTAAATGGCTGGGGCTGTGGAGAAACCCACTGGGGCTGCATGAGCCAGCGTGCTTTTCTCAATGCAGACTGGCTTATCCCCCTACCCGCAGGCATAACTGCCCGACAGTCCATGATTATCGGAACCGCCGGATATACAGCAATCTTGTGTGTACAACGTATACTCGAACACGGCATTACTCCCGAACAGGGTAATATTCTGGTTACCGGAGCCACCGGCGGTGTCGGATCAGTGGCAATTATGTTACTCACTCAGCTGGGCTATACCATTACCGCAGCTACCAGCAAAATCAACGATACAGATTATCTGCAGCAACTAGGTGTGCAGCATATTATCGACAGCAAAACCTTGTCTGATACAGGCAAACCATTACAAAAGGAACAATGGTCGGCAGCCATTGACGTGCTTGGTTCTCATAGCCTGGCTAATATCTGCGCACAAATCCGGTATGGTGGCATTGTTACCGCCTGTGGGCTGGCACAGGGTATGGATTTTCCGGCCACAGTTGCGCCATTTATTTTGCGAGGTATCACTCTGGCAGGTATTGATAGCGTCATGGCATCACGGGCAAAACGTATTGCAGCCTGGGATTTTCTTGCCAGACATCTGGACATTCAGCAATTAGAAAATATCGCGCATACCATATCGCTGAATCAGTGTCGCGACATTGCAGAAGATATCATTAGTGGTAAAATCCGAGGACGATTTATTGTCGATGTAAACCATTAAACCGATAATAGTAAACCTAATCTGCTACCGGATATGACTTGCAGCTAACAAATATCCGGCATAATCTTTTATTATATTGTTAACAAGCAACATGCTAACTTAAAGCAATACTAAAATAACCGTAGTCAATTTCAACCATACATAATCATCCTGTATCAATGAATCCGCTAACCGTCTATCTTGCATCAGGCAGCCCGCGCCGGCATGAAATCCTCATTAATCTTGGCTACCATGTATTGCGGCTAAATGCAGAGATCGATGAAACCCCCTATCCAGATGAAAACGCCACAGATTATGTTCAGCGCATGGCAAGCATGAAAAACCGTGCAGCACTCAATGCCTGGCAGCAAAGCAAACAACAGCCACCAGAGTTTCCCCTTATCAGTGCCGATACCACCGTCAGCCTGAATAACCTGATTCTCGGCAAACCGGAAAATATCAACGACGCAACTCGTATGCTTAAACTGCTGTCAGGACAACAACATCATGTCCATACAGCAGTCTGCATCTATTGGCAAAATCAAACCTTTCAGACCCTGCAAACCAGTACAGTCAGTTTTGCCGCCTTAAATGATGAACAGATTGCCGCTTATATTGCTACCGGTGAGCCATTGGATAAAGCCGGAGCTTACGGTATCCAAGGGCTGGGCGGAATGCTGGTCGAGCATATCAGCGGCAGCTTCACCGGCATCATGGGTTTGCCTGTATACGAAACTACTCAGCTGCTTACCCAATGTGGCTGTACACCACTTACCCGATCATAATAAGCAGAATTAAATCAGCGTCCGTACAACTATCATGAAAATTTCTCTTCCACTATTCACTCTCACACTCATCTGCCTGACAGCCTGTTCACATAATGAGAGCACACACAGCGTCAGTGAAGCCGCAGCTATCACCGCTTCGGATATCCAAAGTACTCACCTGGAAACCACCACTACCCTGGACCGGATTGCGGATGAAATAAACTCAGCCAGTAACGCTTCAGGCTCAAACAGCCATCCGACCCGTCCTGCCTCCCTGCCTGCACAACATCAGTAAACCTATTGTCTGCCATCACAATTTATCTGCATTCGATAACATCAATACAAACCAATTCAAAACTATAAAATAAGTTAGCTTTGATTAGCATGGGTAATATCCGACAGCATAACAGATAAAAAACAAACCATTACCAACCATCCGCAGCAGGCATAATTGACGCAGAAAAATCAAAAATCTACCATTCTTGATTAAATAACTTAATCAAGATGAGCACAATTGTGGTTGATACAGCAGCAAAACACAATCAGCATGGCGGCGTAAGAGCCGGCGCCGGACGCAAAGCCAGAATTGCCGGACCCAAAATAGTCAAACGCATTCCCGTCAGCCTGATACCGGCAGTAGAACACCTGATGAATCAGCTGGCCGTTACCCCGCTGCGACCGGCACAAAATCTGCCTGCCGACTGCTGGAAAATAGCCGACAACCTCACGCGGCTCAACATTCCCTTAGCCACCGAAACCATTCCCGCCGGCTTTCCCAGCCCGGCAGAACCCTATATCAGCGATTATCTGGACTTCAACCAGTACCTGATAAAAAATCAGGCTGCCACCATTGCCGTACGCTGCGGTGGTGATTCTATGCAGGATGCCGGCATCAGCCGCAACGATTTGCTTATCATTGACCGCTCCATCACACCCAAACACCGTGATATCGTCATGGCCGATTTAGGTAATGAATTTACCATCAAACGACTGCACAAACTGGATAACAGCCGCATCGAACTACACTCCGAAAACAGCAGCCAGTCTTATCCCAATTTCAGCTTAAAAGAAGGCGACACCCTTGCCATCGTCGGCGTCGTAACCTACGTTATCAAACATATCCGCTAACCCAGAAACCATGTTTTCAGATCAGCAACTTGCCTTTGTCGATATCGAAACTACCGGCGGACGCACCACCAGCGACCGTATTACCGAAATCGCGGTTATTTACACAGAAGCCGGACAGCAGCAGCCACAAACTTTTCATACCCTGCTTAATCCTGATACCAGCATTCCGCCTTTTATTCAGTCTCTTACCGGCATCAGCAATAAAATGGTAGAAAAAGCACCTTATTTCGATAATGAAATTGCCGACCGGCTGGCAGCCATCTTCAAAGAGCGAATCTTTATAGCGCACAATGTGCGTTTTGATTACGGCTTCATCAAAGCCGCTTTTAAACGTCTGGGCAGAACATTCAACCCGCAGCAACTATGCACCGTTAAACTGTCACGTCTGCTTTATCCCGAACACAAACATCACGGACTGGACAAAATTATTGCCCGCCACAACCTCGACATGCAAAACCGTCACCGGGCATTTGCCGATGCCCGGGCTATCTACGACTTCTGGCAGCAGCTCAGACACAACTTTCCCGCAGACATCCTGCATCAGGCCTGTAAAACCATCATGCAGCGCCCCAGCCTGCCCGCTCACCTGCACAGCGATGTTCTGGACAACATCAGCGACGATTACGGCGTGTACCTTATTTATGGTGACAACGACATTCCTTTGTATATTGGCAAAAGCAAACAAGTTAAAACCCGCCTGATGAGCCATTTCAGTCAGGATGTACACAACAGCAAAGAAATGAGCCTGTCACAGCAAGCCAGAAAAATCGACATTATCCCCTGTAGCGGCGAACTGGATGCCTTGCTCACCGAATCAGCCCAGATTAAGCAGCGCCAGCCCATCCTCAACCGCCGCCTGCGCCGTCAGAAAGACCTGTTCAGCTTCCAGCTGAATACCAATACTAACGGATACAACACCCTGAGCATTGTACCCATGCGCCACGTTCAGCTTAACCGCGAACAGCACTATTACGGCCTGTTTCACAGCAAAAGCGATGCACAGAAAAGCATTAAAAACATCATCAGCAACACCGATCTGTGTCTGCAAACTCTGGGGATCGAAAAAGGCAGCAATAACCGCCCCTGCTTCCGCCATCAGCTGCATCAGTGCAGTGGTGCCTGCATCAACAAAATTACCGCCAACATGCACAACCTCAAACTTGCACTGGCCTTACAGAAACTTAAACTGGCTGCATGGCCGTTTAGTGGTTACGCCTATATAAAAGAACAGCACAAATACCACATCTTTCACCACTGGATTTATCTAGGTAGTGCCGGTAATACCGACGAACTGCAAACCCTGCTCAATCAGCCGCGAGGACAGCTTGATCGCGACATCTATCAAATCATCCGTCAGCATAAACATCTGCTGCAAGCCTTGAATCCTGCCCATGTTTGCCCTGATTGACGGTAATAACTTCTATTGCTCCTGTGAAAGAGTCTATCGCCCCGAACTCAGGCAGCAACCCGTTATCGTACTGAGCAATAACGACGGCTGCGTCATTTCCCGCTCCAATGAAGCCAAAGACATGGGCATCAGAATGGGCGTACCTTACTTTCAGATTCAGCACCTCGTGCGGCAAGGCAAACTAATCGTTTTCTCGTCCAACTACGAACTGTATGCCGACCTGTCGCGACGCATGATGAGCACCATTGCCTCACTGGTACCGGCCATTGAAATCTACTCAATCGACGAATGCTTTGCCAGCCTGCACGGTCTGAACAACCTGCATCAGCTCGGCCACAATATCCGCTCCCGTATCCAGCAATGGGTTGGCATCCCCACCTGCGTTGGCATTGCCCCTACCCGTACACTAGCTAAGTTTTGTAACCATCTGGCCAAACGCCACCGCCATCATTTCAATGGCGTTGTTGTCTGGACAGACTGGAATCAGAATATCAGACAACGAGCTCTTGCCAGCGAACCGGTTACCGAAATCTGGGGTATCGGCCGCAGAACCGGCCACAAACTCGCCGCCCAAGGCATTCACACCGCTCTGGATTTCATCAATGCCCATACCCCAACCTTAAGAAAACAATTTGGTGTTGTACTCGAACGTACCCAGCGGGAAATGCAGGGAATTCCCTGTAGCGAACTCATCACAGAAGAAGCCGGTCGTCAGAATATTGTCCGTAGCCGCAGCTTCGGCAACATGGTCACCAATCTTGACGGTTTACAGGCGGCCATCAGCCATCATATTACCGCCGGAGCAGCCAAACTGCGCGAACAAAACAGTCAGGCACATATCATTGGTGTATTTATCTACACCAACCGCTTTCGCCACGACCTGCCACAATACAACGGCTACCGAATTACCAAACTGCCTCAGGCCAGTAACGACACACTCACCCTCAACCACATTGCCCGGCACCTGTTAAACAGCATCTACCGTTCCGGCTACGAATATAAAAAATGTGGAATTGAACTGAGTGGCATCGAACCAGTGCACACCTTCCGGCAGTTAGATTTACTCTGCCACAGCCAGCACAATCACCGCCCTGAACTAATGAGAGCATGGGACAACATCACCAGCCGCTACGGCCGCGGCAGCATCCTGCTTGGCAGCGAGCTGCAATCTGGCGACTGGCTTATGACCCGAACTCAGCTAAGCAACTGCATCACAACCAGAATTAAAGAAATATTAACTATCTGAATACTTTACACAGACTATCCATAACCAAGATCGTTTTTTAAATGAGATTCATCCAAAAATCAAAGAACATTCAGTTAAGAGCGGAGTATTCTCAAAAAAAGTTAATAATATCTATATTCAATACAAATTGAAGCCTGTTTCCCAAGCTAATAAAAGTTTAATTTATACTAAAGATTACTATATCGAGTAAAAAAACATTAAAATTTTATCTGGACGAATACGTAGATTATTACAATAATAATAATCTAACTGATTAAGGAAAAATACATCAAGTAACAGCATCTGCACAAACATTACTTGGTGACAATTCAGGCTAGATACCACCCAACTGAAATCATCATCAGAGTGGGTTATTATAAAATCTGGTCTTGACTGCTATAAAAATTGAGGGGATTAGTTATGGCATTCAATGAAGATACACGCGTTAAAATACCAACCATTATGCATTTGGTTCGTTTAGGATATCAGTATTTATCACTCAAAACACAGCATTGGGATATTAACACCAATATTTTTCCTGAATTATTTCTTCCAGCGATTGCAAAAATTAATCCTAATCTAGAGCAAGATGATGTCAGGCGATTACTGGAAGAAGTAAAATTAACGTTAGATAATGAAGATTTAGGTAAAGCCTTTTATGAAAAATTAACAGCGAGTTCAGGCACAAAACTTATCGATTTCGAGTGTTTTAATAACAACAGCTTTCATGTGGTGACTGAGCTAACCTACAAAAATGGTGATGAAGAATTTAGACCCGATATAACGTTACTCATTAATGGCATGCCGTTAGTCTTTATTGAAGTTAAAAAACCAAATAATCCTGAAGGAATATTAGCTGAACGTGATCGAATTAATAAACGCTTTCAAAATAAAAAGTTTAAGCGCTTTATAAATATAACTCAGTTTATGATCTTTTCTAATAACATGGAATATGAAGATGGTGCTGTTCAACCACTACAAGGCGCTTTCTATGCTAGTGCCTCTTATGGTGAGCCTATTTTTAACTACTTTAGAGAAGAACAAACATTAATTTTACCTGAGTTTTCTAAGCCGTTGGATGAGCAAAAAGAGCTAGAAATTCTCAAAGATAATAACAAAGAGACGCTTCGAAGCAGTAATGAGTATCAGCTCAATAAAAATGAACTTAGGCCAACAAACCGTATTTGTACCTCATTATTAAGCAAAGACAGATTAGCTTTTATTTTACGCTATGCGCTTACTTATGTGGAAGAAACACAAGGGATTGAAAAGCACATAATGCGTTACCCCCAAATTTTTGCAACTAAAGCGATTGAGAACAAACTTAATGAGGGTATTAGAAAAGGCATTATCTGGCACACCCAAGGCAGCGGCAAAACAGCCCTAGCTTACTATAATGTTAGGTTCTTAACCGATTATTTTCAGCAAAAACAGATTATTCCTAAATTTTATTTTATTGTGGATCGGATCGATCTACTTACTCAAGCACAGCGAGAATTTACCTGTCGTGGCTTAACTGTTTATACCATTGATTCGCGTGAGGCATTTAGTCAAGATATTAAAGCCACTAAAGCGATTCATAATAATATTGGTAAGCCCGAAATTACCGTGGTCAACATTCAAAAATTTAAGGATGACCCCGATGTTGTTTCAATGAACGATTATGATGTCAGTATTCAACGGGTATACTTTCTAGATGAAGTACACCGCAGCTACAACCCTAAAGGTAGCTTTTTAGCCAATCTAGAGCAATCTGACCCTAACGCAATTAAAATTGGTTTAACCGGTACGCCATTATTAGGTACAGACTATAACTCGCGCCAATTATTTGGCGATTATATTCATAAATATTACTATAACGCCTCTATTGCCGATGGCTACACCCTAAGGCTAATCCGTGAAGAAATCGCCACTCATTACAAAATGGCTTTACAAAAAGCCTTAGAGGAAGCCGAGATTCAACAAGGTGATGTAGATAAGAAATTTATTTATGCCCACTCTAGCTTTGTTGAACCCATGCTGGATTATATTGTTACTGATTTTCAAAAAAGCAGAGGCGTCCTTGCTGACTCCACCATTGGTGCAATGGTCATCTGTGACAGTGCGGAACAAGCCAAGCAACTCTTTAAGCTATTTAATGATCGTTACCTACAAAATAACCAGTTGCTCAACCAGGCAGCGGCTAACGATAATGAACTGACTCCATTAAAAGTAGCAGAACCAATCACAACATATACTGTTAAACGTAAGCAAGATAACAAAGTTAAAACAGCTGCGTTAATTTTGCACGACGTAGGTACAAAACAACAGCGTAAAGACTGGATTGAAGACTTTAAAGCAGGCAAAATCGACTTACTCTTTGTATTTAACATGCTCTTAACAGGCTTTGATGCCAGACGATTAAAAAAGCTTTATTTAGGGCGTGTAATACGTTCTCATAATCTACTGCAAGCGCTAACGCGTGTAAATCGGCCTTATAAAGATTTTTGCTATGGTTACGTGGTTGATTTTGCAGATATTCGCAAAGAGTTTGATGCTACCAATAAAGCTTATTTCGAAGAACTACAAGACGAGTTGGGTGACGAAATAGAGGGCTACTCACAGCTGTTTAAATCGCAACAAGAAATTCAGCAAGAAATCGAACAGATTAAAGATGCACTTTTTAAATACAATATCACCAATGCTGAAATTTTTTCACAGCAAATTAATGAAATAGACAATCGTGAAACGATTTTAGCGCTTAAAAAAGCCTTAGCTAATGCCAAGACTCTATACAACCTTATTCGCCTACAAGGGGAGTCTAGCCTTTTAGATCAACTCGATTTTAATAAGCTTAACCTGCTTTACCGTGAAACGACTAATCGGCTTAATCTGCTCAACCTGAAAGAGAGCCTAGAAAAAGGCACAGAAAACACTAACCTATTGAATCTTGCCTTAGAAGATATTCTCTTTGAATTTATTAAAGTTGGGGAAGAAGAACTGCAACTGGCAGACGATTATCAGAAAACACTTAGACGTACCCGTGAGGCGCTGAACGATAATTTTGACCAAGATGACCCTAAATTTATCACCTTAAAAGAAGAGCTGGAACGGCTATTTAAGAAAAAGAACTTGAGTGCAACCACCCAAGAAGAAATGAAAGCCAATACCGAGGTACTCAATAAAATTTATGAGCGTGTTAAAATATTAAATGGAGAGGACAATTTGCTTCGTCAAAAATACTCAGGTGATGTAAAATATGTCCGCATTCATAAACGCTTAACAGAAAAAAACGAAATAAGCGCGAATGAACGTAAAATTTTCGAAGCATTAAATGGTGTAAAACACGATACCGATGAGCAAGTATTACAAAATTTACAACTTCTAAATAATGAAGGGTATTTTAAACAAATTACTATGCCGACGGTCATTAACCAATTTATGACGCAACAACAGATTAAATTAAATCCTGCTACCTCTCATTATATTAATGAGCTGGTGGTTAAAGAATACCTTAAAGAATTTACTAACGGAGCTCATTAGTGGTAGTAGAACTCTCTTTTCAAGAACAAACTAGAACCTTAATTGACGATCTAAAAGCTATTTGTGCTAACTATGGCCTGGGTAACGATGGCAACGAATTTAAAATCATCACCCAAGCTTTTCTCTATAAGTTTTTAAACGACCAATTTGCTTCAGCCGTTAAAAAAACGGATCCTCACATAGCTAAAGCCGATAAGTGGGAAGAAGTATTGACCTCAATGGAGGGTGAACAATACGAAATGCTCCTGTTGCGTTTACCCGCGGGGGTTGCGCATTTAAAGCCTGTGCACTTTATTGGCTATTTGTTTAACAACCAAAATCAAAAAGATTTTGCTAAAATCTTTGATGACACACTAATCGACATTGCCAGTAGCAATACCGACGTATTCTCCATTAAAACAGAAGGCGGGGCTAAGGTAGTTTTGTTTGACCGCGTCAGCAACTTTATTGCCGACGAGAGCAAAAAAGATGACTTCTGTCGTGCTATCATTAACAAGCTGGTAGCCTTTAGCTTTGAACATATTTTCTCAAAAGGCTTTGACTTCTACGCTACTATTTTTGAATACCTGATCAAAGACTATAACAGCAATAGTGGTGGTAAATATGCCGAATATTACACCCCTCATGCCGTGGCTCGTATTATGGCGGCGGTGCTTGTGCCTGTTGAACAACGGGGTAAAGTAAATAATGTCAGCTGTTATGACCCTTCGGCGGGTTCAGGCACCCTATTAATGAACGTCGCCCATGCTATTGGTGAGAGTCGGTGTAGCATCTATACCCAAGACATCTCACAAAAGTCCTCTAACTTATTACGCTTAAACTTGATTTTGAATGGTCTCGTGCATTCTATACCTAATGTGATACAGGGTAATACTATATTGCATCCTTACCATAAAGAAGGTAGCCACTTAAAACAGTTTGATTATATTGTATCTAATCCACCGTTTAAGCTTGATTTTAGCGACTATCGCAATGATTTAGACACCAAAGCCAATGAAGACCGTTTTTTTGCCGGTATTCCAAAAATCAAAGCCAAAGATAAGGACAAAATGGAAATTTACCAATTGTTCTTACAGCATATAATCACTTCCTTAAAACCTACAGGTAAAGCAGCCGTAGTCGTGCCCACCGGCTTTATTACGGCACAATCAGGAATTGATAAAAAAATCCGTGAGCATTTGGTGAATAATAAAATGCTGGCAGGCGTAGTCTCCATGCCCAGCAATATTTTTGCCACCACTGGCACTAATGTCTCGATTATCTTTATTGATGCCACCAATAAAGATAAGGTAGTTTTGATTGATGCTTCCAGCCTTGGTAAAAAAGTGAAAGACGGCAAAAACCAAAAAACTGTACTCACCCCAGCCGAAGAACAACAAATTACCGAAGCCTTCAACCAAAAACAAGCACATGAAGATTTTTCAGTTGTGGTGAGTTATGAGGACATTATCAACAAAAACTACTCTTTAAGCGCCGGACAATATTTTGACGTAAAAATTGAGTACGTGGATATTACTCCAGAAGAATTTGCTGCCAAAATGCAAGGTTATACTCAAAACTTAGACAATCTATTTAAACAGTCCCATGAACTAGAAGAAGAAATTAAAAAGCAGTTGGCGGGGTTGAAGTATGATTATTAAGCCACTATCAAGTATAGCGAAAAATATTTCAAGTGGACTTACTCCATTAAGGAGTAATCCATTATTTTGGGTCAATCCTACTGTACCGTGGCTAAAAACAGAGCAATTAGGTAATAAATATATTTTTGATACAAAAGAATATATTTCTGAAGAAGCTGTTAAAAAAAACAATATGAAGATATTCCCTAAAAACACTCTATCAATTGCTATGTATGGAGAGGGAAAAACACGTGGTAATTTATCTATTTTAAAGACTGAAATGGCAACCAATCAAGCATGTTGTAATATAGAAATAGACCCTGAATATGCTGACTTTGAATATGTTTATTATTTTTTAAAAACACAATACCAAAATATTCGTAACCTATCATCAGGAATAAGAAAAAATTTGAACTCAAATGATATCAAAAATTATCTTATTTATTTACCTGATAGTAAGCAAGAACAAATTAAAATCTCCTCAGTACTAATGTTGATTGATCAAAAAATCGAACTAAACAACCGCATTAATACTGAATTAGAAGCTATGGCGAAAACCTTATATGACTATTGGTTTGTACAGTTTGATTTTCCTAATGAAGAAGGAAAGCCTTATAAAAGCTCAGGCGGTAAGATGGTTTATAACAGCACTTTAAAACGTGAAATACCTGAGGGGTGGCTTTTTAAAAGACTTTCATCGCTAACGAACATAATAACTGAAACAATTATTCCAGAAAAGAGTGCCTCAAAGATATTTAAATATTTTAGTATTCCACAGTTTGACGAAAATAAAATATATAAAATAGAGTATGGATGCAACATTAAAAGTAATAAGTTTAGAGTTACCGAAAATGATTTATTAGTATCTAAATTAAACCCTTGGTTTAATAGAGTAGTATATCCAATGGCTGCAGAAGACCAAATATGTTCAACTGAATTTGTGGTTTTAAGAACAGATAATTTTGAAAGTAAAAGTTTTTTGTATTGTATAACCACGTCGAAACCATTTATTGATTACTGCTCTCAATCGTCCACAGGAACATCAAATAGTCATAAAAGAATAGATCCAAATTTAATAATTGATTATGCAATTCCTTTTCAGCAGCAAACAATTGAAAAATTTAGTAATATTTCCAACCCGATTATTAGAAAAATTATTAAAAATTATTATGAAAATGCTCGTCTAGCCTCACTAAGAGATTTTCTTCTCCCCATGCTAATGAATGGTCAAGTTACAGTGAAATAACAGCACTCGCTTTAGTTTGACTAAAGCGAGTATTTTTTAAAGCTAATATATGAGTGTTATAATGATAGACTTAACCTGATCTTGATAATCCAACCTAGTGGTCCTAAACGCTCCTAACTGAGACTTACAAATCATCCCAAACAAATACTTCGCAGGATTACGGATGTTTTGCGGCAAACAAGCGGTCATCTTAATAAATAAAGCCTTAGAAAATATACTATTTAATGAAGTTAAACAATCAGAAAGTTGAAAATTCTTTGTCTTAAGGTCAAACACTTTATGAAAATCTACGAGAACATCATTATCGGTAACTTTCTATTTGGATTAGGCTATCGTATTGGCTCTAAAAATACTGATTTATCATTTACTAGCCATATTAATCTACTGCAGCAGACACCTGCTGATAAGTTATTAGGTGATTTAATGGCTAAGCTAGGAAACAAAGTTTACTTAATTGAATTCAAGGAAGCTAAGAATCATTCTAACAAAGAATTAATCCGTCATAAGATGCTAGAAAATATCTTAAAGAATGAACAATATTACGACCTGCTATCAATCTCTAAAAAAATCCATTGGTATATAGAAACTAGCGTAACCCAAGATGATTTGAATAACCACACCTTAGTCAGCAGAATTGGTCCCTATGTTGAGATGAATTCACTACCAGAGCATCAGCCAAATGTATTTAATAAATTTATTGAGTATATCGCAAGCGATGTCTCCAATGGTTCAGATGACTATACTCCAGAAGATGCTGAAAGGTATTTAAATATAGTACGTAAAACATTAGGTAATGGTGGAAAATGTGGTTCAGGAGGATTATTACTATCCATCAATCCTAAAGGTGAAATTCATTATGTGGTGATGAAAGATATAATGGATCTAAGAAAGGATTATAAATACTGGCGAAACTCTCTACAGCAAGAGTGGAAAGGAAAAGAAGTAGAAATTAAACAACAACACATCATCAGACATAGAAGAGAAATAGAAAGAGATGGACCAAGCTTTGAGAGGTAATTATGAATAATAACGACGAATACAAAGTAATGAATAAACAATTGCAAGATGGCTTTGATGCATTAGCTATATTAATGAATAACCAAACACAAAGCCAAGAAGACATCAAAAATGCTATTAAAAGGTCAATGCAACTGCATCAAACTATTGAACATACTGTTCACCAATTTATTCAAGATGTTCCGAATACCATTAAAGGTGCCGCAGAAACAAGCGCCAATATTGTCTCCACAAAAGTAATAGGTGACTTACAAGAACTTGATAGAAAAGCCCAACAAACTGCAGATACCTTAGCTGAAGCAGCAAAAAAATTAAAATGGAAGATAATTATTATTAATTGGTCCGTTTTAGCTTTATGCTTTGTGATGATGCTCATATTTGTAATTTGCTATATACCTACTTTTGATGAAATTGAAAACAGACGTGCAGAGCTAACTTATTTAGAGCATTCTATTCAAAATCTAGAAGCTCAAGGAGCAAGAGCTTCATTAACTAACTGTCCTGTAGGAAAGAAGAAAATGCCTTGTATCAGAACCGATGAAACAAAACATAAACTTCCCTTTCGTAGTCACAATGGTAAGGAGGAACAAACTTTTCGCTTAATCTACCAAATTAAATAATGATAAATATTTCTTAAATCAGGCTGCTGCAATATTTATTACAACGCCACTTAATAAAGCACAGAGAAGAATTATTAACAATAGTAAAATACTGAAATCACTAACGCTAAATATATTAATTAAGAAAGAATAATAGTTGGCACTACAAATGCTTTAGCTCAATGATAAACAAAACCAGACTAGTGCCCTGCAACAAAGTATTGAATATTTTGTCAGACTTTCTCTCTAGCAAATGTCTAAATAGTTAACAAAATTATAAAATACATATCATTGTTTTAGCTAATACCATTTATTTACAATAGCCAGAAAACAGTGTTATATTTTTGACTAACATTTCCAACTAAAAACGATTTATGGATATTATCTAAGCAAGTTTAAAAAATTATCAGTCAATCCTCTTCACAATAATTATAAAATGTAGCTTTTTATAAGAAGCAATATGAGAATTAAGTAATGGCATCTAGAAAATCTCTTTTAGATTTACAAAATGATTCAGCAAAAAAATTTTTTCTAAAACATGAAAGCTATTGCAATATTGATTTACCAATATATTTCTCATTTACAGAGTTGCTGCAAAAATTAGCTGAGGAATTAAATCATCGAACACTGAATGAATTATCTAACTTAAAAAAAATAAAAAATCTAGATGATGTAAATTATACTCTTTATACAAATAAAGATGGCAAGCTCTCATGGAGACCTTTACAGATCATCCATCCTTTAGTATATGTTGCTTTAGTAGATAAAATTACAGAACCACAAAGCTGGAGCAAAATAAAAGAAAGATTTAAAAAATTTCAACAGAACCCTAAAATTCGCTGTTTAAGCATACCTGTCAAAGCAGAAAATAAACAAAGAGACAAAGCTCAACAAATCTCACAATGGTGGGAAGCTGTAGAACAGGAGTCAATAGCGTTATCCATTGATTATGATTTTATATTTGAAACAGATATAGCAGATTGTTATAGTTCAATTTATACACATTCTATCGCATGGGCTATTGAAACAAAAGAGATTGCAAAAAAAAATCGTGGGAGAGACTTGCTTGGCAATTTTATTGATTCTAGCATTCAGGAGGCACAGTACCAACAAACAAATGGTATACCACAAGGCTCTGTTTTAATGGATTTTATAGCCGAAATGGTTCTAGGATATGTTGATGAGCTACTAACAGGAAAAATAAAAGAAAATAATATTGATGATTATTTTATACTCAGATACCGAGATGATTATAGAATTTTTGTAAACTCTACGAATAATGGAAAAATTATTTTAAAATTACTATCTGAAATATTGAGACCATTCGGTTTAAAACTTAATTCAAGTAAAACAAAAGATCATAATAATGTTGTCATGGCATCTATCAAAAAAGATAAACTAGCCTGGTTACAATTACCAAATCCAGAAATAAATAATCTTACATTACAAAAACATATTCTATTAATTAAATACCATTCTTTAGAGTATCCAAACTCTGGTAGTCTCACAACAGCACTTAACAAATTTCAAAAACGTATTACAAAAGAAAAGGATAAAAATCTTAGTCAATACTCAAGACAAATCATCAGTATTGTCGCAGATATTGCTTATCTAAATCCTAAAAGTATTTCGGTTTGTTGCGCTATAATTAGTCAATTCTTAGTTATATTGAATGAGGAAGAACAAAAAAATCTTGCAATGAAAGTTTATCAAAAGCTAGAACGTATGTCTGATTCCGGATTTGCTCAAATATGGCTACAACGCATGTTAAAAAATAAGTTACCTGATATAGAATTTTCTGAACATCTATGCCAAATAGCTTTAAAAAATAAACAGATACAACTATGGAACCATTCATGGGTGAATGATACAAAAATTCTAAAAATATTGAAAAATGAATCAATTTTTAATCAAAATATTTTTGATAGTTTAGATGATAGAATTAATTTTACAGAATTTGATATATTTGCATATCCTAATTAATAGCAGTAATTATCATCAAAATTTAATCTATACTAGTTGGAACCAGTGCCGATAGTAATCAGTTCCTATAAGTATTCTTGTCTTTGTTGATATCTTTTTACTTGGTCTTTAATGATTGTAGGGCTACAATATCTAAATTTCCTGCGGGATTACGGACAATAAATCCTTCAGTGATGACAAACGAAAAATCTTATTTGACCAGATTCGATACTTCTTCGCAATAAATAATCCTCCTCGCTTTTCTCTATTTGAATATGCGTACTTTATCGATGATTAGCTTGGCCTTTCTAACTTTCTAAACTTAAACTCCTTCTATGTTTGTACATACTCAACAAAAATTAATTTTATCTGAAAAAATTTTCCAAAAATTTTAATCTTGTTTTTCGCCCGTACACGGGTTAACACCCGATGTGATTAAATACAGAGACTGTTGCCGTTAAGAACGTACTTTCTATAAATTTATATCAGAGTTAATCCTCGAAAGAGATCCATTTTTGTATACTTTCTCAGTAAAAGCGAAATAGCGATTGCCTAGTAATGTTCTGCTTAATGTTAAGGTAAAGACCAGCCCTGTCCTTAAGGATATATACATTAAGGGTAGATTTGGCTCATCGGATTGATAAATCGGTTGGAAGTGTTATCCTCTTATTCGTTGTTCAAAGTATTTTCATGACAAAAATAACTAGGAACTAAGAAACACTACCTTGTAATGATCGAGTATCTACCTGACCTAAAAAATATATTATAGGAAATAAAATACCCAGTTAAAACAGCTGTCTAAAATGAATATAGCTGTGGACTTAAATGTACTTGCTTTAATAAGTAGAGTTAAATAGATTGCAATAGACAATAAATTTAATATTAATTTTATTATTTCAAATAGTTATATAAATTTTAGAAATTCTTAGGAGAAGATTCAGTACGGAAACGAGGTTCGAATTCGCGAATTCAACCTTGACTAAAAATAAAATTATATAAACACCAATTGACACAATAAAATAAAATCAGTTTAACTTATGATTTATAATTCACAAAACTCAGACAACAATAACAATTTGATAAATGACATATGAAAGCACTTATTTCAATCGACTATACCAACGACTTTATTGCCACAGACGGAGCACTGACAACCGGTCAGGCGGGACAAGCCATAGAAAACGAAATGGTAAATCTGACCAGAACGTTTATTGAGCAGAAAGATTTTGTGGTATTTGCAATTGATGCGCACGAACCTGATGATAAGTACCATCCGGAAAATAAATTATTTCCGCCGCATAATATCATAGGTACCCACGGTCAGAATCTCTTCGGTTCATTGAAACAGCTCTACATAGCCAATCAAACCAATCCGCAAGTTTACTGGATGAATAAACACCACTACTCTGCATTCAGCGGAACAGATCTGGATTTACGCCTGCGTGAAAGAAATATTACCGAAATACATTTAACCGGTGTATGTACTGATATCTGCGTATTACATACAGCAGTTGATGCATATAACCTTAATTATCAGATTGTCGTGCATCAGCATGCTGTTGCCAGCTTTGACCCGGTAGGACATTCATGGGCATTAAAGCACTTTCAGAATACTTTAGGAGCTACCATAATCTGATTATTTACCTCCTCTGCTTCTGATTAATCTTCCCTGAAATCACAATAGTAATCAGTGTATAAATACAGATTACTGCAAATACATATTGGAAAATTTATTGAAAAGTATATCTTATAATAAAAATATAAAATGGCACTATAGGATAAAGTAAGAATTATTGGGAAGTGATAAACAATCAAAAATTCATGTTTTAAATTAAAATATTTGGAACAATCATTGTAAATACCCCATTGTTAGCACACAAACTAAGTAGAAAATCATGCTATTTGTTTCATGTTTCTATATTCAATTGGTGTCATATTATTTAATGCTTCATGCGGTCTTTCTGTGTTATATATTTCTAACCATTCTTCCGTTATTTTTCTTGCTTGTTC